>CAIXZC010000080.1 GCA_903923815.1 uncultured Myxococcales bacterium
CCCCGGCCCCTGGGAAAAGCTTGGGCATGCGTGCCGGACAGCCCCCTCCCTTGCGGTCGGGGTTCGGACGGGCAGGCTTTGGGCCTACCTTACTGGCACCATCAGCGGGCGCTGGGGGTCGCCGCTGTCGGTTAGGCGCAGGGCATCGCCGAAGATGCTGCTTAGGGTCTTTTTAGTGAACACTTCTTGGGGGGTTCCGTGGATGAAAGCGCCCTCGGGGCCAAAGAGCAGAACCCTGGTGCAGAAGAGGGACGCCAGGTTCAGGTCGTGGGTGGCCAGGGCGATGGCCCGGCCTTCCTTTTGCACCAGATCAGCCAGCATGGACATGAGGGCGCCCTGGCGGCGAGGGTCCTGGGCGGAGCTCACCTCGTCCAGCAGCAGCAGGGGCGTCTGGGCGGCCAGGGCCCGGGCCAGGAAGGCGCGCTGAAGCTCGCCGCCGGACAGCGTCGCCAGGGGCCGGTGGGACAGGGGCAGAAGATCCGTCGCCTCCAGGGCCCGCTGCACCGCCTGGGCGCCACGGGAGGGGGCCTCGGGCTGGTGGGGCTGGCGGCCCATGGTGACCAGTTCCTGGACCGCAAAGGAGACCTCCGCCGAGGGGGCCTGGCCCACCTGTGTAAGCAGCCGCCCGCGGTCCCGGGGACGCAGGGTCCCCAGGGGGCGGCCGCCCAGTTCCAGGGTGCCGGCCTGGGGCCGCAGCCACCCCGCCAGCAGGCCCAGCAGGGTGCTCTTGCCGCAGCCGTTGGGGCCGCAGATGCCCAGAAAATCCCCGGGGGCCAGGTCCAGCGAGAGGTCCTCAAAGAGCCGGCGGCCTGCGCGGGTCATGGCCAGGCCGCGGGCGCGCAGGACCGTGGGCTCAGGAGCGCTCATGGCCACCTCCCAGACGGTGCAGCAGGACAAAGAAGACGGGGGCCCCCACCAGGGCCGTCAGCGCCCCCACGGGGGCCTGGGTCCCAAAGACCGGGAAGGACAGCCGGGCCAGCAGATCGCAGGCCAGCAGGAAGGCCCCCCCGGCCAGGAAGCTGGCGGGCAGCAGGCGATGGTGGGCGGGCCCCAGCAGGCTGCGCAGGGCGTGGGGCACGATGAGGCCCACGAAGCCCACAAAACCGCTGAGGCTGACCACCACCGCGGTCATGAGGGTGGCGGGCAAAAATATGGCCAGATTCAAGGTCTCCACCCGGTGCCCCAGGTCGTGGGCGAAGCGCGGCCCCAGGGACAGCGCATCCAGCCCGGGGGCAAGACGCAGCAGCCAAAGAAATCCCAGCACGCAGATGACCACGGCGGGCCACAGCACGGCGGCGGGGGGCGGTGCGGCCAGGCTGCCGGAGAGCCGATAGATGAGGTCCTGGGCCTGCTCGGGGCGCAGCACGGTGTTGAGGATGACAATGAGGGACGAGGCCAGGAAGTTGGTCACCACCCCGGCCAGCAACATGCGGCTGGTGTTGCCCGCGCCGGCGCTCAAAAACACCAGGGCGCTGGCGGCCAGGGCTCCGGCAAAGGCCAGGGCGAAGACGGGCACCTGGGCCAGCACCGGGGAGAGCCCCAGAAAACTGGCCGCCGCCGCCGCCCCCAGGGCCGCCCCGAAGGCCGCGCCCCCGGAGACCCCCAGGATGAAGGGATCCGCCAAAGGATTTTGCAGCAGCGCCTGGAAGGCCGTGCCCGCCACCGCCAAGGAACCCCCCACCAGCAGCGCCAGCAGGGCCCGGGGCAGGCGCAGGCCCAGCAGGCTGCGGGCCTCCGAGTCGGGGTCCAGCAAAGCCCCCAGGTCCAGCAGCACGGGCCCCGCCCAGAGGTACAGCCCCAGCAGGGCCAGAGTCAGCAGCGTGGCCAGGACGGCCAGCGCCCGTGGTGAGGGTTTTTTCATAGGGGGAGACTCCGTTGGGTGTGGAGGGGGGCCGCCAAAGAGATCTTTGGCTGGCACTGCAGCAGGGCCCGGCGGACCGCTTCCACGGCCTGGGGAAAGCGGGGGCCGGGGCGCAGCAGGGCGCTGTCCTCGAGGGGCACCAGGGGCGTGTGGCCGGGCAGTTGCAGGGCCTGGGCGTCGGCGGGGGCCTCGTACATGCCGCTGCTGTCCAGGATGCAGTCCGGCGCCAGGGCAGCCAGGTCCTCCGCCGACAGGGTGGGGTAGGGCATGGCCGTGGGGGGCACGGCGTTGGTGGCCCCCGCCAGGGTCAGCAGGGACTCTCCCCAGGAGCCGGGGCCGGCGGCCACCAGGGGGCGGTGGCCGTGCAGCATCAGCACACGGGGGGGCGTCCCAGCCCCGACCCCGGGTGCCTCGGAAAGCCCCCTAGCTAAATTCTGGGAGGCAAGGCCGGAGGCGTTGCAAAGCTGCTCCATGCGCTGGACCGCCTGGACCACCTGGGCGGGGCTCTCCACCTGGAAGACCTCCAGGCGCAGGCCGGCGCCGGCCAGGGCTGTGGCCACCGGTCCCCCCGCGGCCCCCCTGGTAATCAGGACAAGATCGGGGCGAAGGGAGGACAGGCGCTCCAGGTCCGGGCCCAGGGCCGAGCCCACCGAGGGGAGGGCCTCCAGGGCGGGGGGAAAGTCCGTGAAGTTGACCCGCCCCACCAGGGCCTCGGGGCCGCAGGCAAAGGCCCAGGTCTCGGCCAGATTGGGGGCCAGCGCCACCACCCGGCGGGGGGTCGAGGCGGGGGCCAGGTCGGGTTGGTTGGCGCAGGCCGGGCCCAGGCAGCCAAGGGCGAGGGCCAGCATCAGCAGGAACTTCATGGGGCCTCCGGGACGAAGCCCAACAGGTCGCCGCTGTCCAGGTCGGCGCGGTAGACCCGCTGGTCCACGAAGCCCGTGACGAACAGGTGGGGACCATCCAGGGCGCCGTTCCAGGGGTTGCAGCCGGGGGGCAGGGTGACGAAGGGGACGGTGGAGTCCAGGTCGTCCAGTGCCAGGCGTTGGAGGTTGTTGTCCAGGGAGTTGACGACGTAGGCGAAGGTGTCGTTGGCGAAGATCTGGTTGGGGGCGCCGCCCAGCACCGCGGCCTGGGACTCCAGTTCGCAGGTGGCGGGGTCGAAGACCGACAGGGTGCTGGTGAGGGCATTGATGATGTAGATGCGGCCGTCGCGGAAGACCGCGCCCTGGGGGCCCGTGAGGGTCTCGGGGCGCAAGTCCAAGGCGAAGGGGTAGGTGCAGGGGCCGGGGATTTCCTGAAGGGTGGCGGGGTCCAGCAGGCTCAGGGTTTCGCTGTTGAAGGCCAGGACCCCCAACTTGCCGCCGGCGTCGAAGAGGGACAGCAGCTCGTTGCCCGGGTTGTTGTGCAGGCGCCGGGTGGCGACGAGTTGCTGCGTGGCGGTGTCCACGGCCCAGATGGCGGGGGCGATGCCGCTGCCTATGAAGGCCCGGTCCCCCAGCACCACCAGGGAGGTGGGAAAGCCGCTGCCCGTGCCCACGCTGTGGTTGGGCAGGGGGACGGAGGCCAGCAGGTTCAGGTCAGCGTCCCACAGGTCCAGGGCCCCGGGGGTGGCGGGGCTGGCGGTCCAGTTCTCGTCGAAGGCCGTGGTGCCCGAGCACAGCACCGCCACGCCGCCCGGGGTGCGCGCCAGGGTCTGGGGGTTCACGGCGGAGGTCTGGATATCCCGGCGCAGGCTCAGGTCGTCCCGGTCCAGGACGCTGACGTAGCCCGGCCCGTAGACCATGGTGAAGAGGTCGTTGTCCCAGTAGCCGTTGGTGTTGGAGACCAGCAGGAGGCCCTGGTCGGGCAGGGGCAGCAGGGCCTGGGGGGCGGCAAACACGGGCTGGACGGGGGCCGCGGTGTCGGTTGGCTGGGCGTCAGCGTCAGCGGCGGTGTCGCCTGTGGCGTCGTCGTCCGCCAGGTCCGGGGCGTCGTCGTCCTCAAGGTCGGGGGCGCTGCCGTCGAAGGCGTCCGAGGTCAGCAGATCGGCAGGCTCCCCGGAGCCAGTATCAGCGCAGCCGGCAAGCAAGAGGAGGGCAAGGGTCAGGGGCAGCAGTCTCATCGTCAGTCTTCCTTCTGGTCAGTTTGAAAGACGGCTTCGGCAAAGGCCGAGAAGCCGGGCAGGGGGCTTTGATAGGAGTCCACCGAGTCACGCACATCCGTGAGGTTGCGCAGGGTCAGGCGCAGGGTTGGCAGGGGGCGGGGGGGACGCAGATCCAGGCCCGTGTGGAACAGAAGGCGGGCCTCCTCGCTGCGCACCCCCAGGTGGTCCAAAAAGATGGCGCCGCGGCCCTCGGCGCGGACCCAGAGGGTACCGGGGCCCAAGGTCAGGGCGCTGTGGGCCTCGCCGGAGAGGCGCGGGTGGCCGGGCAGGGGCGCGCCGGCGCAGTCGCGTTTGGACCAGGCGCCGGAGGCCCCCGTGGCCAGGGGGCCAAGGTCCAGGTCCAGGGAGCCCTCCAGGCCATCCACCGTGGCGTCGCGCAGGTTCCGGGCCTCCACCAGATAGGCGGTCACGGGGACGAAGCGGATGAGGTTGCTGAGGCGCTGGTGGTAGGCCGTCAGGGAGGTCTGGAGGGGGCCCAGGGTGCCGGTGGTGGTGGCGCCCAGGGCCCAGGCATCCTCGGGCAGCAGGGCGGGGTTGCCGCGGATGCCGGCGCCCTGGTAGTACAGCTCGTCCAGGCTGGGCAGGCGGCGGCTGCGGGCGGCATGGAGGCGCAGGGAGAGGCGGCGCTGGGAGGGGCCCACCCAGGCGGACAGATCGGCCCGGGGGGCGAAGAAGGCGCCCTGACCCTTGGCACCGTCGCCCCGGGCGGCCAGGGTGGCGGCCAGGAAGGAGGCGGGGCGCAGGGAGACACCGCCCTCGGCGGAGCCCAGCAGGCGGCTGGGGTTTTGGCGGCCCCGGGGACGGAGGACCTGACTGGTCTCGGCGGCGCCGCTGACGAAGGCGAAGGGGCGCACCCAGGCCAGGGCGGGGAGGCGCAGGGAGAGCAGGGCGTCGCCCCGCTGGCTGTCCACCTGGGTGCGCTGGGGGGGCGGCAGGTAGGGGTCGGGATCGGAGAACTGGTACTGCCACAGGGAGGCCCCCAGGGTGCCCCGCAGGAGGGTGTCGCCGAAGGGGGGGGCGGCGAAGGGGACGCTGAGGTGGAGGGTGCGGCTGTGCTCCCGGCCCGTGGTGCTGGGGAACTGCTCCAGGCCCGGGGAGCCCCGGCGCAGGTCCGACCAGTCCAGGGAGGGACGGGACCACCAGCGGCCCCGGTGCCCCAGGTCCAGGGCCAGGTGCCCGCGCTGGACGGCGCTGTCGTTGTTGGCCAGGCGGCGGGGGTTGCCGTTGATGTCCACGAAGGGGAAGTCGCCGTCGCTGACCTCCTGATCGAGGGAGAGCTCCAGGGGGCCGCGGCGGGCCACCAGGGCGCTGCGCAGGGTGCCAAAGGAGCCGCCGCCCAGGGCCAGACTGCCATGGTCCTTAGCGCCTCCGTCCCCGGTCCGCAGCCGGATGATGCCGCCGGCGCTGCCCTGGCTTCCGGGGAGGGCCAGGGGGCCGCGGTAGACTTCAATGGATTCCAGGGCCGAGAGGGGCAGGCTGCGCAGGTCCAGGGGCAGGCCGCTGGGGTCGTTCAAGGGGCGATCATCCAGCATGACGACCAGGCGGCCGGGGCCCAGACCGCGGCTGGAGGCCAGGACGGGGCGGCCCGAACCCTCCCCAAGCACCTGCACGCCAGGCACCAGGGCCAGGGCCCGCGCCAGGGTGTCCGTGCCGGGGGGCAGTTGTTCGGCTTTCAGCACCAGATCCGGTTCATGGAGGGAGAGGGGGGCCTGGGCGCTGACCTCCAGGGGCTCCAGATCGGACTGATCCTGGGGCACCGCGGCGGCGATAGGCTGGCCATGAAGCGCCGCCCAGACGAGCAGCGTGAAGACAGAAAGACCCACAGTCGCTTCCCCTCAACCCCGAAGGTAGAACAGCGAAAACAGTCCCGGGCAGGTCTCCTGACTTACGGGCCGGATCAATTGCTTGACCCTTCCTGGCCGCCTTCCCGCTGCAAGCAGTGGCAAATGGCCAGGACCTACGCCCGATCACAGTGGCGGGTCCGTGCAGGGTTCGTGGCGCCGACGAAGGCCCCACCCACCTGCTTCCCTTTTCACCCCCGATGGGGGCACCCGAGAACGGCTCCCTTCTAGTTCCGGGGGCCGGCGCTGTCAAGCAGGATCCTGGCGGCTGTTGACATGGGCCGGGCTAAAAACTAGATTGGGCGCCACCTTTGGAGGTGTCCATGAAGCGTAGAGTCCTTGCGATGGTGCTGGTGGTTGGGGTGCTGTTGCCCACGTTCGCGCAGGCCTCGGTGTTCCGGGCCCTGCGGCGCTATCCCATACTGAATACGGCCAACTTGCTGGTGGACCTGGCGGCCCGGCGCCAGGAGTTCCTGGCCCAGGTGTATCCGCTGAACGCGGCGGCCCAGGCGGCCTGGCTGTTCCCCTCGGGGGAGGCCCGGGCCCAGGCGCTGCTGGCGGTGGCGGGCGAACTTGAGGGCAGCCCCAGGCTTGCGGGGACCATGGGCTGGCTGGCGTCCCTGGCGGCCAAGGAACTGGGCGAGCCCAAGAACGAACGGGCCTGGTCCATCCTGGCGCGGGCGCTGACCCTGCGGGCCCAGGCGGGTTTTGCGGATGAAGTGGCGGCCCTGCCCCTGGATGGGTCCGTCAAGGATCGGGTCCTGGGGGCCTGCGCCGAGCGCCTGGCCAAGGACGGCCGGCCCGACAGCGCTCGCAAGCTGCTGGCTGGCATGAAGGAGCACTCCCTGGCCCTGGACAAGGCCCATAGCGCGCTGGCCGCGGGCATCGCCAGGAGCGGCCTTCGTCGGGAGGCGCTGACGGAGGCCCGGCTGGTGGAAAACGAGCTTTGGAAGCTTCGGGCCTTCCGCATGGTGCTGGAGGAACTGGCGGCGCAGGGCTTCTGCCGGGACCTGCCGGATCTGGCACTGGAGGCCGCCGGCAGCCTGGGGCGTGGCAACGAGCAGGGCAACCACAAGGTGGCCTTCAAGCTGCTGTCCGAGCTGGCCCCCAACTGCTTCAAGGCCAAGGGGCAGGACGAGGCGACCTGGGTGGTGAACCGGATCACTGACTCGCTGCTGCGTGTCAAGGCCCTCATGGCCATTGCCCGGGACAACCCCCAGGCCCAGGACTGGGCGGTGGCGGAGGCCCTGGCGGTGCTGCCGGCCATCAACCCACCCGAGGCCCGAGTGGAGGCCCTTTTGGCTGTGGCCAACGTGCTGATGACGGCCGCCCAGGACCTGGAGGTCCAGGGCCTGGCAGCGCTGCCGGTGGACGTACCGGTGGTGGAGGCCGCGCCCCAGGGACCGGCGCAGAAGCCTGGCCGCCCCGCGCTTCCCCCTGCCGGGGCGATGGGCCCCCAGATGCTGCCCGCGGAGGCTGCCCGGATTGGGGCCCTGCGCGCCCAGGCCCTGCCGCTGTTGACGGAGGCCTGGGAGTTGGCCCCCAAGGTGGAGACCACGGTGGTCACCAGCCCCCGCTTCTCCGCCATCCTGGCGCAGGCCCGCTGGGTGGACTGTCCCAGCGCCATGACCGCCGCCCGGGCCATGGGCGAGGGGCTGGCTGCCTGGGCCGCCATGAGCTCCGCCGCCCTGGGCTGCTTCAAGGGTGGGCGTGCTCCCGAGGCCATGACCATGCTGAGCGAGCTGCGGGATGAAGCGTGGAAGGACCGGACCCTGGCGGCCTCGGCAGTCTACGTCGCCCGGAAGGCTGAATGGGGTCGGGCCCTGGGCATGGTCAGCTTCGTGGCCGATCCCTTCGAGCGGCTGCGCCTGCTGGCGGAGATCGGGGTCATCTACGCCGAGGCTGGGGTCGCCCCCAACTGGAGCGTCCAGTCGGTGCTGACGGGCCTGCGCCGGGAGCTGGAGAAGAGGTAGGGGGGCCCGCTTACTGCGCGCGCGGCTTGGACGGACAGGATCCGCCAGTCAAACCTAGCCGCGAACGAAGTGAGCGGATCGCTGAACCTGCACCGCTTACTGCGTGCGCGGCTTGGACGGCTAGACTATTCGCTTACTTCAGGAGAGCTTCCAGTTCGCGGGCCGTGTCCTGGTCCTTGGGCCAGTTGGCCTTGAGGCGCTCCAGGGTGGAGCGCAGGCCCTCGGGTTTCTTCAGCAGGGCGTAGGCCTTGCCCAGGCGCAGGCAGGCCTCGGCGGGGCGGCCACAGAAGGCGTAGCCCTCGGGCACCAGGCCCAGCCGGCGCTCCTCCTGATCCTGGTTCCACAGGGCCTCCAGCCGCAGCACCACGCCCTTGGGCTTTTCCCGGTCTTCGTAGTACTCCGCCACGTACATTTCATGCTCGCAGGACATGCGGGAGGCGTTCACGAACAGCACCCGGCCCTTGGCCGCGGCGTGGGAGTCCGGATAGGCCAGGATCAGCCGCCGCAGCAGCCCCAGGGCCTCCAGCAGATTCTGCTGCTCGCGCTCCGCTGTGGGGGGCAGCATCCAGAAGTCCGAGGGCAGCCGCTCCAGGTGGCAGCGGGCCCACATGTACAGCGCGTGGGGAACGTTGGGGGAGGTGCCGTACTGGTCGGTGTACTGCCGGAAGACCTCGGCGGCCTCGGCGTAGGAGGAGTCCCCGAACAGGGCCTCGCCCAGGCGCAGGGTCGCCAGTTCGGCCACCTCCGGGTTGGAGGCGGACTCGGACAGCTCGGTGAAGGCCTCGATGGCGTCCTGGGACTTGTCCCGCACCAGATAGTCCAGGGCCTTGCGGTACTCTTCACGCTCGGCCTGGGCGGGGGGCAGGTTGCTTTTCTGGGCCCCGGAGCAGCCCAGGGTCAGCGGCCCCAGGGCCAGCGCAAGACCAACGGCGCACAGCAGCTTGGATGCCCAGGGCATGGTGGACCTCACAGTTCCGAGCTACGGGTGATGACCCGGGACAGCAGCCCATAGGCCTGGGCCTCGGGGGCGCTCATCCAGTAGTCCCGCAGGGTGTCCTTCTGGACCTGGGCCAGCTCCTTGCCCGTGGCTTCGGAGATGAGCCGGTTCATGGCGTCCTTCATGCGGACCATCTCCCGGGCGCTGATCTCCAGGTCCGCCGCGGGGGCCACCATGGTGCCGTGGATGAGGGGCTGGTGAATCATGAAGCGCGTGGACGGCATGGACAGGCGCCGCTCGGGGGGCACGGACAGCAGCACCGCCACGCCCATGCTGGCCACCAGACCCGTGCAGATGATCCGCACCGGGGCCTTGATGAAGCGGATGGTGTCGTAGATGGCGAAGCCCGACGAGATGGACCCGCCGCCGGAGTTCAGCACCAGGTCGATGGTCGCCTTGGGGGACTCCGTGTCCAGGGCCAACAGGCGGGAGACGATGGTCTCGGCGCTGTCGTCGTCAATGACGCCGGACAGCAGGATGGTGCGCCGCTGGCGAAGCTGCTTCTCGACCCAATCCGGGCCCGCGTCCTTCCGGGCTTCCTGTTCAGTGCATTCGTTCATCCCAGATCCTCCAACAAGGTGGCGGTTTTCTAACACGGGGGCCGCGGGGGTGCAAGGCGCCCTTTACTCCACGGGCAGTTCCTTCTGCCGCGGGCGGGTGGTGGCGCTGGGCTTGCGCAGGCCCATGTGGGCCCAGGCGTGGTCCGTGGCCACCCGCCCCCGGGGGGTGCGCTGGATGAAGCCCTGCTGCAACAGGTAGGGCTCCACCACGTCCTCCAGGGTGTCCCGCTCTTCGGACAGGGCGGCGGCCAGGGTCTCCACCCCCACCGGCCCCCCACCAAACTTGTCCAGCAGGGCCAACAGGTAGTCCCGGTCCGTGTTCTCCAGGCCGATGGCGTCCACATCCAGGCGGTCCAGGGAGGAGGCGGCCACCCCCTTCTTGATAGTCCCGTCGCCCTCCACCTGGGCGAAGTCCCGCACCCGGCGCAGCAAGCGGTTGGCGACGCGGGGGGTCCCCCGGGAGCGGCGGGCGATCTCCTGGGCCCCCGCCTGGTCAATCTTGAGGTCCAGGAGGGAGGCGGAGCGCAGGACGATCTTGGTCAACTCCTCGTGGGAGTAGTAGTCCATCCGGGCGATGAGCCCGAAGCGGTTGCGCATGGGGGAGGTGAGGAGCCCCGTGCGGGTGGTGGCACCCACCAGGGTGAAGCGGCTAAGGGCCAGGGGCACGGACCGCGCGTGGGGACCCTCGCCGATGATGATGTCGAAGGTGTAGTCCTCCATGGCCGGGTAGAGGCTCTCCTCCACGGCGGGGGCCAGGCGGTGGATCTCGTCGATGAACAGGATGTCCCCGTCGGCCAGCCCCGTGAGCATGCCCGCCAGATCCCCCTTCTTCTCGATGACCGGCCCGGAGGTCACGCGGATGGCCACGCCCATCTCCTCGGCCAGGATGAGGGCCATGGTGGTCTTGCCCAGGCCCGGGGGCCCACAGAACAGGATGTGATCCAGGGCCTCGCCACGAAGCTTGGCGGCCTTCACGAAGATGGACAGGTTCTCCTTGAGCTTGCTTTGGCCCACATAGTCCGCAAAGGAGCGGGGGCGCAGGGCGGACTCGGCGCGGCGATCCTCCGGGGAGGCCAGGGAGGAGAGATCTTCGTTGTTGCTCATGACTTGAGCCTCCTGAGCGCTTCTTTGACCAGTTCAGCGGTGCTGCCCTTGATGCCGTCACGGCGCAGGCGGGCCAGCACGGGCTCCACTTCGGAGCGCCGGAAGCCCAGGGCCTCCAGGGCCAGGGCGGCCTCTCCGTCCCCCGGAACACTGCCCTCGGTGGCGGTGACCTTGAGGGTGCGGGAGACCTGCACCTTGCCCAGGCGCTTCAGGGGCGTGCGCAGCTCCAGCAGGAGGCGCTCGGCGGTCTTGGGGCCGATGCCCGAGATGCGGCTGAGGGCCTTGATGTCGGCGGTCTCCAGGATGAAGGCCAGATCGTTGGCGGTGTAGGTGGCGATGATGGCCTGCCCGGTCTTGGGGCCCACGCCGGAGATGCGGATGAGGGCCAGGAACAGCTCCTTCTCGGCCTGGTCAGAGAAGCCGAACAACTGGGAGCCATCCTCCCTGGTGACCAGATGGGTGAAGAGGGCCAGTTCCTCGCCCAGGGCGGGGATGAGGGCCGTCATGCCCTCATGGACGCTGACCTCGTAGCCCACGCCGTTGCAGTCCAGCAGCAGGTCCTGGTCTTCCCTGTGAAGCAGCTTTCCGCGCAGGTAGCCAATCACTTGTGCCTCCGTTCAGATGAGCCCTTTTCGGAAGGCGTGGCAGAGGGCGAGGGCCAGGGCATCGGCGGCGTCCTCTGCGGGGGCCTTGTCCAGGTGCAGCAGGGTCTCCATCATCTTTTGCATCTGCCACTTCTCGGCCCGCCCCGTCCCCGTGATGGACTTCTTGACGTCCGCGGGGGCGTACTCGCCCAGGGGGATGCCGGCGCGCGCCAGGGCCAGCAGGGCCACCCCTCGGGCCTGCCCCAGCTTGAGGGTGCTGTCGAAGTTCTGAGCGCGGGTGCCGTGGAAGACCTTCTCGATGGCGGCCTCGCCGGGCTTGTGGCGGTCGATGACGTCCACAATGCCTTCAAAGATGCGGCATAGCCGGGCAGGCATCTCCTCGCCGGGCTTGGTGCGGATGACCCCGAACTCCACGGGCACCATGCGGCGCTTTTCCACGGAGACGACACCAAAGCCTGTCTTGATGGAGCCGGGATCTATGCCAAGGACGATCACTCGTCGGAGTCCTCAACGTCGTCGGGCAGGTCAGCGTTGGTCCAGACATTCTGGACGTCGTCGTGCTCGTCCAGGGCCTCCATGAGATGCATCATGGTGCGGGCAGAGCCGCCCTCGAGCTTGGCGGAGGTGGAGGGCACCTGCACCAGCCCGGCCTCGTCCACGGACAGCCCGGCGGCGGTGTACACGGCGCGCAGGGGTTCGATGGCGGAGGGCTCGCAGAAGATCTCGCAGCCTTCAGCGTCGAAGACCACGTCGTCCGCGCCGCCCTCGAGGGCCAGTTCGGTCATCTTGTCTTCGGTCATGTTGGCACCGGTGACCAGCAGGCGGCCACGCTTCTTGAAGATCCAGGACACGCTGCCGGGCTCGGCGAACTTGCCGTTGTACTTGCCGATGAGCTTGCGGATCTCGGCCACGGTGCGGTTCTTCGAGTCGGTGACCACGTCCACCAGCAGGGCGGCGCCATCGGGGCCGTAACCCTCGTAGGTGCACTCTTCGTAGGTCACGCCTTCCAGTTCGCCGGTGCCGCGCTTGATTGCCCGCGTGATGTTATCCAGGGGCATGTTGGCGGCCTTGGCGGCGGCCACCGCAGACCGAAGCCTGGGGTTGCCGTTTTCGTCACCACCACCCATACGGGCGGCCACGGTCATTTCCTTGATAAGACGGGTGAAGACGCGACCCCTGGCGGCATCGGCCTTGCCCTTCTTGTGCTTGATGGTGCTCCATTTATTGTGCCCTGACATTGGGATCCTCCGAGAGTGTTGGCCGTTTTCTTCTAGCACCGGCCCCGCCGCGGTTCAAGAAAAACCTTGCGCCCGAAAACCTTACATTGGAATTTGACCGCCGCCCCCGCGCGCTTAGAATCCCGCCCAGGACGAACTGCGTTGCGGTGAGCCGTGAGGAATGCCTTTACCACAGGTCTGCTGGGTGTGCTGCTGCTGGGACTGGGGGCCTGCCATGACCACAGCGCCCTGGAGCAGCAGTTGGCCGATCTGCGCACGGACCAGTCCCGGGTCCAGGCGGTGCAGGCCAACCAGAACATCCAGATGGAGGACATGCAGAACCGCATGCTGCTGCTGTCCGACGAGATGGACTCCAATCGCATCATGATTCAGCGGCTGGGGGGGACTGGGGGGATTGACGAGGGCGCCGGGCCCATGGAGCGCCTGCTGGGCGCCGACAGCCCCAGGGATCTGCCCGTGGTGCGCCTCAGCCCCCGGGAGCCCGAGCCTGAGGCCGCCGACGAGGAGCCCGTGGCCCTGCAGCAACTTGACTCCGGTGGCAACCTCATCCAGATGTGGGACCCGGGCCAGCCGCCGCCGGCGGGTGTGAGGGCGAACCAGGGCGTGGCCCCCCCGGCCCCCCAAGCCCCAATGCAGCAGAAGGTCTCGTCGGGGCGGGGCTTCGATTCGCGGCCCGTCATGATGTACAACCAGGGCATGGAGCTGCTGAAGGCCAAGAACCACCAGCAGGCCATCATGGTCTTCGAGAATTTCCTCAATCAGTGGCCCGGACACGAGTACGCGGACAACTGCATGTACTGGATCGGCGAGGCGCTCTATGACCAGGGCAAGTATGAGCAGGCCCTGGCCAGCTTCGAGGGCGTGGCCCAGAGATATCCGGACGGAAACAAGGTGCCTGACGCGCTGCTGAAGGCAGCCTTCTGCTACGACAAGCTGGGGGCCCCGGACAGGGCCCGGGAGCTGCTGGACCGGGTGCTGCGCATCTACCCGGGGACAGAGGCCGCCAGGATCGCCGGCAGAAGCCGCGGGCAATAGGAAGGGGGCATCCATGAACAGAAGAGTGGCCTTGGTCCTGTCGGTGCTGGCCCTGTGGGCGGCGGTGCCCGGGCAGTTGCTGGCCGAGGAGCCCCTGATCGTAAGCACCTACCCGTCGCTGAGCGGCGAGCGCATCTACATCGTGGAGGAGGGGGACACCCTGTGGGACATCTCGGAGCAGTTCTTCGAGGACCCCCACTACTGGCCCGTCATGTGGGCCTTCAACCCCCAGATCACCAACCCCCACTGGATCTACCCGGGGGACTACGTGGTCATCTTCCCCAAGAACCTCACCGAGAAGGGCGCCGTGCTGGTGTGGGCGGAGTCGCGCTACAACGAGAAGGCCAAGGACATCTCCCTGGAGGTGCGCTCCTTGGGGTTCATCTCCGACCGGGACTTCCGGGAGAGCGGCAAGATCGTGTGGTCCCGCGAGGAGCGCGACATGCTGGGGCAGTACGACGAGATCTACGTGGAGTTCTACATCCCCAAGAAGATCATGCGGGGCGAAGAGTTCACCGTGTACCACAAGGAAGGCAAGGTGAAGCACCCGATCACCGGCGAGATGCTGGGCTGGAAGGTGCGGCACCTGGGCAAGGCCAAGGTGCTGGGGGTGGAGAAGGCGTACGCCAAGGCCCTGCTGCTGACCACCTACCAGGAGATCGAGCGGGGCGACATGTTCACGGACGTCTTCGATCACCAGACGAGGCTGTCCCCCAAGGCCAACAAGGTCGACCTGGACTCCAGCATCGTGCTGTCCATGGAGGACGACCACGAGCTGGGTGAGAACAGCTACGTGTTCCTGGACAAGGGCCGCAACGACGGCGTCCAGGCGGGCAACCGCTTCGTCGTGCTGGAGAAGGGCGACGGCCGCTTCGAGCTGGACGAGGACGAGCTGGCCGACCTGCCCTGGGAGGTGGTGGGCGAGATCATGATCGTGGAGCCCTACGACGGCACCTCCCTGGGCGTCATCACCAGATCCATCAAGGAACTCAGCATAGGCCAGCGCTGCGAGATGAGAAAAGGCTACGGCGAAGAGCCCGTGGTGGAGCAGTAGGTCAGTCCCAAGAAGACCTGCCCGAAGCAAGCGTCAGCATGGACATCATGGACATCATGGACATCATGGACCCGGGGCCCCGGATGGACAGGGGCAAAGGGCGCCGCTTGTGACGGCCTGTGGTAGGGCGGGGATGGACATCATGGACATCATGGACCAGATGGACCCGGGGCCCCGGATGGACAGGGGCAAAGGGCGCCGCTTGTGACGGCCGGTGGTGGCCACGGCGACTTTGCAGCCTGCCCGTGTCTTTTCGCGCCCCCACCCGTCCATTGTGTCCATGATGTCCATCCTGGCCGTTGTCCATGATGTCCATTGTCCATGGCGCGCTGCTCCAGCGGTAGCGGGGGTCGTTTGTGCAAGCGGACCCGCGTTGGGCACGCGGATCGCCGGGGGGAAGGGGACAAGGTGTTTCGTTGGCCCTAGCCCCGATAGTAGAGCGTGTAGTCGTCGCAGGAGCCTGCGGTCACTGGGGAGATCTGGATGTACAGGGTGCCGCCGTCGTTGTCGCTCCAGATGCTGTCCGAGCAGTCACCTACGTCCAGGCTGAAGCTGCCCGAGGATGTGATGTTCTGGCAGCTGCTGGCGCGGGTCTCGCCGCCGTCGTCGCAGACGTACTTCACACAGACCCGGTAGGTCTGGGACGAGGGCACCCCTGACAGCGACACATAGGGATCAATGGACGAGCCCCAGTCATCGCTGATGTGGACCTTGTACCAGTCCTGGTTGTAGGCGGGGTTGATGTTCGCCTTGATGGTCTTGCCGTCGCCGTCGCCGTCCCCGATGCCGCTGAAGACCCGCGGGCTGCCCTCGCTGTCGTTGGGCTCGTAGCCGTCCACCCCGCCTATGTTGCAGGTGCCCCAGCCGCAGGCCTGGCTGCAGGTCTGGCTGCCGCAGTTGTTGCAGGGGGACACGGAGCCCGGGCTGCAGGCGCCCTGGCCCGTGCAGGACCCCCAGCTTCCCCACTGGCAGGAAGCGGCGCAGGTGCGGGTGCTGCTGCCGCAGTTGCCGCAGGGGACGGTCTCCGTCTGGTTGATGGCGCAGACGCCCTGGCCGTTGCAGGCCCCCCAGGAGTTCCACTGGCACAGGTTGGAGCAGGTCCGGGTGCTGGTGCCGCAGTTGCCGCAGCCCTGGTTCTCGGAGGCGTTGGGGACGCAGGGGCCCTGGCCCGTGCAGGAGCCCCAGTCGGACCACTGGCAGGTGTCCGAGCAGGTGCGCTTCTTGAGGCCGCAGTTGCCGCAGGGGGCGAACTCTTCATCTCCGGCCATGCAGGCCCCCTCGCCCCCGCAGGAGGTCCAGTCACCAAACTGGCAGCCCCCCAGGCAGCTTCTGGTCCTGCTGCCGCACTTGCCGCAGGTCTCCTTCTCCACGAAGCCGGCGGCGCAGCCGCCCTCGCCCAGGCACAGGCCCCACTCTCCCCAGCCACAGGTCTGGCTGCAGAAGCGGCTGGCCTGCCCGCAGTTGCCGCAGGCGGTCTTCTCTTCCAGCCCCGGGGCGCAGGCCCCCTGCCCGATGCAGGCGGTCCAGTCGGCCCACTGGCAGCCGTCCAGGCACTGCCGGGAGCGCACGCCGCAGTTGCCGCACAGCTCCTTCTCCACGGTGCCGGGCAGGCAGACGCCCTCGCCGGCGCAGGCGCCGAAGTCGCCCCAAAGGCACTCCGCCCCGCAGGTCCGGCTCTTCACGCCGCACAGGCCGCAGGGGGCCGTGTCCTTCTGCTCGGGGGCGCACTGGCCCTCCCCCTGGCACAGGCCGAAGTCGGACCAGCCGCAGCCGTCCAGGCAGCTTCTGCTGCGCTGGCCGCACTTGCCGCAGGCCTCCTTCTCGACATCCCCCAGCTTGCACTCCCCCTCGCCCCCGCAGGCGCCCCAGGGCTGCCAAAGGCAGTCGTCACCGCAGCTTCGGGACTTGAGGCCGCACAGGCCACAGGCCGCGCTGGCCTTCTCGCCGGGGCTGCACTGGCCCTCGCCCCCGCAGGCGCCGAAGTCGCTCCAGCCGCACTGGGCCGAGCAGTAGCGGGTCTTGGTGCCGCACTTGCCGCAGGGCTCCGAGTCTCCGTCCCCGGGGCTGCACTCGCCTTGAGCGCCACACTCGGACCAGGGCTGCCACAGGCAGTCGTTGCCGCACAGGCGGCCCCGGGTACCGCAGAAGCCGCAGCCCTCCTCCTCTTCGGCGGCGGGCTTGCAGGTGCCCTCTCCGGCGCAGGAGGACCAGGGGGTCCAGCGGCAGTTGGCCAGACACAGGCGGCTGCTGGTGCCGCAGTTGCCGCAGGGCTGCTCCTCCCGGGCGTCGGGTTTGCACTCGGAGTACAGCTCGCACTCGGTGCGGGCGGTGGGGACGCAGACGAACACCAGATCGGGGTCCGAGCCCGCCACGGACTTGCAGTTCCAGCCCTCGGGGCAGTCGTCCAGGCAGGTGCGGCTGCACACGAAGCCCGCGGGGGACTCCAGGCAGTAGCCGCTGAGGCAGTTGCCGTTGGACTCGCAGGAGGCTCCAAAGGTGCCGGGGTCGGGGCGGTGGTCCGTCCCCGCGGTTTGATCGTTGGCGCTGCTGTCCCCGGTGGTGTCTTCCGCCACCTGCCCATCGGGCTGGGTGCCGTAGTCCCAAAGGTGCCCGTCCAGGGGGCTGCCGTCGGGGCCCGGCTGCTGGCTGTCCCCTTGACCCTTCAGGTCACCGCCGGGGCTGCCGTCCTCCCCGCCGCCGAAGCCCAGGTCGTCCCGGGGCTGGGTGGTGTCGCCAGGGGTGCCCAGATCGCCCGGGTCGGACTTACCCCCGGAGGAGGCCTGGCCCGAGCAGGCGACCAGGAGCCAGGTGGCCAGGAGGGTGAGCAGCAGTGCTGGTGTCGCGCGCATGGTGATCCTTGGCCCTTGGATGAAGACTTCCAGAAGGCCGGCGGATTATTCCAGATTTCCAGGGGCTTGCACCACTGGAACCTGCACGGGCGTGGGCGGCACCTGGGGCTGGGGGGGCGGCGGGGGGCGGCGCCGGGCCTGGGCGGGAGGGGCGGCGGGGAGGGCCGGCGGTGGTTCGGGGCTGGTCCAGTGGTCCAACCATCGCCGAGCGCCCCCCGCGCCTCCCCCGCACCCCCTTCCCACCCCATCACCCCAAACTGCCGGGCGCGCGCATTAACTTGTGGAAAGGGGGGGGCAGGTTGGCTATATTGGCCCGGTTTTGGCGACGTGACCCAATGGAGGAGCGAAAAAGATGAAGTACGGTTGGATTCTGGTGGCCCTGCTGGCCGGCCTGATGATCGGTTGTGGTTCCAGTAACAACAACGGCGGCGGTGACGACACCACCATCGGCCCCGGGGACGACACCATCCCCGCCGAGGAGTGCACCACCAGCGACCAGTGCCCCGGCGAGCGCCCCTACTGCCACGTGGGCGAGAAGATCTGCGTGGAGTGCACCAAGAACGAGCAGTGCCCCACCGAGAAGGCCTTCTGCAACGCCCAGAAGCACATCTGCGCCGAGTGCGTCATGGACGTGGACTGCGGCGAGGGCCGCCACTGCCTGGACGGCACCTGCAGCGACAAGGCCTGCTGGCCCGATAGCAAGGTCTGCGTGGGCAACTCCGTGCACACCTGCTCCAAGGACGGCACCGACCCCCACTACCAGGTGGAGGAGTGCGGCGAGGACACCTGCTACAACGGCGAGTGCTTGGTGTGCGTGCCCAACAAGACCTCCTGCCTGGACAATCAGGTCATCGAGTGCAACTCCGACGGCGACGACTACGACGTGCTGCAGGAGTGCGGCGACAAGGAGTGCATCGGCAACCAGTGCGTGTTCTGCTACCCCGGCAACAAGAAGTGCGACGGCAACGTCTCCATGCAGTGCGGCCAGGACGGCGAGCACTGGGAAGTGGCCCAGAACTGCGGTGACAACGGCTTCTCCTGCGTCAACGGCATCTGCGTGTCCCCCTGCGCCGGCGACATCAAGCAGAACACCAACGCGGGCTGCGAGTTCTACGCCGTGGACCTGCACAACTACGACGACGCGGCGGTGGCCCAGTTCGCGGTCATCGCGTCCAACACGTCGGATCAGTACCCCGCCACGGTGACCATCACCTACCCCGACGGCACCAAGGACGAGCAGGTCATTCAGGCCGGCAGCCTGGCCACCTTCCTGCTGCCCAGCGAGTTCGGCATCCAGACCACCGAGATCAGCAAGAAGGGCTTCAGGATCTCCTCCACCATCCCCGTCACCGTGTACCAGTTCAACCCACTGGAGAACGTGGAAGTCTACTCCAATGACGCCTCCGTGCTGCTGCCCACCCCGGGCCTGGGCACCGAGTACTACGTGTCCTCCTTCAAGGGCGCCAACTCCTTCTTCACCATCGTGGGCTCCAGTTCCGTCGAGGAAGGCGTGGAGGTCACCTTCACCGTCACCGCAGCCACCGTGGCGGGCGGCGGCATCCCGGCCCTCAGCGCGGGCCAGAGCCACACCCTCAAGGTCAAGCAGGGCGAGACCGTCAACGTGGAGACCGCCGACACCGGCGAGTGGGACACCCAGGGAGACCTGTCCGGCTCCCACATCGTGGCCGACGGACCCATCGCCGTGCACGGCGGCAACTCCTGCTCCAACGTGGGCGGCGAGCGC
>CAIXZC010000081.1 GCA_903923815.1 uncultured Myxococcales bacterium
AAGGTGTAGGGGGCCGCCAGGACCATGCGGGGGGAGGCCTTGCGGTCGTTCATCTGGAACTGACCGGCAAGCTTCAGCAGCGGCTTGAGGGCGTCCGCCGAGGGCAGGCCCAGGGAGGCGGCGCCGGTGTAGGCCAGGCGCAGATCCACGCCCGCCACGTTGCCGCCAGCGTTCTCCGTGCACACCGTCAGGACGCTGAGGGTGGGCGGCACGATGCTGATCTCCACGCTGTCCGTCAGGGTGCCGTGGGTGGCGCTGACCAGCACCTTGCCAAGCTGCTTGCCGGCCTTCAGGCCGCCGGTGGCGATGCCAAAACCGTTGCTGACCAAGGTGGCGTTGTCCAGGGTCGCCAGGGTGTCCGGCGTGAGGACCAGGGCCACCTCCTTGCCGGCCACCGCGGGGCCACCGGCGTAGCGGTCCAGTTCGACGGTCAGCACCACCCGGTCGCCCATCATGACGGACGGGGGCTCGGCCAGGAGGCGCAGGGCCACGACCTCGTTGGGGTCGTGCCGGGTGACCGTCAGGATCTGCTGGGTGGCCAGGCCCTGGGCGTCCGTGACTTCGACCACGATTTCGTTCTCGCCCAGTGCCAGATTCAGCCCCACCAGGAAGCTGCCGTCGGCGCCCAGGGTCGGGGCGTTGGTCTGGGTGCCGTTCACCAGGATGCGCAGGGGCGTGGCGCCCAGGCCCAGGTCGTCGCTGGCGCTGCCCTCCAGGGTCACGGTCTCGTCAGCCGTGTGGGTGCCGTCCGCGGGGGCCTTGATGACCAGCGTGGGCGCGGTGGTGTCCTCCAAGGTGACCACGAATTCTTTGCGGGCCACATTGCCGCTTTCGTCGCCGACCTCAAGGACCACCTGGTTCTCGCCTCCCTGCAGCACCAGATCCAGGCCGAACAGGCCCTCCGCCAGGGTGGGTACGCCGGCATACACGCCCCCGAGGGTCACCGTGGCCACCAGGTCCGCGGCGGCGGTGGCGTTGTCCGTGGCCTCGAAGACCAGCCGCTGCTGGGGCACCTGCACCACGGGCGAGGGAGACTTGACGACGATGGTGGGGTCCTCAATGTCCTCGAAGCTGATGTGAAGCTGGGTCTGAAGCTGGTTGAGGGCATGGTCCCGGGCCATGATGCCGATGGCGTTGTCGCCCAGGGCCAGGGTCAGGTCGAACTGGAAGCCGCAGTCGGCGCCGCCGGGGTTGGTCTCCACGAAGTCGAAGGGGCCCACGGCGCTGAACACCAGGCCCGCGCAGCCGAAGTTGTCCATCAGCCGGCCCACCACCGTGACGGTGTTGGTGTTGAACACCAGGGGCACCGTGATGGGCAGGCTTTGAATGCTGTCAAAGACCCGGTCGATGATCAGCGTGGGGGGCTGGGCGTCCAGCAGTTCCAGGTCCAGGGAGGTGGGGAGGCTGCGGTTGTCCGCGAAGTCCACGGCCTCGGCGGTGATGGTGTTCTTGCCCGGCAGGGGCAGCGTGAGGCCCACGGTGAAGAGCCCGTCGGCGCCAAGTTGGTCGCCGGTGATGACCTTGGTCTCGCCGGAGACCACGGTGACCTGCACGGCCAGCACGCCCAGGTTGTCCAGGGCGCGGCCCACCAGGGTCACGGAGGCGTTGGAGACGGTGGGGCCCAGGGGTTCAAGCAATTCCACGGTGGGCAGTTCGGTGTCCACCAGCGCCACGGTGGCGGAGGCGGTGTCGGGGGCGCCCTTCTCGTCCGTACCCGTGACCACAAGCTGGCTGCTGCCCATGGGCAGGACCAGGTCCAGGGTCCAGGTGCAGCCCTCGGCGGCGGCCTCAAGGGTGGCCTCCAGGGCGGCGCCGCCAGCCACGCTGACGGTGACGGTGCCCAGCGCGCAGTCGCCGTCGGGGTCGCCAAAGGTGCCCGTCAAGGTGAGGGCGCCCGTGGTGACCTCCGCGGGGACCTCGTTCAGGGTCACCACGGGGGCCAGGTTCATGGTCTCCTCATCCAGGAAGGCGGGGACGCCGGAGACCAGCACGGCGGAGGAGAGGCCGTCCAGGTTCTCGGGGCTGTTGCGCTTGTCCAGCGCGCCGTCCTGGTTCAGGTCGATGTCCACGAAGGACTTGACCAGCAGCAGGGGGGCCATGCCGCCGATGGCCTCGATGGGCTGGGCCAGCACGGCGCAGGGGATGACGCCGCCCAGCAGGCCGTCCGTCAGGTCCACGCCGCCGTCACGCAGGTCGCTGGGCACGAGGCGGGCCTCCAGCAGCGTGTCGGAGATGGACAGGTTGATGGCCGCCCCTTCCGCCAGGGGCACGGCCAGATTGAACATGGAGGGACCGCCGGCGAGGCGCACGGTGCCGTCGGCCTCGGCGTAGATCTCCACGCCCTGGAAGTCAATCAGCAGCTTGCCCTCTTCGTCGAAGGACGCGGGGGCGATGCCGAAGTGCTGGTTGCCGTCGAAGTTGTTGGAGGGGTCCTCGTCCAGGTCCGTGCCCAGATAGCCCTTGATGGCGATGAGGCCGCGCTGACCCGTGGCGGGCAGGCGCTTGAGGCCGTCCAGCTTGAGGACCAGCAGGACGGAGCCCGCGGTGAGGGCCTCCGCCAGCTTGGGGTTGGCCACGCCGCCCAGACCCGCCAGGGCATTGTCCGGGCCAGGGTCGCCGCCGGGGCTGGTGCCGTCCAGGTTGAAGCCGTCGGTCTTCCCGCCGATGGCCATGAAGTTGAAGATGACCACGGGGTTGTCGTCCACCTCGGCGCCCGTGAAGGCGTCCACGCCCACGGTGTCGCCCACCCAGTCGGTGGCGGTGTCGGGCAGGGTGTCCAGGCCCGCGTCCAGGGTGTCGGTCAGGGTGTCCGGCAGGGGGTCCAGGCCGTCGTTGAACTTGCCGTCGGCGCCCCAGAGGTCGTTGACGTCGGAGACGTCGGAGGCGTCCGGGACGGTGTCCACGGCGGCCAGGTCCATGCTGGGGTCGGAGGTGGAGTCGGAACCCCCGCAGCCCCCACCAAGAAGCACCAGGCAAAGGACGGATCCGCTTACTGCGTGCGCGGCTAGGATTTTTTGCGCGGCCAGGACGGACCGGAAGCGCAGGGCCAACAGGATCAGCAGCGCGGCCAGCAGCAGCCCGACGGGGGTGGCGGTGGCGTGGTTGGTGTAGGCGCAGCCCATGCCCAGGCCACCGAAGAGGCCGGCCATCAGGTCCGCGTTGGCGGCGGTGAGGCCGGCGGTGATGAGCGTGGTGCCGGCGGCCTTGTTGTGGGTGAGGGTCAGCTTGATCATGCTGGTGCGGGCGCCTCCGGGGAACAGCAGGTCCTTGACGGTGATGAGGATGACGTTCTCGCCGTCCACCAGGGAGGCGGTCTTGACGGGGATGGTCAGGGCGGCCTTGCCCGGGTCCGTCAGCTTGGTGACGGTGATGCCCGTGAGGGCCACCGCGCCCGTGGGCCAGGTGGCGGCGGCACCGGCGCTGGCGGCGACCTCCACGCTGTAGTTGCCCGAGGCGTTGGTCTTCAGCGAACTGATGCTGCCCTTCAGGTCAAAGTTGCCGGTGACCTGGGTGGCGGGGGTGTTGATGGCGATCATGGCCTGCATGTCACCCTTCAGGCTCAAGTAGTCGGCGCGGCCCGTGGCGAGGTTCAGCTCGGACAGCTTGATGCCACTGCCGGGCAGCGTGATGTTGCCCAGCAGGCCGCCCAGCATGGGCTTGATCATCTGCATCAGCAGGGGGATGGAGGCGCGGATGTTGTCCTCGCCCAGGGGGAAGGCGGCCCAGTCCAGGTCCACGGTCATGGAGATGTCGCCGATGACCAGCTCCAGGCTGTCCAGGTCGTAGGCGGTGGCGCCGGGCTTCAAGGTGAAGTCCACGGGGGCGGACAGGGCCGTGGCCAGGTTGAACAACTCGGTGTCGTACTGACCGTTGCCGTCCGTGTCGGCCACGAAGCGCAGGATGAGGTCGCCGGCCTTGAACTGCAGCTTGCCCGCCTCGGCCAGGACCACGGGGGGGCAGGCTGAAGTGGGTGAGGATCTGGATGGGCGTGCCAGTGGGAACCAGGGTCTGGATGTCCGTGCGCAGGGGGTTGGCCAATTCGGGGATGAACAGGGAGAAGGCGCCCGTGTCCAGGGAGATGGCGTCGCCCACGAACTCCTGGGTGACGGTGATGGCCAGGGCGCCCTGGGCCCACTCCTTGAACAGGTACTGGTTGACGAAGTTCTCGTTCACCAGGCCGTGGAAGCTGTAGGTGACGCCGGCGGCGCCGCTGAGGCTGAGGGGCGGGGTCGTCAGCAGGCCCGACGTGAGGGACCCGGGGGCGTTGTAGAAGGAGGCGGCCAGGGGCTCCTGGGCCAGGGACGGGCAGGGCAGGTAGTCGGTGGGGTCCGTGGTGGTCTCGTTCAGGATGTCCGTGAAGCCGGACTCGCTGGTGCAGGGGTTGACGGTGCTCTTCAGCCAGATGGAAAGGCCCTTGAAGCCCTGGCTGAGGGCGTTGGACATCTTGTCGATGCCCAGGGTGAAGCCCGAGTTGACGCTGGTGTAGAGGGGCTTCTTGAGGGAGTCCCCGACGGTGGCCAGCAGGGTGTTGGCCTGGGCCGAGAAGGCGTCCTGGACGGCGGTGGCGATGAAGCCGTTGAAGAGGTCCAGGATGCCGTTGACCAGGCCGCAGCGCTGGAGCTCCACGTTCACGCCGGCGGTGGACACGGTGACGCTGTTGGCCACGGCCTGGAGGGCGGGACCCGTGGGGGTGTTGACGAAGTCAGCAAGCATGTTGATGGTGGCGGGCTCGACCTTGGCGTAGGCCTCCGAGCCGTTGCCGCAAAGCAGCCAGATGGGGCGCAGCCAGGCGTCGATGTGCATGTAGGGGATGACCACCGAGATCTTCACGTGGCCGGCGGCGTCGAAGCTCATGGTGACGGTGACGTTCTGGGTGCAGCCGTAGCGGCAGGCGGGGGGCGCGAAGGTGTAGGTGCCGCCGTTGTAGTCGTCGGGGGGGTTGCAGAAGGCCAGGCCCGTGACGTCGATGGTGGCGGGCCACTGGCTGATGGTCTGGCTGATGAGGCCCTTGCCATCCATGCCCTCCACCATGGACTCCACCAGACTGGACAGGACGCTGACGGAGCTCTCTCCGAGGGCGATGCCCATGGCGTTGGTCAGGGAGGTGCCGCGCAGGTTGAAGACGCCCTGGAGGGCGCCGCGGTAGTCCGTGTTCTGGTTGCCGAAGGCGTCGGCGGCCACGAGGCGCAGCTCGCCCGAGGAGGGGCCGGCCAGGGAGGTGGCGGGGACGGAGAAGCTGAAGGCGCCGGTGGCGGGGGTGACGTTGACCGTGAGGGCCTGGCCGTTCCAGTAGGCCAGCAGGGAGCTGACGCCCAGGTAGAGGTCCGTGACGGTGCCCGTGATCTGGATGGCGGCGGAGCCGTTGTAGCGGTTCTTGGTGGGGTCGTTGAACTGGCCCGAGGAGGAGATGTTGGCGCCGCGCTTGAGGCTGACCTGCATGGCCGGGCCCTCGATGTCCTGGATGACCTCGATGGCGTGGTAGGCGGTGTTGCCGGCGCGGTCGTAGGCGGTGGCGGTGACGGGGTTCTCGCGGGGAATGACGGAGACGCCGTTGATGTTGAACGAGCCCTCCACCACGTCCGCTTCGAAGCCGTTGACGATGACCTTCTCGATGCCCGAGGCGGGGTCGCTGATGGTGCCCAGGATGTTCACCGCGGGGGCGTCCGTGATGACGCCGTCCACGCCGCCCTCGGGGCTGAACTGGAAGCCGTCGCGGTAGACCAGGGTGATGGTGACGTCGGGCTTGACGGTGTCCAGCATGACCGTGAAGGAGGTCTCCACGACGTTGCCCGCGGCGTCCCGCACCATGAGGTCGAACTGGTTCTCGCCCTCCAGCAGGGAGAGCCCGGACAGCGCCATCACGGGGCCGGCGAAGTAGCGGCCATCGGGGACGCCGCCGAGGCGCACCAGGGTGACGGCCTCGCTGAGGTTGAGGCGCAGCTCGTAGGGGGTCTTGTTGGTGTAGCGGGCGGAGGCCAGCGTGAGGGTCGGGGGCGTGAAGTCGCCGAAGATCTGGGTGGTGGCGGGGGCGGAGGCGTTGGAGGCCTTGTCGTAGGAGATGGCGGTGTAGGTGTTATCGCCGGCTTCCAGCGGGAGCTCCACGGTCCAGGTGTCGCCCTCCAGGGTGGCGGGCACGCCGTTCACCTCGACGCGGCCCATGGCGCGGTCGTCGGTGGCGGTGCCGTACAGCTTCACCACGGGGGTGTTCTGGGGGGTCAGCATGGCGCCAAAGGCCACGGTGGGCTTGGTGAAGTCCAGCACCAGGGAGAAGAGGACCTCGGCGGACAGGTTGCCCGCGGCGTCCCGGGCCTGGATGGCCACGAACTTGGCGCCCACGCCGGTGAGGGTCGCGCTGCCCTGCCACAGCCAGGGCTCGGGGCTCATGTCGATGAGCAGGGATTCCTTGCCGTTCACCAGCACGGCGGCCACGCCGTATTCATCGAAGACGGTGCCGTTGAACTGGATGGTCGCGGTGTTGAAGTAGGAGCCCATGGCGGGGGAGGAGATGACCAGCTCGGGCTTGACCGTGTCCAGCGTGAGGGTCACGGCGTCGGAGAGGGCGCCGGCGCGACCCTCGGCGTCGGTGGCCTGGAGCTGCACCTGATTGGGGCCCTCGTGGAGGTTCAGGAAGAAGGCGAAGCGGCCATTGGCGCCGGCCACCAGGGTCTGCACCACGACGCCGTCCTGGAGGATCTTCACGGCGGCGCCGGCGGCGGCCACATCGTCCACCACGGTGCCGGCCAGGGACTGCTGGGCCACGGACACCAGGGTGGCGGTGGGATCCAGGGTGACGGTGGGGGGCGCGTTCAGCTTGTCGAACACGATGAGGCCAGCGGCGCGGCGGGTGGCCAGCACCAGGTCACCCAGGTCGGGGTCATTCCCCGGAGCAGGCTTGGGGCGCACCTTGTGAGGGGTGGGGTCTGCGGGGAGGGACAACAGCTTGCCAGGGGCCACGTCCACCAGCGGCAACTGGTCGAAGGTGGCCAGGTCCAGGCCCAGGACCAGCCGCATGAGGGCCTGCACGTCGGCGCCATCCACCCCCTTGGGGGACCCCAGGTCCAAAAGGTCATCAGCCCCCGGAAGGGCCGCCCGGGCGGGGTTGGTAAGAAGGCACAGGGCCAGCAGACAAGCCAAAGAGAGGGCCTTTTTCATAAGCAGACTCCGGAATTTCGGGGGCGCGGCCAGACCGCACCGCATACAGGCGGGCGAAAATACCAGCAAACGAAATGATTTTCCAGCACTCCTCTCCCGAAGGGAGAGCTGGGGGGCGGTTGGCCGTTCTTCTTGTCCCTGTCCCCGGCAGCCAGCGCGTGCCCGCCGCCGGCGGTCGCCACGACACCCCTCATCCGGCGCTGCGCGCCACCTTCCCCCGGGCGGGGGAAGGGACCAGAGGGGGGTGATTCGTTGGGTGCGGGCAATCCGGCTTGCGCAAGAGACCGACATCCGCCACTGCCGTTCGGCCAAGGCACTGCAATTCGTGAGGCGTCAGTGAAAGTGACCGGAACCGGTACCTCGAACTTCAAGGAGGAGTACGCCTGCTTCGAAGTCAATGTGACGGTCTCATAGGAGGATGAACATGAAACAGATTCTGCAACGCCTGACCACGATCACGGTCTTCGAGGAAGAGACGGTCACCCAG
>CAIXZC010000082.1 GCA_903923815.1 uncultured Myxococcales bacterium
ACCGTCCCCGGGGCGAAAACGAGGGGAGATTAGGACCGTCCCCGGGAAGTTGAAGATATTAGGACCGTCCCCGGGAAGTCCGGGTGGTCGTCCCCGGGTGGTCCCGGGGCGAGGGGAGATTAGGACCGTCCCCGGGTGGTCACCAGGTCCAGGAGGCCGTTGACTACGGTGAGGGGGTGGATGGGGCAGCCGGGGAGGTAGAGGTCGGGTTTGTGGGTGGACAGGAAGCTGCGGTCCAGGGTGCCGTTTTGGAAGACGCCGCCGGAGATGGCGCAGGTGCCGGCCAGGATGAGGAGCTTGGGGGCCGGGGTGGCCTCCCAGGTCTCGTTCAGGGCGTAGGCCATGTTCTGGCTGATGGGGCCGGTGACCAGGACGGCGTCGGCGTGCCGGGGGCTGGCCACGAATTCTATTCCGAAGCGCCCCATGTCGAAGTTCACGTTGCCGCAGGCGTTCAGCTCCAGCTCGCAGCCGTTGCAGCCGGCGGCGGAGACCTGCCGCAGCTTGAAGGAGCGGCCAAAGAGGCTGTGCAGCTCCCTGCGGATGGCGATGGCGTCGCGGCGCCACTGGTCGGGGGTGGTGCCGGCCTGGATTTTCAGCTTTTCGCGGTCGTCCGTGGCCAGCCAGTGATAGTTGGAGAACTGCACCATCTGGGCGGGGCAGGCCTGCTGGCAGTCGCCGCAGAAGGTGCAGCGGCCCAGGTCGATGGTCAACTTGTCCGTGCCCCCCAGGGCCCCCGTGGGGCAGACGCCCTTGCAGGCGCCGCAGCCCGAGGGACAGGGGCTGTCCGCGGGGATCAGGGGAAAGCCCCGAAAGGGGGCCTTGACAGCCCGGGTGCGGACGTTGGGGATGGCCTGGTAGCCTTGGTGCAATCTGGTCTTGATGAACTCGAACATGCTGCCTCCAGGCCTACAGGTCCGTCCCACAGTAGGACAGGTCAAAGCTCTTGTTGCACAGGGGAAAGTCGCTGATGCCGTTGTCGCGCACGGCCAGCGCCAGCCCGAACCAGTTGTTCAAGGAGGGGTCCTTGATCTTGTAGCGCAGGACCTGCCCGTCGGGGCCCGTGACGGCGGCGTGGCAGACCTCGCCGCGCCAGCCTTCCACCAGGGAGACGTTGAAGGAGAGGGGGGAGAGGGCGACGGATCCGCTTACTGCGTGCGCGGCTTGGACGGCACCGGAGCCGACGCCGGATCCGCTTACTGCGTGCGCGGCTTGGACGGCACCGGAGCCGACGCCGGATCCGCTTACTGCGTGCGCGGCTTGGACGGACTGGAACCCCTCCAGGATGTGGATGCAGGCGGCCAGGGAGTCGGCCAGCTCGTAGCGGCGCAGGTTGGCGCGGGCGGCCACGTCGCCGGTCTCCTCCCCGAAGGCCTTGAGGGGCAGGTCCTGGTAGCCCCACAGGGGGTGGCTGCCCCGCACGTCCAGGGGCAGGCCGCTGGCCCGGGCGGCCAGGCCCGTGAGGCCCGCGTCGTGGGCCTGCTGGCGGGTCACCGTGCCGGTGCGCTCGAAGCGGCTGTTGACGGAGGCGGCGGCGAACATGACCTTGCCCACAAGGTCCGTGTCCTGCGCGGCCTTCTTGAGGTTGGCAATCATGGAGGCGGCCACCTGGGGGCTGCAGTCCCAGGCGCAGCCACCCACGCGGATGAGGCCCCGGGTGAAGCGGCTGCCGCACAGCTCCAGCATGGAGTTGATGATGAGGGTGCGGTTGGCGCCGTAGACGGCGTTGCCAAAAAGGAACGCCACATCCCCCGCCAGGGCCGCCAGGTCCGCGGCGTGCATGGCGGCGCGCTCCAGCTCCAGGGCCAGCAGGCGCAGGGCGGCGTGGCGAGGCGTGATTTGGACTCCCCCCAGCCCCTCCAACACCGCGGCGTGGGCGCAGGTGTGGGCCGCCACGCTGTCCCCGGCGATGCTCTCGGCCAGTTGGTGCAGGCGCCGGGGGCCCCGGGTGGCCAGGCCCTGCTGCATCAGCGCCTCCACGCCCCGGTGCTGATAGCCCAGGGAGATCTCCAGGTGGTGGACCTCCTCGCCGCTGCACTGGAAGCGGAAGTGCCCCGGCTCGATGACGCCGGCGTGGACCGGGCCCACGGCCACCTCATGGATGCCGTCGCCCTCCATCTGGAAGAAGTCGTAACCGGTGGTGCGGCGCACGGGCTTGAGCCAGGGGTGCCCCTCGGGCCGCAGCCCCTCGTCCTCGAAGAGTTCCCGCTCCAGCATGTGGAAGCGCTGCTCGTCGCCGGTCAACGACGGGTAGCTGTCGTCCGGGGCAAAGGGCGCCGAACGCAACACCTGAATTGTGTGCTGGGCGTCCTCCGCCAGGGCCGCCACCAGGAAGCGGCCACCCTGCCCGTCGGGCGCGGCAAACAGCAGCAAGGGCCGGGAGCCGGCGGCGCACAGGAACAGCACCCGGCGTCGGAACTCCGGCAGGGAGTGGGGCTCCAGGGCCTCCAGGCTTACGGGGACAGCATTGGTGGTGCTGAGAAAGTCGTTCATTTCACGGCTCCGTTCAGGAGGTCCACGACGGGCTGGGGGCACCAGACGGCCAGCGCCACGGCCAACAACAGCAGCAGCACCTGGGGCCAGAGGGCCAGCGCGGGTACGGGGCCTTCAAAGGGCTTGTGGACGGGCTGGGCGGCCTCCTCGAAGCGGCTCTCCGGGCCGAACACCATGGCCAGCACGGTCTTTCCCATGCCGTACACCACGATGCTGACCAGGATGACGAAGGCGGCCAGTTGGAAGTAGCTGCCCTCGGCCAGCAACTGGCGGACCACCATGAACTCGGTGAAGAACAGGGGGGACGGAGGGATGGCGGCGATGCCCGCGAACAGCAGCAGCCACAGCCAGCCCACGGCGGGGGAGCGGGTCAACAGGCCCCGCACGTCGTAGATGGTCTTGGACCCGTACAGCGCCACGATGACACCGGAGGTCAGGAACAGGCCGGTCTTGAGGAGGGAATGACCCACCATGTGCAGCATGGCCGCGAAGGCCCCCAGGCCCCCCAAGCTGAGCGCAATGGCGATGATGCCCATGTTCTCGATGGAGCTGTAGGCCAGCATGCGTTTGTAGTTGGTGATGCGGGTCGTGTAGACCGCCGCGATGAAGAGGCTGATGAAGCCCGTGGCCGCCAGCAGGGGGCGCCAGTAGTGGTCCAGGCCCAGGTCGGACAGGATGAAGCACATGCGCAGGATGCCCAGGAAGGCGGTGTTCAGCAGCATGCCGGAGAGCAGGGCGGAGGCGGGGGCGGGGGCCTCACTGTGGGCGTCGGGCAGCCAGGCGTGCATGGGGGCCAGGCCCACCTTGGTGCCAAAGCCCGCCAGGATGAAGGGGAAGGAGAACTTGAGCCAGAGGGGGGACAGGGAGCCGGCCTCCCGGGGCAGGTCCCTAAAGAAGAGGCTGCAGGAGCCCGAGCAGGCCATGGAGAAGAAGATGATGCCGATGAAGGAGAGGGCGATGCCCACGGAGCAGATGAAGATGTACTTCCAGGTGGCCTCCAGGGAGGTCTTGCGCTTCTCGAAGTAGATGAAGGGGGCGGAGGCCAGGGTGGTCAGTTCCACGAAGACCCACAGGAGGCCCAGGTGGGCGGAGAGGATGACGCCGTTCATGGAGTAGACGAAGAGCATCATGGTGAGGCTGTAGCGCAGGGCGAAGCGGGAGGAGAGGTGGTCCAGGCGGAAGAAGGCCAGGCTGCCCAGGACCACGAACAGGTAGACCACGGAGAGCAGGGCCAGGAAGAGGGCGGCCGTGGGGTCCACCTCGAAGTAGCGACCCAGGGTGGCGCCGGGCTGGAGGGCCAGGGCCACGGAGAGGCCGGCGTTCAGCAGGGCGTGCAACAGCATGGCGATGGCGCAGACGCGGGCGTAGCGGGCGGCAGCCATGGGGATGAGCAGGGCCAGGGGGGCCAGGAGAAGGAG
>CAIXZC010000083.1 GCA_903923815.1 uncultured Myxococcales bacterium
AGGATCTGCTGAAGGCCCGCAAGAAGGCCGGCCTGGGCCCCGAGGCCCGGGGTGCCAAGACCCCCCAGGGCGTTAGCCTCACCAACTCCCCCATTGACGAGCTCATCAAGGCCATGGTCGGCGCGGTGAAGTAGGGAGCCAGCGCCCACCAATCCGAACCGCGACTGTGAAGGAGCGGGTGCCAGGCCGCACCCCGCCAACCGTAAGCCACTGCCCGGGACGGAGGCGTGCATCCGGCTCCGTCCCAGAAAACCATCGGATTTCAGCTCAAGCCGTCGTGTATGGGTATCGGCGTGTTGGGGTGTCGGGGTGTCGGGGCTATTCCTGGCAGCCGCCCTCGGGGGTGTTGTTGAAGGAACTTGTTTCACAGTACTGGACCAGCACATTCCAGATGTTGTAGTCCGGGGCGGTCTCGTCGAAGGCAATCCAGCAGCACTCGCAGGTATAGTCCGAGCCGCTGGGCCGCTCCTCTTCGCAGGCGCAGTAGTCCTGAGCATTGGCCCAGCCGGAGACCCGGTCAAGACACTGGCAGTACTTCGCGGTGCCGGTGCACGCCGTGTCTTCAGAGGGAGTGGTGTCTTTGCTTGGCTCCACGTCCACCGAGTCCGACGGGGCGCAGTTGTTCTCAGCTTCCGAGCAGCCCGCGGCGAGGGAGAGGGCCAGGGCAAGCAGCAGCTTCTTCATGGGCGATACCTCCAGCGGGGCCTTTGAATACCCCAAAACATGGTAGGTAGATTGCCCCCACGGGGGCCGGCTGTCAACAAGGTAGAAAGGGAAAGCGGGGCAGATTAGGACCGTCCCCGGGGGTCGGGCTTGAACTCGGCGGCCAGGCGGTCGCGCTCCTGCTGGTTGTGCTGGCGCAGGAGGCGCAGGTCCAGCAGCAGCAGGCGCACGGCGGCGAAGAGGGCCAGCAGGGCGGGCAGGACCAGCAGGGCCCAGGGGCCCGGCAGGCGGTCGGCGATGGGAAAGAGGCCCAGGGCCGGGATGGTCAGGGCGAAGGCCCGCAGGCGCCGGGAGAGCATGCCCGGGGGGTAGGGGTGACCGTGGCGCTCGGCGGCGTGGTGGCGCAGGATCTCGGTGGCCGCCGCGCCGGTGATGAGGAAGAGCAGGAGGATGGAGAGGAGGACGTCCAGCATGGGTCAGCGCTTAGGGCTGCGCATGTGCTCGTCCACCCCCTCCCTTGCGGTCGGGGTTCTGACGGGGGATTCGTCGGCAAGGGCGGCGAAGGCCGGGGCCAGGCGGCGGTAGACGGCGCCCAGGTCCTCGGGCATGACCCTGACGCCCCCCACGGCGGTCATGGCGTTGGTGTCCCCGAACCAGCGGGGCACGACGTGGTAGTGCAGGTGCTCCTCCAGGCCCGCCCCCGCGGCCTTGCCCAGGTTCATGCCGGTGTTGAGGCCCTCCGTGTGGAGCTCCCGCTCGACAATCTGCAGGGCCTGGACCAACAGCTCGTGCAGGTCCGTGCGCTCGGCGCGGGTCAACTGGTGCAGGCGGCTGACGTGCCGGCGGGGCGTGACCATCAGGTGGCCGTTGGCGTAGGGGTAGCGGTTGAGGATGACCAGGGAGTGCTCCGTCATGGTCAGCACCAGGGTCTCCTCGCCGGGGCCCTTGGCCTGGGCCTCACACAGGAAGCAGCCCGGGTCCTTCTTGCCCAGGATGTAGGACATGCGCCAGGGAGCCCACACAACTTTGTGATTGATCATGGCAAACGCCCTTTCCGAACATCCTTCCCCCCCTGGGGGAAGGTGGCGCGTAGCGCCGGATGAGGGGTGTCGCTGCTGAAGGGACGGGAGGGGAAGAACTGGTCGGCCAGCGCCGGCAGGGCCAGGCACAGGGCCGCGGTGCCGTAGGGCAGCACGAACTGCTCAATCAAGCCCAGGCCCCAGGCCAGCAGCAGCAGGGCGGCCAGGACCGGGTAGACCCGCAGGAACCACTTCAGCAACGGCCCATCTTTGCCCCGCCGGGCGGCCCCCAGGGCCCCCCCAAAGAAAACCAGCAGCAGCGGATTGAACATAAGGAAGTTCCAGTTGGGGGCGGTCTCGGGGTAGGGCGCAAAGGCCCAGGCGATGGCCATGACGCTGCCGTAGAAGGCGCCAAAGCCCAGGCCCACAGCCAGGAACGCGCGGCGCAGCCGAAAGCCTTTGCGGGGCAACAGCCAGGGCCAGGAGAGGGCCAGCAGCAGCAGCAGGGCCCCCACCAGCCCTTGCAGGGGCGACGGGTCGGGGGGGAAGGGCCGGGCCCCGGGCTTGATGGTCACCACCTGCGTCACCACGGGCTTGCCCTGGTAGCGCAGGGCCGTCAGCTCTTCGGCCAGGAAGCTTGGCAGGAAGGCGCGGCGCCAGCGGTCCACGGGGCGGTCAATCTCGCCATTCAGCAGCCCGAAGACCAGCCAGCGGGGGATGGCGAAGGAGGGGGCCTCGAAGCTGGCGTTGATGAGGTCCCGAAAGGACTGGGGCACGGGCACGTCCCGGGCCTGGGCCGCCAGGGCCCCGTCGTAGGCCGTGTCCAGCAGGTCCCGCAGCCGGGTGGAGCAGTTGTTGTGGAAGTGGTGGTAGCGGTAGTTGTTGTGCCCCGGGGCCGTGTAGTCCAGCAGGGAGATGAGCAGGGCCGTGGCCTTGGGCTGGGACAGGGCGAGTTTTTGCTCCACCGCGCCGCTGAAGTCCTTCAGGTACCAGTCCAGCATGGTCTGGAAGCGGTTGCGGCTGCAAAAATAGTCCAGCTTGCCCGTCAGGAAGTGCCAGCCGATGAGGGGGTCGGACGAATCATAGGTGCCGCAGTCGAAGGACAGGTCCAGGCCCTCCAGGGAGTCCTGCACCCGAATGGCCACATGCCCAAAACCCGTGAACAGCGCGTCCCCGGGGTACATGGTCACCACGGAGACGGCGAAGCGGTCGGGGGTGGGCGCGGGCGGGGTGGGGGTCTGGGCGGTGGCGGCCCCCGCGGCCCCCAGCAGCCCCAAGGTCAGCCACAGGATGGTCAGGGCTGGGCGCATGGCTTGGCATCCTCGGCGTGACGCTGGGCGCACAGTTTCTTGTAGCCGGCCCCCACGGCCACGGCCACGGCCAACCACAGCAGGGAGATGCCCACGGTGATGACCATGTACCAGCGCAGGTCCTCGATGGTGTTCACCGTCACCAGCAGGGGCAGCAGCACCAGCACGAAGCCCGCCAGGGCCTTGGCGCTGCGTCCCACGAACATGTCGATGAAGGCCATGGTCTTGAACTTGTCGGGGCGCCGGGCGGGGACGAACAACATCTCGCGGGAGGTCTGGTTCACCGAATAGTTGAAGGCGTTATCCGACAGGAACAGGACCTCCATGGTGGTCAGCAGGGGCAAAAAGAAGAAGCCCGTGGAGAAGGCCAGGATGGTGGCCGGCAGGAAGAAGAGGGCCAGGGTCATGTGGCGCAGCAGCAGGGGCGTCAGCAGGAACTGGGCCAGCACGGCGATGATGTTCACCAGCAGGAAGAACTCGCTGAAGAAGCTCTCCAGGGAGTGGCGGCCCAATTCGACGCCGAAGATGCCCGACAAAAAGCCCGTCAGGTCAATGCCAAAGAGGGCGCCCAGGTACTGGGAGACCAGGCCCAGCAGGGAGTGGGCGTCGTCGGGGGCGGCGGCGAAGGCCAGCTCGACGGACTTGTGAAAGGAGAAGTCGTTGACGGTGGAGACGATCTCGTAACAGGACAGCAGCACGCAGATGAGGACGAAGTAGGGCGAGCTGATGGCACCGCGGGCACCCTCCAGGGCGTCCTGGAGCTTGTTGTTGCGGGTGGGGGCCACGGGGGAGGAGTCCTTGCCGTGCAGGGCATCCATGCGCCGGGAGAGGCCAAAGACCAGGAAGAAGACCAGGGTGTAGGCCGCCGTGACCATGAGCATCATGGTGGCTGGGCCCGTGACCTCCACGAGGCTGTTGCAGGAGAAGGAGCCAAAGAAGCCGCCAAGAATGCCGCCGGCGCCGATGAAGCCGTAGAGCCGCTTGGCGCTGTCCAGGTTCAGGATGTCCGCCAGGAAGGTCCAGAAGAGGGTGACGTTCACCGTCACGAAGAGGTCCAGGAAGATGTAGAAGCAGTAGTACAGGACCTTGACCTGGGACAGGTAGTGGAAGGACAGGGAGAAGAAGACCAGCAGCCAGAAGAAGGTGCCCAGGACCAGGTAGACCAGGCGCTCTCGGGAGAGGCGGCTGACCATGATGGAGTAGAGGACCACCACGCCCGCGGAGACGAAGGCGGTGATGAGCTTGAGCTCGCGGATGGAGTCGGCGCCAAGTTTTTCCACGGTCAGGGCGCTGCGGACGGGCTTGAGGAACCAGTAACAGGCAATGATGATGAAGAAGTAGAGGAACATGAGGGCGGTCTTGGTGCGCTCGCCCTTTTCAATGCCGGGAATCAGGGAACGGAAGATCAAGGGATACCCCCAAGGGTTGGG
>CAIXZC010000084.1 GCA_903923815.1 uncultured Myxococcales bacterium
ACCTGGCGGAGCTGCTGGCCATTCCTTTTGCCAAGACGCCCCTCGGAGCTCCCCTGCGACGCCTCACGGGCAAGCTGGATGGGCGCCTTTTGGGCCGGCCCTCGCTGCAGCCCCTGGCCTGGGTTGTGGTCATGCGATTTACCAAGCCACCCGCCGCCTGATCTTTTCTTTGGGCCCCCGCCCCAGTTCGCCAGTGGACAAACGGTTTGCAGGTTGCCGAGCCGGGAATATACTTCCGCTTTGCGCCTCTTCGGTGCAGGTGGAACCATGGCAACCATTGAAGAAGTCCTTGCGGGACTCACAAAATATCATCCCTCGGCGGACACCGGTCTGGTAATGCGGGCCTATGAGCTGGCGGCGGCCAAGCATGAGGGGCAGGCCCGGGCCTCCGGGGAACCCTACATCTCCCACCCCTTGAGCGTCGCCATGAATGTGGTGGAGCTGCGCCTGGACGATGTGTCCGTGGCGGCGGCCCTGCTGCACGATGTGGTGGAGGACACGGACATCCGCCTGGAGGAGCTCGAGGCGATGTTTGGCAAGGAGGTGGCCAACCTCGTGGATGGGGTCACCAAGCTGTCCCACCTCCAGTTCTCCTCGAAGGAGGAGATGCAGGCGGAGAACTTCCGCAAGATGATGCTGGCCATGAGCAAGGACATCCGGGTGGTCCTGGTGAAGCTGGCGGACCGGCTGCACAACATGCGAACCCTGGGCTTCAAGACGGGCCCCTCAGTGGAGCGCATCGCCCGGGAGACCATGGAGATCTACGCCCCCCTGGCCAACCGGTTGGGCATCTACTCGGTGAAGTCCGACCTGGAGGACCTGGCCTTCCGCTACCTGGAGCCCGTGGCCTGGGCGGACCTGACCCAGAAGGTCGAACGGGTCCGGCGGGAGCACGAGCGCTTCATTGAGCTGGTGAAGAACATGCTGGGGGAGGAGCTGCGGGCGGCCAACATCCAGGGCGAAATTGACGGGCGCATGAAGCACCTGGTCAGCATCCATCGCAAGATGAAGGCCCAGAACATCCCCTTCGAGGAGGTCTACGATCTGGTGGCCTTCCGGGCCCTGGTGGACACGGTGAACGAGTGCTGGCACGTGCTGGGGGTGGTGCACCAGCTTTGGAAGCCCATCCCGGGGCGCTTCCGCGACTACATAGACCTGCCCAAGCCCAACGGCTACAAGTCCCTGCACACGGCGGTCATGGGCCCCAACGGCGAGCCCATGGAGATCCAGGTGCGCACCTGGAAGATGCACGAGGTGGCGGAGCGCGGCATCGCGGCCCACTGGAGCTACAAGGAAGGCACCAAGGCCTCCGCCCCGGAGCAGGAGCGCGTCCGCATGCTCAAGGAGCTGCTGGACGGCATCCGGGAGCTGCACAAGGACTCGGGGGACTCCAAGGAGTTCCTGGCCTCCATGAAGGAGGACCTGTTCGGCGATGAGGTCTTCGTGTTCACCCCCAAGGGCGACGTGAAGGTCTTCCCCCGGGGCGCCACGCCCCTGGACTTCGCGTATCAGATCCACTCCGAGGTGGGCAACCACTGCAGCGGCGCCAAGATCAACGGCACCATGGTGCCCCTGTCCTTCCCCATGCACAACGGCGACATCGTGCAGATCCTCACCTCTGCCAACCAGAAGCCCAGCGAGGACTGGCTGTCCCTGGTCCACACCGGGGGGGCCAAGGCCAAGATCCGCTCCTACCTGCGCCACGAGCGCCGGGAGATGTCCCAGGAGGTGGGGCGGGCGGTGCTGGAGAAGCAGCTTCGCCGCAAGGGCCTGTCCCTCAAGAGCCTCACCAAGCGGGGGGACCTGGAGCGGGTCCTGACGACCCTGGGCATCCCCAATGAAGAAGAGCTGCTGGTGCGCCTGGGTGGTGGCCGGCTGCAGCCCCGGGACGTACTGCGGGCGTTCATGCCCGAGCTGGACGAGCAGACCCAGCCCGGCGAGGAGCCCAAGGACGAGGGCATCTTCTCCGAGCTCATCCGCAAGATCACCCCGGGCACCAGTCCGGGGACGGTGCTGGTGGGGGGCGAGGGGGACATCGTGACCCACTTCGCGCACTGCTGCTCGCCCCTGCCGGGGGACCGCATCGTGGGCTTCGTGAACCGCTCCCGGGGGATCAGCGTCCACCGGGCCACCTGCCCCTCCGTGGCGGATGTGTCCCGGGACCGGCTGGTGGATGTCCAGTGGGACAAGGGCACCAAGGGCCACAGGCTGGTGAAGATCAAGGTTCTGTGCCTGGATCAGGCGGGCATGCTGGCAGCCATGTCGAACGTCTTCCTGCGCCTGGGGGTGAACATCGTGTCCGCCAACTGCCAGGGCAACCGGGACAAGGGCGCCACCAACTTCTTCGAGGTGCTGGTGGAGGACGCCGAACACTTGAAGCGCCTGCAGAAGGCCCTGGAGTCCACCTCCGGGATTCTGTCCGTGGAGCGGGTGTGAGCCGGGCATGAACCAAGACCCCTCTTCCCAGCGCCGGGTGGACCTGAAGGTCGGGTTCTCCTGCAACAACTCCTGTCGCTTCTGCGTCCAGGGGCACAAGCGGGGGCGCTTCCCGGACAAGAGCACGGCGGAGCTGAAGGCCGCGCTGGAGGAGGCCCGAGGGGGCGCCGATGGGGTGGTCTTCACGGGGGGCGAGGTGACCCTGCGGCGGGACCTGTTCGAGCTGCTGGCCCACGCCCGGGCCCTGGGCTTTTCGCGAATCCAACTGCAAAGCAACTGCCGGGTGCTGGCCTACCCCGAGTTCTGCCGGCGGGCGGTGGAGGCCGGCGCCAACGAGTTCTCCCCCGCGCTGCACGGGCACGTACCGGCGCTGCACGACTACCTGACGAGGGCCCCGGGCAGCTTCGTCCAGACCGTCCAGGCCATCCGCAACCTGCGGGCCCTGGGACAGCGGGTCATCAGCAACTCGGTCATCTGTCGCCCCAACTACCGGCACCTGGAGCAGCTGGCCGCCCTGCTGCTGAGCCTGGGGGTGCAGCAGTATCAGTTCGCCTTCATCCATGCCATCGGCACCGCCGCCGAGAACCTGGAGGCCATGATGCCCCGGGTCAGCCTGGTGGCGCCCCACCTGCGGCGCGCGCTGACGCTGGGTGGGGCCTCGGGGGTGCGGGCCTACTGCGAGGCGGTGCCCTACTGCCACCTGCAGGGCGTGGAGTGGGCGGCCTCCGAGCGCATCATCCCCCAGACCCGCATCGTGGACGCCGACTTCGTGCTGGAGGACTACACGCGGTTTCGGCTGGAGGAGGGCAAGGCCAAGGGGCCCGACTGCGCCCGCTGCACCTGGACGGGGGTCTGTGAGGGGCCCTGGCGGGAGTACCCCCAGCGCTACGGCTGGCAGGAGTTCGAGCCCCGGACCGACGCCATCAGCGCCGAGCTGTTCCCCGGTGGGGGTGACCCATGAGCGAGGCGCCCCAGCCCGGCAGCGTCAGCGAGCAGCGCCACTGGCTGCGCATCACCGGGGCCTGCAACAACGGCTGCCTCTTCTGCCTGGACTCGGACTTTCAGCCCCGGCGGCCCCTGGAGCTGGCTGAGCTGCTGGCCCAGATGGACCAGGCCCGGGCGGCGGGGGCGGCGCGCTTGATCCTGAGCGGCGGGGAACCCACCACCCACCCGAAGTATCTGGAGCTGGTGGCGGCAGCCAGGGCCAAGGGCTTCCCCTGGATCCAGACCATCAGCAACGGCCGCATGTTCTCCTACCGGCCCTTCGCCGCCCAGGCGCTGGCTGCGGGCCTCTCCGAGGTGACCATCTCCATGCATGGGGACGGCGCCGCCCTGCACGACCACCTGACCGCCGTCCCGGGGGCCTTTGAACAGGCCCTGGCGGGGCTTAGAAACCTGCTGGGGCGCTGCGTGGTCAGCGTGGATGTGGTGCTGGCCCGGCCCGTGGCCCAGCGGCTGCCCCAGGTGCTGCGCTTCTTCCACGGCCTGGGGGTGCGGGAGTTCGACCTGCTGTTCCCCGTGCCCTTCGGGCGCGCCTGGGAGCACCGGGACCTGTTGTTCTGGCGGCCAGAGGAGCTGTTTCCCACCCTGCACGAGGCCTTCGACCTGGCCGCCCAGTTGGGCCTGACCATCTGGACCAACCGCTTCCCGGCCAGCGCCCTGGAGGGCTACGAGCACCTGATCCAGGACCCCCACAAGCTGTTGGATGAGGTCCGGGGACGCCACGAAGAGCTGCAGGCCCTGCTGGACCACGGCCGCCCCCTGCGCTGCCACGGCCCCCGCTGCGACTGGTGCCACCTGAAGAGCTTCTGCGCCTTCCTGGAAACTCTGCCTTCCGAACCCCGACCGCAAGGGAGGGGGTTGCCGGATGCCCCCCCCGCCCCCACCCGTACCTGGCCCTTGCCCCAGCTTGCGCAGTACTACATTGATCACCGCTGGCACGAACGGGGCCGCTGCTGCGCCGGCTGTGGGCTGGCTGGCACCTGCCCGGGCCTGCCCATCCAAGAGGTGCGGCGCGGGGGCTTCAACTGCAGCCGCAGGGAGCTCTGACATGGCCAACCTCGCCTACCTTCAGCTCACGAGGGAGTGCAACCAGGACTGCCTGTTCTGCTCCAACCCCAAGAGCGGCCAGGCCACCACATTGGAGGAGTGCCTCTCCCAGGCCCGCCTGTTCCAGGCCCAGGGCTACGACGGGGTCATCCTCACGGGGGGCGAGCCCACCCTGGTGGAGTGGCTGCCCCAGTTGATGCAGGCCCTGGGTGCCCTGGAGCTGGCCTTTCGCCTGATCACCAACGGCCAGCGCTGCGCGGACCGCGCCTTCCTGGAGGGGCTGAAGGCCGCGGGGCTGGGGCACCTGCATGTGTCGCTGTACTCGGCCCGCCCGGAGGTCCAGGGCCGCCTGACGGGGAATCCCGACTCCCTGGCGGCGGTGGATGCCTGCCTTGGCAACTGTGCGGACCTGCACCTGCACGCCGACGTGAACATCACCATTCAGGCCTGGAACCAGGATCACCTGGACGAGGTGGCGGCCTTCGTGGTGCAGCGCCACCCCGCCGTGCGCCACGTGGTGTTCAACTTCCTGGACCCCTCGGGCCCCAAGGCCGCCGCCCGCCCGGATTGCCTGCCCACCCTGCCGGACACCGAGCTGTCCTTGCACCGAGCCCTCACCCTGCTGGCCTCCCGGGGCCTGAGCTTTCGGGTGGAGCGGGTGCCCCTTTGCTACCTGGGGGAGTTCGCCTACGCCTCCACCGAGACCCGCAAGATCGTCAAGGGCGAGGAGCGCAGCATCGCCTTCCTGGACCAGAAGGGGCTGGTGCGCCAGCGCAACTTCTTCCACGGCAAGGCCCAGGCCTGTGAGGTCTGCACCCTGTCCCCCATCTGCGCGGGCCTCTTTGAGTTGGACAAGGCCTACTCGTCCCGCTGGCTCTACCCCATGTTCCTGCCCCTCGAGCCCATCGTCCGGGCCATTCGGGACGGAGAGCGCTCATGAGCCTGGCCCCCCTGGAGTGGGCCCGGCTTGGCCTCTGCGGGGTGGCCGCCCTGGGCTTTTGTGCCACGGACTTGATGCACTTCGCGGGCCGGGGCCGGCTGTTGGCTGGGCTGGGGCCCATCTCCAACCGCCTGCTGCTGCCCCTCCTGGTGGTGGTCTTGGGGTTGCTGCTGCTGTCTGGTGTCCTGGCCCCAGAGGTTGGGGGGCAGGCGTTGGCGGGACCGTCGGACTGGCCCTGGTACCTGCTGCTGCCCCTGCACCTGGCTCTGGCGGCTGCCGTGGGCTTTGGCCTTTGGGCCGCGGGCTTCTGGGCGGGAGGGGACGGCAAGCTCTTCGCCATCCTGGCCCTGGCCTTCCCTCCGGGGCTGCTGCATCAGGCCCCGCCCCTGTACTTCACGGGCTGGGTCCTGCTGGTGAACGCCTTCCTGGTCTTTGCGGTCCTGCTGCCCCTGGAACTCCTGTGGGGGCTGGCCCGCCGACTGCCCGCTGGTTCAACAAGGAAGCCAAAACCCTCCTGGCCCGGCGCCAGGGCCGCCCTCAGTTGGCTTTCGACCACGCTTCAGCCCCTGCTGCTGCCCTTTCTCACCTTCCTGCTGGCCTTCCTGGCCCTGCGTCTGGCTCGCAGCCTGGCCCGCCAGGAATTACAGGGGCACTTCCAGCTTGGGGGCGAGGCTCTCTTCCTGGTCCTCTTCTTCGGCTTCTCCCTGGTCAAGGCCCTGCTGAACCGCCCCCTGGCCCGGCCCCTGCTGCCCCTGCTGCTGGGCCTGGCCGCCCTGGCCCTGTGGTACCTGGGGCAGCTACGCCCCCTGGACCTGCTGTGGTCCGCGGCCTTCTCCCTGGCCCTGGTCCTGCTGCGCCTGGCCTACGATGCCTGGCTGGACCGGGCGGACGTGGTGGACCTGCCCTGGGCCGAGCTTCGCCCGGGCCTCATCCCCTCCCCGGCCTGCCTGGTTCAGTTTCGCCTCCGGGAGCGCTTCTTCCAGGCCTTCCTCACGGACCTGGCCCCGGACGGCCTGAACCAGACGCAGGTCAAGGCCCTGCAGGACTGGTACGCCCGCAACGAGCCCCAGGGGACCTTCCAGATCTCCCGGACCCTCCCCTTCGCCCCCGCCCTGCTGGCGGCCATTGTGCTGACGGCCCTCTTCGGCGCACCCCTGCTGCGGTTCTGAGCCGCGGTTCGGACGGGCAGGCAACCCCCTCCCTTGCGGTCGGGGTTCGGATAGGCTTAGCGGCCTTTCCGAACCGCGCGCGCCAGCAGGCGGGTGGCCCTTTGGTTGACAGTTCCCGCACCTTGACTAGAATCCACCGCCGTAAACTTTTGTTTTGAAAACAACAGGAGATGGAAAATGAAGAAGCTGTCCCTCATCGCGGCCCTCTGTCTGGGCCTGTTCAGCGGCTGCGCTGCCACCGACGACGCCGGCGACACCGTGGGCGGTGTTGACACCCAGGTTGGCGTGGACGTCCCCCTGGATGTGCCCGAGGCCGAAGACACCACCGATGTCAAGGTGCCCGCCGATACCGAGTGTGTCCCCGTCTGCGGCGAGAAGGTCTGCGGCGACGACGGCTGCGGCGGCTCCTGCGGCGAGTGCGAAGAGGGCCAGACCTGCGGTCCCGACGGCACCTGCTACGCCGAGTGCGTCGAGCCCGAGTGGTCCGACATGGTCCTGCGCATCAACACCATGGCCGTGAATCTGGACAACGCCGAGGGTAACGCTCTGGATATCGATGACGATCCCCTCACCTGCGCCCCCGCCCCCTGCGACAACGGCCTGAACAACAGCCTCGGTGGCCTCGTGGCCGAGTTGGACCCCATGGTCGCCCAGATGAGCGACTTCGAGTCCGCCAACGCCGCCATCGCCTCCATGATGGCCGATGGCACCATCACCCTGCTCTCCGAGGTGGTGGGCTTCGATGGCACCACGCTGCCCTTCACCATGAACATGTACATCGGTGACCCCGTCGCCGACGCCGCCACCTGCGACTTCAACGCCGCCAAGTGCGACTACACCGTCAAGGCCATGAGCTTGGACGTCGCCACCTGCGAGCCCGTCATCGCCTTTGACAACTGCGTCGTGGACGCTGGCAAGCTCTCCGCCGGCGGCGCCGACTACCAGTTCGCCATCACCCTGCCCATCCCCGGCGTGGCCCTGCCCATCACCGCCGTGGCCGAGATGGCCCAGATCTACGCCGACGCCACCGTGGAAGAGGGCGTCATCACCGCCCTGACCAACGGCATCGTGGGTGGCGCGGTCTCCAAGCAGGCCCTGCTGGACACCGTCACCGACCTGCCCATCGACGACCTCCTGGCCGGCCTGGACCCCGAGATCGCCGCCCTCATCACCAAGGACACCATCCTCATGATCGTGGACGGCTCCGTGGTGCCCGACGTTGACCTCGACGGTGACACCGAGCCCGACGCCGCCTCCGTGGCCGTGTCCTTCGGCGCCATCCCCGGTGCCATCGTGGGCTTCTCCCCCGAGGAAGTGCCCGTGGAGGACACCGACGTGGTCGAGCAGGGCGACATCGTGGACGGCGACGCCATCCTCTGAGTTCCCCCGTTTTCGTACCTTGAGGGGCCCTTCGGGGCCCCTTTTTTTTGGTGGTGACATGCCAACCAAGCTTCCCGCCAGGGTGAGGGTTCCCCAGACCGCCGCAGGCCTGTCCGTGCAGGTCTTCCTGCGCCAGTTCCTGGACCTGCAGTGGGCGCCCTCGTCCCTTCAGGTTCTGGTGGATGGCAAGACCCCTTCGGGCCCCGGCCAGCGCCTCAACCCCGGTGCCCTGGTGCAGGTCCAGGAGTGCCGCCCCCAGATCCCGGCGCTGGCCCCCGTGCTGTTCGACAGCCCGGAGTTGGTGGTGGTCAGCAAGCCCGCCGGAGTGGCCGTGCAGGGCGGACCCACCAGCCTGCTGGACCTGCTGTCCGCCGACCTGGGGCCCCTCTCCGTGGTGCATCGCCTGGACCTGCCCGTGTCGGGGGTCATGGTGTTGGGGAGGGGGCGGGGGGGAGCCCTGCTGGACCGGGCCTTTCAGGAGGGGCGCCTGGCCAAGGTGTACCTTGCTGCCGTGGTCGTGCCCTTCAGCGCCGAGGAGTTGGCCGCCGGCCCCCGGCTGCTTGCCAACCCCTTGAAGTGGGACTCCCTGCGGCGCCGCTCCGAGGTGCTGCCCGAAGGGGAGGAGGCCCGCACCCTGCTGCAGCCACTGACGCCGACCCTGGCCCTGTGCCGCCTCTTCACCGGCCGCACCCACCAGATTCGGGCCCATCTGGCCCACGCGGGGCATCCCATCTGCGGGGACGGACTCTACGGCGCGGGCTCGGCGGACCGCCCCTTCTGGGCCGCCGACCGCTCCCGTCGCATCGCCCTGCACTCCCTGCTGCTGGGCCTGGACCTGCCCCCCGCGCCTCAAAGCTTCTATCTGCTGCCGGGGGAGGACTTCCTGGCCCTGTCCGGTCCCCTGCCCGAGGGGCTGGAAGCCGCTGCCCGGTTGCTGGCCAGCCAAGTGGACAGTTTTTGACAGGCGGCGCCGGCGGGCTACTCTGCCGCCGATGAGGCCCAACGAAAAGACCATAGACGCCCACGCAGACCCCGCCAGCAGCGCCGTCCCCGAGCGCCCGCGCCGGGTTGTCCCCGTGGAGCCGGACCGCACCATCCCCAAGCCCGTGGTTCACAGCCGCAGCGGCGGCACCTTCGCCAGCGGGCAGCTTGTGGACGACCGCTTCACCATCATCGAGAAGGTCGGCCTGGGGGGCTGGGGCGAGGTCTACCGCGCCATGCAGCACTCCACCAAGCGGGAGGTCGCCCTCAAGATCCTGCGCAAGGACGTGGCGGAGGCCTCGGGGGCCCGGGAGCGCTTCGTGCTGGAGGCCCAGGCCGTCAGCAAGCTGACCCACCAGAACACCGTCACCCTCTTCGACTTCGGCCAGACCAAGGACGGCGTCCTGTACATGGCCATGGAGTTCCTGGAAGGGGAGTCCCTGGATCAGGTCATCCGCCGGGAGGGCCGCATCTCCGGGGACCGCTGCCTGCACATCATCCGGCAGGTGGCCCTGAGCCTGGATGAGGCCCACGGCAAGGGCATCGTCCATCGGGACATCAAGCCCCACAACATCATGCTGATGCAGCGGCCCGGGGAGGCGGACTTCGTCAAGGTCCTGGACTTCGGCGTGGCCAAGATGCTGATGCTGGACGAGAGCCTCACGGTCACCGGCACCACCTTTGGCACCCCCGAGTACATGAGCCCCGAGCAGATCCACAGCAAGCACGTGGATCACCGCAGCGACATCTACAGCCTGGGCATCATCATGTTCACCATGCTCAAGGGAAACCCGCCCTTCTCGGCGGACTCGCCCATCGGCGTGGCGCTGAACCATGTGAGCACGCCCCTGCCCCAACTGCCCAAGGACCTGCACGTGGCCAAGCCCGTGGAGGACCTGTTGCGGCGCATGGCCTCCAAGAAGCCCGACGACCGGCCCATGAGCTCCGCCGAGGTGGCCCAGGAGATAGAGCAGATCCTCCAGCGCGGCGGTGGCACCCCGGGGGGCCTGACCCGCACCCTGGCCATGCCCACGTCCATCTCCGATGCGGGCGTCAAGCTGTGGCCCTTCCTGCTGGTGCTGTTCGGCATCATCGCGGCTGGCACGGCCGGTTTCCTGATAGTCAACGGGGGGCAGGAGCCCAAGTCCAAGGTGCCGGAAGTCCCGGCCCTGGTGGCCCCGGCGCCCGAGCCCGTGGCTCCCGCCGAGCCCGTGGCCGCCCCCGAACCAAGCCCGGAGCCCGCCGCGGTGCCCCAACCCGTGGCCGCCCCCGCGCCCACGGTTGCGCCCGCGGCCGCTGCCCAGCCCGCGCCCGCACCGGCCCCCGAACCAGAGGTGGCCCCCCAGCCCGCGCCCGCCCCCCCGGCCCCCGCCGTGGAAGCTGCGGTGGCCCCCGAAGCCCCCGCCGAAGAAGCTGCCCCCGCGGGCCAAGAGGCTGAGGCCGCACCCCAGACGGAGGCCTCCATTGCGGTGGTGGCCAGCATCCGCGGGGCCAAGGTGCTGTTGGACGGCGAGTTCATGTGCCACAGCCCCTGCCTGTTGGAACGGCCGGCGGGTCAGAACGCGACCTTGAAGATCCAGGCCGAGGGGTACAGCCCCTTGACCCAACAGGTGCTGTTTGCGGAGGGGCGCCAGAAGCTGGAGCTCAAGCTTGCCCCCGTGCCCCTGTCGGCGCGGGACGAGCTGAAGGGCAGCGCCCGCCACTCGGTGTCGGATGACTTGAAGTAGGACGGCTTAGCATGAAACAGGTCCTTCGAACGTTACTGCTTGCCGCTTTGGTGCTGGCCCTGCCGGGGACTGCCCTGGCCCAGGATCGGGGGGCCTCCGAGAGGTTCAACGAGAAGGCCCGGGTGGCCTATGACCGGGGCTCCTTCCCCGAGGCCCTGGAGCTGTTCGTGAAGGCCTACGAGACCTTCCCCGACACACGCTACCTGTTCAACGCTGGCAAGGCCTGCACGCGCCTCAAGGACTTTCCCTCCGCGCTGCATTACTACGGGCGCTTCCTGGCCCTGTCCCCGGAGGACCGGGGGGCTAAGAAGCTGCGCCAGGAGATGGGCAGCCTGGAGCGTGGGCTCAAGCGCCGGGGCCTGGTGCCCCTGACGGTGGTGTCCAGCCCCGAGGGGGCCCTGGTGACCCTGGATGGCAAGCTGAACCCCCACCTGCGCCTGACTCCTGTGCGCTTCTGGGTCAAGCCCGGCGAGCACGCCCTGCGGCTGGAACTGGACGGGTACCAGCCCCTGGAGCAGCGGGTGGACGCCAAGAAGGCCCAGACCCTGGAGCTGACCCTGTCCCAGAAGCAGCGCAAGGCCACCGTGGCGGTCAGTTGCAAGGCCTCCGGGCAGGTCTGTCAGGTGGCGGTGGACGGCGGCAAGGCCGAGGCGGTGCCCGCGGAGGGCAAGAAGCTCAAGCTTGCGGGGGGCCGTCATGTGCTGGCCTTTGAGGCCAAGGGGCACGTGGGCCAAAGCAAGGAACTGATGCTCAAGTCCGGGCAGCAGGAACTCCTGGAGGTGACCCTCCATCGGGCGGCGGCCGTCATCAAGGCGACGCCCCCCACGGCGGGCGTCAAGATCAAACAGCAGGAGCCCCCCAAGGCCCTGGACGTGGTGCAGAAGGTCCCCCTGACGCCCAAGGGCGAGGAAGCCAAGAACCTGACCTCCCACACCCGCACCTCGCCCTACCGCACCTGGAGCTACGTGACCATGGGCCTGGGCGCCGCCGCGGTGGTGACGGGCGTGGCGCTGTACTCCGTGGGCTCCGTGCGCATGAACAACGCCCAGGACGACTACCGGGCCGGGGACCTGCGCTACACCACCTACCGGGACCGCTTCACCTCGGGGCGGGACCTGGCCAACGGGGGCCTTTGGACCACCGGCGCGGGCCTGGTGGTGGGCGTCACCGGCGTGGTCCTGTATCACTTCTTCCCGGCCACCGAGACGGTGCTGGGATTTTCCCCTACCCCTGATGGCGCGGTGCTGGGCATAATGCGCTCCTGGTAAGGAGAGCTGCCGTGCTGGTCTGCGAGCTTTGTCCCAAGTCCTGTCACATAGAAGAGGGGGCCCTGGGGGACTGCGGCATCCGGGCCAACCTGGAGGGGCGCCTGCGGGCCCTGACCTACGGCCACCCCTGCGCTGTCAACGTGGATCCCGTCGAGAAGAAGCCCCTGTACCACTTCCTGCCCGGCAGCGGCATCCTGTCCGTGGCCACGGTGGGCTGCAACCTGTCCTGCCGCGGCTGCCAGAACTGGGCCATCTCCCAGGCCCGGGTGGAGGAGGCACCGGCCTACTCGCTGCTGCCCGCGGAGCTGCCGGCCCTGCTGGAGCGGGACTCCCTGGCGGCGGTGGCCTACACCTACACCGAGCCCCTGGCCTGGTACGAGTACACCCTGGACTGCTGCCAGGCGGTGAAGGACCGGGGGTACCGCAACGTGCTGGTGACCGCCGGCTACCTGAACGAAAAACCCCTGCGGCGCCTGTTGCCCCTGGTGGATGCGGCCAACGTGGACCTGAAGGCCCTGGACGCGGCCTTCTACCGGGACTGGTGCGGTGGGGACCTGGGGACGGTGCTGCGCAATCTGCGCATCTTCAAGGAACTGGGCGTCTGGCTGGAGCTGACCAATCTGGTGGTCCCGGGGATGAACGACTCGGATGCGGGGCTGGGGCGGCTGGTGGACTGGGTGCTGGCCAACCTGGGGGACACCACGCCCCTGCACTTCTCGCGCTTCTATCCGCGCTGGCGGGCGGAGAACCTCCCCCCCACCCCCACCGAGACCCTGGAGCGGGCCCGGACCCTGGCCCTCAAGGCCGGCCTGCGCTTCGTGTACGTGGGCAACGTGCGGCAGTCCGAGGGCGAGCGCACCTACTGCGTGAACGCCACCTGCCCGGGGCGACAGCGGGCCCTCATCCGGCGCAGCGGCTATGTGATTGAGGAGAACCGCCTGAGGGACGGAGCCTGCCCGGACTGCGGCAGCCCCCTGCCGGGAGTGTGGAAGCCATGATGACCAGGAGAGCCTTCCTGCTGACCGCCCTGGGGGCCCTGACCTCCGTGCTGCTGCCCTCGGCCCTGGGTCGCCTACGCCAAGCTCACAGGCCCGTCGCAACGGGCCCCGCGGTGCTGTTGCCACTGCCCCTGCACCTGGGCCCCAACCACGACCTGGCGGGTTAGCCGCCATCGGTCAGGCCGCACCGTCCGAACCCCGACCGTCAGGGAGGGGGCTGTGCCCAAAGCTGTGTATTGAGGGCGCTTGTTGCTTAGTTCAGCAGTTCACTGAGGGCGGAGTTGATGTCGCCGCTGGGGGAGTTGTCGCACCAGGTGTACTCCATGTTGGTGCCCCTCAGGATGATGTTGTAGGGCAGGCCGATGGTGCCACCGGTGTAGGTGTTGACCTTGCTGAACAGGGTGGTCCAGGAGGGATCCAGGTAGACATTGGCGGGGTCCACGTCGTGGCTGTTCGCCCACTGCTTGCAGTAGGTCAGGTTGGGGGCGTTGCCGGCGGCATTCTCGCCCAGCACCAGCATCACCTGGAGGCCCGCGCTGCCGTAGTCATCCTGGGCCTTCTGCACCTGGGGCGCCAGGACGCGCAGGCATCGCACCAACCCGCCACGGCCACAAGCCACATGGCCTTCTTGCCGCAGAAGCTGTGCAGCTTGACGGTCTGCCCGTTGCAATTCTGAAGCTGGAAGTCGGCGATGTTGTCATTCAAGTCGACGCCCGTGCCACCGGTCACGCACTCGGACTTGGTCTCGTTGAGGACCAGATCAGTGTTGGGGGCCACGTTGTTCATGCACCAGGTCTGGCCACCGGCCACGGGGGTGGACTCGTAGGTCGTCTGGTTGATGGTGACTTCCTTGAACTGGACGTTGTGGAAGACGGCCTGGAACTTGGAGGTGCCCTGGCTGATGGTCTGGATCTCCACGGTCCCCTGGTCGGCGTAGAAGAGCTTCTTGCAGCCCTCGGCGGTGCAGCCGGACTGGGCCAGCAGGCACAGCCCACAGTCCTTGTAGTTGGTGCCCGCAAGGTTGTAGGTGCCGGGGGCCGTGGGCCCATTGTAGGGGGCGTACTGGTAGTCCTCGATCATGACCATGTCGAAGGGCGCTGTCTGGCTGGTGGCGCCCTGCCAGACCATGTAGTTCTTGCTGTCGGCCTGCTTGTAGTAGGTGGCCTGCTGGACCGCAAGGTTGAAGCCATTCAGATCGCAGGACGCGTTGGCCTGGCACTGACCCGCCACGCAGGTGCCGTCGTTGCACGGGCCGCAACTGCCGCCGCAGCCGTTGTCGCCGCAGACCTTGCCGCTGCAGTCGGGCACACAGCCCTGGGTGTCTGCCTGGTCCTTGACGTCAGCCCCAGGATCGGACAGGTCATTGTCCCGGGCCACATCCACCCCGCCAAATCCAAGGTCCCCGTCGCCCCCCGCGGAGGAGCCTCCACAGGACGACAGCAGCAGGACGGTCAGCAGCATGGCAAACAGGTTCTTCATTGGATTCCCCCCGGGTTGACCGAAGGATGATCCGACACAAGCTTTTTGGAATCAATGGATATTTTGTAGGGACCGCACCACAGGCTGGTCAGCCCTTCTGGAGGACCAGGTGGCCGTCTTCTTCGCGGTATTCGTCGGCGCAGCGGGCGCAGGTCAGGGGGCCCTTCTTGGGCAGCACCTCGCCGCAGCGGCACACCCACCCGATGCGCTTGGCAGGGCAGCCCGCCATGAGGGCGTGGGGCAGGACGTTGGAGGCCACCACGGCGCCGGCGGCCACGAAGGCGTACTCGCCGATGTCATGCCCGCAGACCACCGTGGAGTTGGCCCCCAGGCTGGCCCGTTTGTGGACCACGGTGCGGGCGTACTCGTCCTTGCGGGTCACGTGGCAACGGGGGTGCTTGACGTTGGTGAACACGGCGGAGGGGCCCACGAAGACCTCGTCCTCCAGGATGACGCCGTCGTACAGCGACACGTTGTTCTGGAAGCGGCAGCCGTTGCCGATGTGGGCGCCGGGGGCCACGAAGCAGTTCTGCCCCAGGGAGGCGTTCTGGCCGATGCTGCTGCCCGCCATCACGTGGCAGAAGTGCCACACGGCGGAGCCCGCGCCGATGGGCACCGCGGGGTGGACCTCGGCGGTGGGGTGGATGCGCACGGCGGGGGTGGTGCCAAAGGTGGGGGCCACGGGGGCCCCAAGGCGCTTCATGGACTCCAGCATGGCGTCCAGGATGGCGGCGGTGGCGGCGCCCTGGGCGGCGTCATTGGGCATGGGGGTGCCGGCGGTGATGGCGGAGCCAAAGGCGCGCAGCTCCAGCTCCATGGGGTCGGTGGCGTCCAGGGCGATGACCTCACCCTCCTCCTGCCCACCGTGCTGCAGGGCCGGGCGCCCCGGCTGCCCCGCCAGCTTCACGGGGAAGTAGCGCAGGCCGCGCTGGCCGGGGGTGTCGGTCCACAGGGCCATGCCCTTGCGGCCGGCCACCACGATCTTCTGCTCCTTGGCGGGCTCCAACCAGGAGGCCGTGCCCTGGGCGAAGAGCCCCCCGGGGAACTCCAGGCCCCACTGCACCGTGTCGGCGATGCCCGGCGTGACCAACTCCAGCCCCCGGGCCGTGACCCTGGTGGGCAGGCGTCCGGCCAGCCCCAGGGCCAGGGCGATGTCGTGGGGGGCGAAGCTCTGCAGGACGTTCTCCTCGGTGCGCACCTTCCCCAGCTTGCAGCGCACGAAACGCAGGGAGACCAGATCCCCCAGGCGATCCTCCGCCAGCAGGTTCCCCAGGGCCTTGCGGGCCGGGTGGTGCTCCAGCAGGTGCCCCACGCCCAGGACCAGACCCTTCTTCTCCGCCAGGGCCTTCATGGCCAGGGCCTCCTTGCCGCTGAGGGCCATGGGCTTCTCCATCAGGACATGGAGGCCCGCCTCCAGCAGGGCCATGCCCAGCTTCGCATGAAGCGCCGCAGGGGCCGCCACCACCGCGCCGGTGGCCAGTTCCGGGCTGAGTTCTTCGATGCCCGTCAGCACGGGCAACCCCGGATTGGCCTGTGCGATGGTCGCCCGCCGCTGGGCGTCGGACTCCACCACGGCGCCCAGGCAGCCCAGGCGCTTCAAGGTCTCCAGATGTCGACTTCCCCATTCACCCGCACCCACAAGAGCCAGTTTCGGAAGAGACGCCGTAGCCATGGAAGTTCCTTTCTGTGTATCGGTGTTGCCCCGTTCAGGGGTTCTGCTCCAACTTGGCCAGTTCCGCAGCGGCCTTCGCCGCAGCCTCCGGGCCCCCCCCGTGCAGGTGGGCCAGGGCGGCCCCCACGACGGTCCGCTGGCGGTCACGATTCTCGGTCAGCACCCGGGCCAGATCGGCCATCTCGGTGTGCAGGTAGGCGAACTCGTCTCCCTTGCGCAGGGGCCGGGGGGAGGAGAAGTCCCCGGCCTTGACGGCCCGCACGAAGTTCATCATGGCCCGAATGGGGCCTGCGGCCCGGTGGGTCAGCACGATGCTGAGGGCCCCCAGGGCCAGCACCAGCAGGGCCACGGCGCCAAACATGATCATCAGCAGGCGGTTGCCCCGGCGGTCCAGTTCCTGGCCCAGTTCCTGGTCCAGGGAGGCCAGGGAGTCCTCGGGGGCCTGGGCCTGCCCGGACGCCGCCTCCACCAGGGGGGCGATCTCCAGGTCGATGCGCTGGCTGGTGCGGTACTCCCGCTGATACAAGTAGCCCAGCACCGCGAAGATGCCCACGCAGGCCAGCACCACCACCGCCGTGATGCGAAGCTGGAAGCCCAGGTCCAGCAGGTAGTTGCGAACCTTCCTCTGTTTGCGCGAGTTCATGGTCCCCCCCTTGTTCCAATGGAAGCCAGCAAATCCGTAACCAGGCCATCCAGGGCCACCCCAAGGGCGGCAAGCAGGGCCTGCTCAGTGTTCAGGTTCGGCCCCGCCTCAGCGGTGCCAAGGCGCTCCACCCGGCGGGTCACCGGCACCTGTTGGCCCTCCAGGGTCAGCCAGGCCTCAACGGTGACGCGACAGGTGCCCCTGCCCCCGGGGGCCGCCAGGGCGTTCTTCAGCCCACCGCCCAGGCGCAGCCCGATGAAGGGCTTGTCGGCGTTGGCCGGGACGGGGGGCTGGCCCGCCAGTTCCACGTTGGCCTTGGACGCCAGCCGCGCCGCCAGTTCCACCGGCAGGGCGGCCTTAAGCGCCCCCGAAGCCCCCGCCGCCACGGTGAGTTGGCGGGTGTCTATTCGCCACCATCCCTGGGCAAAGGGGGGCAGGTTGCCGGGCAGCTTGAGTCGAATGTGGGCCGCGGCCCGGCGGGCCTGGCCGGCGGCGAAGGCGTTCTCCAATGAGCTGGCCTTGTCCAGGACCCCCAGGGCCCCCGGATGGTTGATGTTGCCCAGGGCCCAGGCAGCGGCCCCCTTCACCAGGTTGTCCGGATCCGTACCGATGGCTGTGATGAGGGCGGGCAGGGCGGCGGGATCCTTGAGGATGCCCAGGGCTCGGGCGGCGGACACCCGCAGGCGGAACTCGGGGGCCTCCCGCAGGATCTTGGTGAGGCGGGCCAGGGACGCATCCCGGGCCTCCGCCCCAAGCAGCGCCACACCCAGCAGCAGCACCAAGATGGCTGCAAATAGCGCTGGGGCGTGGCGATGGATGGAATACACGGCTTGTTGGATTCCTCCCTGACGGGTATCATGGCCGCCATGATTCAGCGCGAATACTACACGGTTTCCCGACTCACCCAAAGCATAAAAGCGGTGCTGGACACGGCCTTCGAGGACCTCTGGGTGCGGGGGGAGGTGTCGGGCCTCAAGGTCCACAGCTCGGGCCATATCTACTTCGCCTTGAAGGACCGGGACGCCCGCATCTCCGCGGTGGTGTTCCGGGGCAGCGTGCCCCATCTGGCCTGTCGCCCCACGGAGGGCGCCGAGGTGCTGTGCCGGGGCCGCATGGACGTGTACCCCCCCCACGGCTCCTACAGCCTGGTGGTGGAGCGCATGGAGGCGGTGGGGCAGGGGGCCCTGCTGGAGGAACTGGAGAAGCGCCGTCGCCGGCTGGAGGCCGAGGGGCTGTTCGACCCCGCGCGCAAGCGGCCGCTGCCCCTGCTGCCGGGGACCGTGGGCCTGGTGACCAGCCCCACCTCGGCGGCCATCCAGGACATGCTGCGGGTCATCTTCGAGCGCTACCCCGCCCGGGTCCTGGTGTACCCCGCCCGGGTCCAAGGGGAGGGGGCCGCCGCCGAGTTGGTGCGCGGGCTGCAGGTGCTGGGTGCCCAGCCTGATGTGGACGTGATCATCCTGGGCCGGGGGGGCGGGGCCACGGAGGACCTGTTGGCCTTCAGCGAGGAGGCCGTGGTGCGGGCAGTGGCCACCTGCCCCAAGCCTGTCATCAGCGCCGTGGGCCACGAGACCGACACGCCCCTGTGTGACTTCGCCGCGGACCTGCGGGCCCCCACCCCCACCGCCGCCGCCGAGGCCGTGGTGCCACGGCTGTCCGACCTGCAAGGCTGGGCCGCCGACCGCCGCCGCAGCCTCCAGCGCCATATGCGCAGCTCGGAGGACTATGCCCGGCGCCTCACAGACGACCTGCGCCAGCAGTTGGAGTTGCGGTTCCGTGGGGCCCTGGAGGTGCGTCAGACCACCCTTGGGGGGCTGCGGGGGGAGCTTTGGCGCCAGCACCCACGCAACCAGTTGGACCGCCGCGCCGAGGCGCTGGCAAGGCTCAAGGATGGCCTGGCGTTGGCGGCCCGGGATGGCCTGGCCTCCCGGGAGCAAAAGCTGGAACGGGCCAAGGGGCTGTTCGCCGTGCTGGGTCCCCGGGGCCAGTTGCTGCGGGGCTATGCCCTGGTCAAGAAGGTCCCCGGGGATGGGCGCCCTCTGACGGACGCGGCCCAGGTGGCCAGTGGAGACGGGCTGGAGATCGTCCTTGCCAAGGGTGCCGTCAAGGCCGTGGCGGAATAGCGGCCACCAGGTTCTCATACCAAGCAGCATAGCCGCCGTCGGGGGCGTGGATCTCCAGGGGGGGCAGGATCTCCAGGGGTTCGTCGCCGTGGCCCAGTTCCACCAGGAAGCGCAGGGCACCCTGGGAAAGGCGCGGGTGGGCAAGCTGAAGGGCGGTGGCCCGCAGCTTCACGGCGGGCAGGGCGGCCAGCAGCTCGCCGAGGCGCTGGGCGGGGTAGGTCAGGTAGGCGCAGGCCCGGCCCTGGAGCAGGCGCCGCAGGGCCTCCAGGATCTGGGGCAGGGTGCAGTGGACCTCATGCCGCGCGCCCGCCGCCATGGCGTTGGGACTGACCCGGCCGCCGCTCAAGGGGAAGAAGGGCGGGTTGCTGATGATGAGGTCGGGGAAGAAGGGCAGGGCGGCCAGATCCAGGCTGCGCAGGTCCCCCTCCAGGCACTCCAGTTGGCCCTCCAGGTGCGAAACCCGAGCGGTCTGAAGGGCAGCGGCATGGAGTTGGGGGTTCAGCTCCACCGACAGGGACCGGCCCGCCAGACCAGCCCGCAGCAGCACCGCCGACATGACGCCGCAGCCCCCCCCCAGATCCAGCAGGTTCAGCCCCGCCGCGCCCTTGCCCCGGCGAGCCAGCACGAAGGCCGGCAGCAACAGGGAATCCACCGAAAAACGGTAGCCCTCTGCGGGTTGCACGCAGTCCACCCGCCCTTCAAGAATTGGGGTCCGCTCGTCCATCAACCCAGCACCTTTTCTACGGCCGCCTGGGGCACGGCGCCGGCGCGAATGAGGGTGAAGCCTTTGTCATCCAGAGACAGCACCGTGGAGGCCAGGCCCAGGCAGCGGCCGGGGCGGGTGACCAGGCAGTCCACCCGGGCGCACAGCAGGGGGTCCAGGTCCTCCGGGCTGGCGGGGGCTTCCAGGCCCGCGCGGTTGGCGCTGGAGCCCACCAGCAGGCCCCGGGTCCGGGCGGCCAGATAGCGGGCCACCGGATCCCCCGGGACGCGAAAGCCGCCGCGCCCCTCGGGGGCACAGTGGACCAGGGCCCGCCGGGCCGCCGGCTCCAGGGGCAGCACCACCGTCAGGCCCCCGGGCCAGAAGGCCCTTGCCAGATCCCCAAGGCGCTGATGGAAGGTCCTGGGCACCAGGGCCAGCACGTCCTCGACGGAGGCCGCCAGCATGGGCAGGGGCCGCCCGCTGGGGCTCTCCTTGGCGGCCAGCAGCCGGGCCACGGCGGGACCGTCGAAGGCGTCACAGCCGATGCCGTACAGGGTGTCCGTGGGGAAGACCGCCAGGCCCCCCGTGGCCACCACGCCTCCCGCCCAACCCAGGGGTCCGCTAGTGATCATCTGGCACCTCCCATTGCTCCAACAGAGGCCCCAGGGCCTCGGCCGTCTCCGACGCCAGCAGCCCTCGATGGCCAAAGGTCTGCGCGGCCCGCTCCGAGGCCAGGCCGTGCAGGTGCACCGCCAGACAGGCCGCGTCGAAGGGCTCCATTCCCTGCCCCAGCAGGGCTCCCAGCAATCCCGCCAACACGTCGCCGCTGCCCGCCTTGGCAAGCTGCGGTCCCCCGCTGCCGTTGAGGGCCAGCCGCCCGTCGGGGGCCGCCACCACCGTGCCCGCGCCCTTCAGCACCACCACCGCCCGGCAGGTCCGGGCGCACTGCTCGGCCAACTCCAGGCGCTGCCCCACCAGCGCCTTGGGGTCCAGGCCCAGCAGCCGGGCGAACTCCCCGGGGTGGGGCGTGAGCACCAGCGGACAGGCGGCCCCCGCAAGCTGGTCGGCCCGCCCCGAAAAAACGCTCAGGGCATCGCCGTCCAGGACCAGGGGTACCCGACAGGTCGAAACCAGCTCCTCCACCAGGGCCCGCCCAGCCCCATCCAGGCCCAACCCGGGGCCCGCCACCACGGCCTGCTTGCCGGGGAGGACCGCCGCCAGCGCCAGGGGCTCCAGGTCCAGCCGGTGGACCATCAACTCGGGCAGGGTGGCGGCCAGTTCCCCAAGCTGGGGCCCGCGGCCCAGCAGCGTGGCCAGCCCCGCCCCCCCTCGCAGGGCACCCAGGGAGGCCAGCACCGCCGCCCCCTCCTTGCCCGCACTGCCCGCCGCCAGCAGCACATGGCCGAAGCGGTTCTTGTGGGCGTTCTGCGGCCGGGGGGGCAGGCAGGGCAGATCGCCCCGGCCCAGCAGCGCCAGGATGCCCCCCGGGGGCCAGGCCTGGGCGGGGATGGACAGGGGCACCAGATCCAGCTGCCCACAGTACTCCCGCCCGGGGTATTGGAGCAGCCCGGGCTTGAGGGCACCGAACACCGCCGTGGCGTGGGCCCGAAAGGCCACCGTGGCCACCTCGCCGCTGTCCGGGTGGACCCCCGTGGGCAGGTCCAGGGCCAGCCGAAACGCAGCCAGGGAATTCAGTCGCTCCAGCAGTTCCCCCAGGAACGCATCAGGCGGCCGGGTTGCCCCCGTGCCCAGCAGGGCATCCACCACCACGTCCGGCCCCCCCAGCCCCCCCAGTTGACCCTCCAGGGGGCGCTGGGCATCCAGGATCGTCAGGGGCAACCCGAGGGCCACGGCGCCCTTGAGGTTGATGGCGGCGTCGCCCCGGTAGGCCGCAGGGTCACAAAGGGTGAACAGCCCCACCTTATGCCCTCGGCAGGCCAGCAGTCGGCCCAAGGCCAGGCCGTCGCCGCCGTTATTGCCAGGGCCGCAGAAGATGGCCACCGAGGGCTTGCCCCCCGGGCCACGCCGGGCCAGACAGTCCCGGGCCCCCAGCGCCGCCTGCTCCATGAGCTGCAGCCCTTGGATGCCGAAGCGCTCCTGGGCGATTCGATCAGCGATCCCGGTGGCAGCGGCACGGTGGGCCAGGGTCTTCATGGGTCAGCCCTCCATCACGGCCAGCATCTCCTTGACGGCCCGCTCCATACCTACCATGAGGGCCCGGGCGATGATGCTGTGGCCGATGTTGAACTCGCGGATCTGGGGGATGGTCAGGACGGGGATGGTGTTGTGGTAGTCCAGGCCGTGCCCCGCCGCCACGTACAGGCCCAGGCCGTCGGCCAGCTCGCAGGCCGCCGCCAGCCGGGCCAACTCGGCCTTCGCCTTGGGCCCTCCAAAGGCCTCCGCCCAGGTGCCCGTGTGGAACTCCACCGCCTGGGCCCCCGCGGCCGCCGACGCCTGCACCTGCCGGGCCTCCGCCTCGATGAACATGCTGACCCTGAGGCCCGCCCCCCGCAGGGTCGCGCACACCTTGGTCAGGCGCTCCTGCTGCCCCGCCACGTCCAGCCCGCCCTCGGTGGTCAACTCCTGGCGCTTCTCTGGCACCAGCGTCACCGAGTGGGGTTTGTACTTCAGGGCCAGGGCCACCATCTCGTCCGTGGCAGCCATCTCCAGGTTCAGCTCGGTGCGCACCGTGCGGCGCATCAGGTCCAGGTCCCGCTCCTGGATGTGCCTGCGGTCCTCCCGCAGGTGGATGGTGATCTGATGGGCCCCCGCCGCCTCCACCAGGAAGGCCGCCTCCACGGGGTCCGGGTATCTGGTCCCACGGGCCTGCCGGATGGTCGCCACATGGTCCACGTTCACGCCAAGTTTTCGCTTCATGCTCGCGCTCCTTCGCCGCCCCACGCCTTGGGCAGCCCAGCCAAGCCTTTGAAATAAGCGCCACCCGCGTGGGTGTCAACCCTTTTCCGGGAGCGCCAAGAAATCGCTTCCGCGGCGGGCACCTTGTGATAAACTCCCGATGCTTCAGGAGGGCTGGGCCATGGACCGAAGGATCCTTGTAGCCGACGACAAGGGCTATTGTTTCACCGAGATCAAGGCCCTGGTCCCCGCCGGCGTCGAGTGTGTTCGCAGCAGTGGCATGGATGACTGCATCACCCGCATGCGGGAGAACCCCTTTCAGGTCCTCATGGTGGCCGCAGCCATGCCCCAGGCCTTCTCCCTCATCCGCATCGTGCGAAAAAGCCGAGACCTGGCCAGCGTCCCCCTGGTGGTGCTGGCGGAGGCGGGCCAAGAGAGCCTAATCGAGAAGCACGGTCAGTTGCCCACCCGCGCCGACCGCTACCTGCTGCGCCCCCTGGACAGGGAACTGCTGGCGGGCATCCTGGACGAGTTGGCCGCCGTGGGTCCCCAGCCCACCGTGACCTTCGGGGCCCCACCCCGCCCCAGCCCGCCTCCCATGCCGGTCATCCCCAGCGTCCCCCCCGAGGCCATCCCCGAGACCCCAGGCTTTGGGGACTTCATGCACGGCGCCCCCGAGGCCATGCAGCGCATTCAGGACGAGCTGCGCCGCAGCCGGGAGAACATCGGAGCCCTGGAGAAGGACCTCCACCTGGCCCTGGCCAGCTCCAAGCACATGGCCGCCCTTCGGGAGGAGAACCGCCTGCTGCGCCAGCGCCTCAAGTCCTTTGAAGAGCAGGCCCGCAGCGCCCGCGATTACTCTTCCATCTTCGAGCGCCTGGAGAAGGGCTACAAGGACACCATCGCCGACCTGGAGCGCCTCATCGGCGAGAAGGACCGCATGGTGGCCGAGCTGCGCGAGCAGTCCCCCATCGGGGCCGACACCGCCACCCTGGAGCGCATGGAGGAGGCCGGCCGCCGCATCTCCAAGATGCAAGAAGGGCTGCGCCGGGCTGTGGGCATCGTGGAGTCCATGGAGGCCCACCTGGATGATCTGGATCTGGACGAGATTGCCCGCCTGAATGCGGCCATTGACGCTGGCGACTCCGTGTCCTTCTCGGACGACGAGTCCACCCAGGTGGTGGACCTGCGCTCCCTGGATGACAAGAGCTTCGACTTCTGACCCCTACTTGGACCCCGGGGCCTCCCGCTTGCGGATCTCCTCCCCCGCGGCCCGCGCCACATTTCTTGGCACCTCTCGGCTTCTGGCGATGCCCTTCAGGTCATTACGCCGCATGAAGCGCAGGAAGCGGCCCGCCGCCCCCGGAGGGGTCTTGGGGTTGAACAGCAGGGCCAGCTTGATCTGGTAGGCCCGCACCCACTCCCGCTTGGAGGCGATGCGCCGGATGATGTCCTCCGACAGGTTCTTGTTCCGGGCGAACTGGGACACCTCCTTGAGGGTCAGGCCCGGGTTCTCCAGCACGGACTCGCTGACCACCCGGTTGCGGTCGTTGATCAGCAGCGCCCGCGCCGTGGCGTTGCCGATGATGGCAAGCCGGATCTTGGCGGGCAGGTTCATGTTGCGGACCTTCACGTGGATGGTCTCCGACATGGGGCCGTCAGCCGCTTCCTCAGCCGGCTCAGGCAGCACGGTGGGCGTGTCCCCATCCCCCGCGGGCGCCTCCTCTTCACTAAGCAGCGCCGCGGCAGACGCCAGCACCTCGCCGCCCGCGTCGGGGGTCAGCAGCGCCTGCACCACCTCCTGGTCCACCAGGTCCTTGGCCAGCTCTGCCACACCCATGGCCGCGCTGATGTCCTTGAACCCGGGGATGCGCTCCATGGGCAGCCGCTGACGCACGGCAAATTCAATGATCCTCTGGGCCGTGCCCATGGCCGTGGCGGGGTTCAGATACAGGGCCTCAATGAGGGCCGGCAGCCGCACCATCCTCTCCTGGTTCACGCCCAGCAGGTCCAGCAGGCCCTCGTCCTTCAAGTCGCAAGCGCCAAACAGCAGGGTCTGGTCCGCCACGCCGTGGTTGGTCAGGTAGACCGCCAGCACCTCCGTGCGGGCCTCGCTGCGCACCAGGGCGTCCAGGATGGCGGCGTGGGCGCTGGCCGTGGCCTGGGTCAGGGTCTCCCGATCCATGGCAGCCAGGGAGGCCAGGGCGGCGTTCCTGATGCTCTTCTCTTCGTCTCTGCTGAGGTACGCCAAACACGCCACCTGGGTGTCCAGGGGCATGGGGACTTCCGCCCCGGCGATGGCGGCCTTCCTGGGATCGGGGCCCACCAGGGCCATGATGGGACGCAGCCGCTCCGGGAAGATTTCCAGGGGAATTGCCACCGGTTGTTTTTCGAATACTGCCATGGTCCAGATTCCTCCTGGCGGGGATTCTGCCCCCGGCCCGGCTGAGGCTCAAGGCATTCTTTTTTGGGCTGGATCTTCGGGGGGCGTGGGGGGTCCGGGGAGGGCCGCCAGCAGGGAGGTGGCCAGGGCCTCGGGCAGCCCCGCGCGAAGGGCCAGCTCCGCGGGCGTCACCCCCGCCAGCCCCTCCACCGAGCCGAACTCCTGCAGGATCCTTCTGGCCCTCGCCGGGCCGATGCCTGGGTGCTCCTGCAGCACCGTCTTCAAGGTCCGTTGGCGGCGCCTGATCCGGTGGTGCTTGACGCCGAAGCGGTGGGCCTCGTCCCGCAGCCGCTGGAGCAGGAAGAAGGCGGGCCCATCCTTGGCCAGGGGCAACTCCGTGCGGTCGTCGGGCAGGTAGATGCGGTCGCTGGCCAGCCCCTGCTCGGGCCGCGCCTTGGCGATGGCCGCCAGGAAGACCCGGTCCTCCAGGCCAGCGAACAGCGGCGCCAGCATGCTCAGGTGGGCCCGGCCCCCGTCCAGCAGCAGCAGCCGAGGTTCGTCCCCCAGCCGCCCCAGGTAGCGCCCCAGCACCTCCGCCATCATGGAGTAGTCATCCTTGTGGAACTCCCGCAGGTGGTAGACCCGGTACTTGGAGGGCTGCAGCACGCCGTCCACCGCCACCGACATGGAGCCCACACCGTCCTGGGCCCCCAGGTGGGAGATATCAAAGCACTCCACTCGGGACAGGCTGGCGGGCAGCCCCAGCAGGCCCCGCAGCTCCTCCATGGCATCCAGCCCCTCGTCGCTGCTGAGGGCCCAGCGCTCCAGGTTCATGCGGGCGTTGCGGGCGGCCATCTCCAGCAGCTTGAGCTTGCGGCCCTTCTGGGGCACCGTCACCTCCACGGACACCTGGTGGCGCTCCTCCAGGGCCTGCCGGATCAGCTGGGCATCCTCCGGCGCACAGCCCAGGATGATCTCCTGGGGCAGGGTCCGGGCGTCGTAGAACTGCAGCACCAGGGAGGCCAGCAGCTCCTCCGTCCCCGGCAGGGCCCCGGGGAACAGCTCCACCAGGGTGTCCCGCACGGACCCGTCGCCAATGCGCAGCACCTGCAACGCCGCCCCCGTCTCGCTGCGCTCCAGGGCAATGGCGTCCGCCTCCAGGCGGCCCAGCCCCACCACCCCTTGGGGGGTGCCCAGCTCGTCCATGGCCCGCCGCAGGTCCCGCAGTCTGGCGGCCTCTTCGAAGCGCAGCTCCTGGGCGGCGCTGGTCATCAGGTCCGTCAGTTCCTGCTTCAGGTCCCGGCCGTGGCCCTTCAGGATCCTTCGGGCCGTGGCCATGGCGCTCTGGTAAGCCTGGGCGTCCGCCAGCCCGCAGCAGGGCGCCGGACAGCGGCCCATGTGGTGTTGCAGACAGGGCCTGGTACGGTTGGCAAAGACCCGCGGCGAGCACACCCGCAGCCCCAGCCTTCCCGCCAGGAACAGGCACAGGCGCTTGAGCTGGAAGCCCTGGGGGAAGGGGCCCAGGTACTCCGCCCGGTCCCGCCCCCGCCGCCGCACCGTCTCCAGGCGCGGCCAGGGGTCCGTCAGGTCCACCTTCACCAGCAGGTAGCTCTTGTCGTCCTTCAGGCGCGCGTTGTACCGCGGCTGGTGCTTCTTGATCAGCAGGTCCTCCAGCAGCAGGGCCTCGTGCCCGTTCTGGGTGACCACTGTCTCGATGCTGTGCAGCTCGGTCTCCAGGCGCTCCACGAAGGGGCGCTCGTCCCGGCCCAGGAAGTAGGAGGCCAGCCGGCTTCGCAGGGAGTTGGCCTTCCCCACGTAGATGATCACCCCGTCCCGGTCCTTCATCAGGTAGACCCCGGGCTCCCTGGGGATGTGCTCCAGGTCCGTGGTGGGGTTGAAGGGGGCGGTGTCCCGGCTCATGGCAGGCCGGACTTTCGGCGCAGCACCCAGTCCGCGCCCAGCAGCAGCATCAGCAGGCCCAGCAGCCAGGGGTTGTCCCACAGGCTTTGGCTCTCCTGGACCTGGACCTGGGCTACGGGGGGCAGCAGGGGGGCCCTGGCCAGCTCGGGCAGGCGGGGCGGCAGTTGGGGTTGGGGCAGGGCCCGGGCGAGGACACGGCCCAGGCGGGCCTCCTGACCTTCCGGGCTGCGCCGCACGGCCAGATGCTGCACCAGCCCCTCGGGGCTGCCGTCGTCCAGTTCCAGCTTCCAGGCCCCGATGCCCACGGCGGGCAGGGTCAGGGAGGCACAGCCGTCCTTGAAGACCAGCCGCTGGGTCCCCGTCAGCCCCTCCCCCGCCGCCAGGGGCCAGAAGCGTTGCCCCAGGGTGGCCTCAGGGATCCCGGCCTGGGTGCAGAGGCGCAGGGTCGTGGGCTGGCCCTCCACGGCATTTGGCTTCTCCTCCAGCCAGCTGTCATCAAAGCCCGGCTCACCGGAGAGCCAGGCCACCAGGTTGTCCAGCAGCCGCGAGTAGATGCCCGGCAGGTTCCCCTGGTCCGGCGGGCTGAAGGCCCAGCTCCACAGGGAGTCCGTCGCCAGCAGGGCCACGCGCCCCTTCTCGAAGCGTCCCGCGGACAGCACCGGCAGACCATCCCGTTGTTGCAGCAGCACGGCCGTACCCTCGCGCTGGGCGCCCAGGCGGTTGACCATGGCAAGGGGAGGAAACTCGGGGGGCAGCTCCAGGTCCCGGAAGCGCAGCACGGGGTGGCGCGACTGGGCCGGGTTCAGGATCACCGGCGAGGGCTCTGATTGAGCCTCATCGGGGGCCTCGGGGGCGGGCAGGGTGGCTGGCAGCAGCTTCTCCAGGACGGTGCCCTCCAGGGATCCAGATGCGAAGGCCGCAGGCCCGCCGATGAACAGCAAGCCCCCGCCCCCCGCCACGAAGTCGCGGATGGCCGCCAGATGCTCATCCTTGAGCAGGAAGTAACTCCCCAAGGAAAAATCCTGGACGATCAGCAGATCGAAGCCGGGCAGCTCCTGCAGGAACAACTCGTTGGTGGGGAAGGGGATGAGGGCCAGGTCCTCCGGGGGCAGGGGCTGGAAGTTGTCCTGGCTGGCCAGCACGTAAAAGGAGATGAGCTCGTGGCGGGGCCTGGTCTTCAGGTACTCCCGCAGGAAGCGCAGGTCCCAGGAGGGGTGCCCGGCCAGGTGCAGGATGCGGATCTGGGGTCGGATGACCTCCACCAGCACGGTGTCCATGGCGGCGGGGCACACCAGCCCCCGGGGGCATTGCAGCAGCACCCCCAGGACCTGACCGCTGAGGCGGTTGGGGATGAAGGGCAGGTCCACGGTGACCCCCGTTCGGCCCGCCTGCAGGGGCACCCGTTGGGCACCGATCTCCTGGCGCCCCTTGGGGTCCGAAAGGTCGTACAGCAGCACCTGGACCTCCAGGTCCTCGCGCAGCTCCGCCTCCAGCTCCACCGCCAGCCGATCCCGGTTTTTGTACAGCGCCGCGATGGGAGGCCCCAGGCTTCTGATTCGAAGCTCGCCCTTGGGTTCGAAGGCCTCATCCAGGACCTCCACGGGGGGCAGCCAGTTGGCCACCCGGGCCTCCGGAGGGCTGCGGAACTGGTTGGCCACCAGGGTCTCGGGGGTCTTCACCGGCAGCGTCCGCTCCCAGGTGCGCTCGGGCCCCAGGACCACCAGGAACAGGAACAGCAGCAGCAGGGAGCGCAGGCCCATCAGCGTGATCCGCCGCCGCCAGGACAGGGCCCCCAGGCGCCGCCAGTGGAGGAGGCCCAACAGCACGAACAGCAGCAGGAGGGCCACGCCGGCAAGGGACCAGGGTTGGAGCTGGAAGGTGAGGGCTGCCATCATGGGCGCGTGCCCCCCTCACCGGTGCGGGAGTCCTCCAGCCGGAAGTTCCTTCGGGCCCGCAGGTAGTCCAGGTGGATCTTGTCGTTCTTGTAGTCCAGGCACAGGGCATAGGCCAGAATGTTCACGGCCAGTCGGATGGCGGCCTCGCGTTGGGTCTCGCCGCCGGGCACCACGGTGAAGCGGTGGCTGCCGTCCCTCCCCCGGGCCAGCGCACCAAGCAGATCATTGAGGCTGACGATGACGGCCAGCCGCCCCTCGTGCTGGGCACCGTAGAGTTCGGGGAACAGGCGGATGCGTCCCACGGGGTTGGAGACCCGATAGAACGAACGGAACAACACGTTGCCCGCGGGGATGGGGGCCAACTCGGCCCCGGGCAGCAGGGTCTGCAGCAGCTCTGCGACCGCCGTCAGCAGCTCCTTGGCGCCCCTTGCCTCCCCCGAGTAGTCCACCAGCAGGGTGCCTCCGCGGCCCAGATAGGCGGCCAGATTGCGCGTCTGTTCGGCGGTCAAGGCCGGAGGGGGGCCGTCCAGCCAGAGCACCAGGAAGGGGTGCTTGAAGATCAGTGAGGAAGCGGGGTCCAGGGGGTTCTCGCGGGCCTCGGTCTGGGTGCTGGTGCGCAGGTTCAGCTCGGCGGCCAGGGACTCCAGGGCACCCGCCCGGGCCCAGCTCCCCTGGGAGTCCAGGGTCAGCGGCACCAGCGACACCTGGGCGGCCCTTGCGCCCGCCACCGGTCCCAGCACAAGGGCCGCGGCCACGAAGATCAGGGCGCGTAGATGGGCCATGTTTCCCAAACCGAACTACCTATTTGCCGGCACGGTTCCGGGAGACGAACCTGAACTTCAGGTCGTAGAGGAGCTGGGTCAGGAGCTGGTCCTCCTCGGCGCTCAGGTTGCCTCTGGTCTTCTCCGCCAGCATGGAGAGGATCTCGATGGTCTGTCGGGCCAGGGGAAGGCTCACCTTGGCCTCGCCCCCATCCGGGTCGGGGATCTCGCCAAGGTGATACATCGCGGAGGTTCCAAGGGACAGGACGAAGGTGTGGAAGTCCACGGAGGTCTGGGGCTTGTCGCCGGAGCCCAGCTCAGACATCGATCACGCCCTCCATGTCCTCTTCCTCCTCGGGGCGCACGTTGCCGCCGCCCACCAGGCTGGTGTCGAACTCCTCGGCCTGGACGGACACTTCGCTGAGCTCGCCCGCATCCTTGCTGTCCACGACAGCGCCCAGGACCTTCTTGAGCTCGGCCTTGGTGATGTAGCCCTTGGTGAGGTTGCGGTCGATGATGCGCTTGTCAAACAGAAGATCTTTCTCGATCATCACGGCCTCCGGTTATGGTCTGGCGCCCCTTGGCGCCGTGGGATTTCGCGGGCGCTAAGATAAGAAATGGTGCAGGTTCTGTCAATCATTGTGTTTTTTTCGCCTGCATTCTTGACTTGCCATGCCTCTGAGTGTAACTTCTGCCCGTTTTCAGGCAGGGGAAAATCCCATGTCTCCAGATAGGACCAATTCGGACCGGAATCAGGATCCGCGCCGCGATCAGGCGGAGGGTGATGATCTGCGCTGGGAGGAGGAGAAGGTTTTTGGCGGCACCGCTGCCGACAACAACACCTCTCCCGTCATCGGCGACGATCGCCAGACCACCGATCGGCAGCGGTATCTTCGCTTGGTGGCGGACTTCGACAACTTCCGCAAGCGCGTCCAGAAGGACCGCGAGACAGTGGTCATCTACGCCAATGAGCGGCTGGTCAGGGACATGCTCCCGCTGGTGGACGATCTGGAGCGGGCCCTGGCTGCCCAGGCCACCGTCAGCAGCGACCAGACCTCCTTTTCTAGTGGCGTCCAGCACATCCTCGCCCGCTTCCGCAGCATCCTGGATGGCGCCGGCGCCAAGCCCTTCATCTCCGTGGGCGGTCCCTTCAATCCCAGCGTCCATGAAGCCGTGTTTCAGCGCGTGGAAGAGGACAAGGCCGAGGGGCTGGTCCTGGAAGAACTGGAAAAGGGCTACCTGTTCAACGGCAAGCTCCTGCGGCCGGCCAAGGTGGTGGTCAACGGGCTGGTGCGGCCCCCTGCCACCCGCAGCATTGACCTGGGCGCGTCAGACACCATCAGTCGCCCCATCCCCCGGCCCGCTCCGACCCCTCCCGCTGCGGTCACTGCCAGCGCCACCGCCACCGCCGCCAACGGCGGCCAGGGGCTGGAGGCCGAGACTCCCTTCGTGACCAAGAGTCGGGCCAGCGTGACGGGTCCCCAGCCCGTCCAGCCCAAGATCAGCGTCGCCGCCCCCGTGGCCCCCGACGAACCCAGGCACCAGGTCGTCATCGAGGACGAGGAGGACCTGGGCTCCCTGGAGGAATGGGACCTCCTGTTCAAGTCTGAAGAATCCAAGGGCAAGGTTTGACGACCATCCCCCGCCTCCTCCAATCCGTAGCACTGCTTTCCCTGTTGTGGGCCTGCGCTGAGGACCCCCAGTTGACCCTTGTCGGGCCCACGGAGGCCCACGTGTTCGTGGGTGAGGCCCTGTCCCTGACCCTGGAGGCCCAGCCCTGCCTGGAGGGGACGCGGTTTCAGGTAGGGGAGGCGCCGGAGGGGCTGGTGGCCACGGTGCCCGGGCTGCCCTGTCGGCTGGCCCTTGCCTGGACGCCCCTTCCGGGTCAGGAGACGGGGGACGAGCCTTTGGAGGTGGGGATCACCGCCAGCGCCCCGGGCGGTCGGCAGGGGCGGTCCAACCTGGAACTGTTCGTCTGGGCGCCCTGGGAGCCCTCCTGGGACCTCCCCGCCTCCCTGCCCCTGGAGGCGGGGCAGCCCTTCCTGCGGCTCATCGTGGTGCTGGACCCGGCGGCAAGTGCCCTACATTTGCAAATGCTGGAGGCGCCCCCCTGGCTGGAGCTGACGCGGCAGTCCCCGGGACGCTTCGAACTGTCCGGTACGCCCCCCCTGGATGCCAGTGGCCGGGTCTTTGCGCCGCGCTTCGTGGCCAGCGGGGATTTTGCCGTCGAGGGCCAGACCTACGAGGCCTGGGTGCTGGAGGGGACCTTGGAGCTGTTGGTGCTGCCGGCCCTCGGGGCGCCGGCGCGCTGAGGGCGCAAGAGGATCAGGGCTGAAGGGTCTGACGGATCTGCTCCATGGACCAGGCCAGGGTGGCGTCGTCGATGATCAGCGGCGGGGCGAAGCGGATGACCGTCTCGTGGGTCTCCTTGCACAGCAATCCGCGGGCCATCAGGTCCTCGCAGCAGCGCCGGGCGGTCTTCACCGAGGTGTCGATGACGGCGGCGTTCAGCAGGCCCTTGCCACGAATCTCCAGCACCAGACCATTGCCCACCAGGGGGGCCAGGCCAGCCCGGAAGACCTTGCCCTGGGCCTCCGCCCGCTCGGTCAGCTTCTCTTCCTTGAGCACGGTCATGGCCTCGATGCCCACTGCCGCCGCCAGGGGGTTGCCACCGAAGGTGGAGCCGTGGCTGCCGGGCTCGAAGACCTCCAGCAATTCGGCCTTGCCCACCACCGCGGACACGGGGAGGATGCCGCCCCCCAGGGCCTTGCCCAGGATGTAGGCGTCGGGCTTCACGCCCTCGTGGTCACAGGCGAACATGCGGCCCGTGCGGCCCAGGCCCGTCTGCACCTCGTCCGCCAGCATGAGCATGTGATGCCGGTCGCACAGTTCCCGGGTGCGGCGCAGGAAACCCTCTGGAGGAATGACCACCCCGGCCTCGCCCTGGATGGGCTCCACCAGGACGGCGATGGTGTTCGGAGTGATGGCCTTCTCCAGGGCCTCGAAGTCGCCATAGGGGACCATATCGAAGCCCGGCGTGAAGGGGCCAAAGCCATCCCGGTAGCCCTCGTCCGCGGAGAAGGACACGATGGAGATGGTGCGGCCGTGGAAGTTGCCGTCGAAGACCACGATGCGGGCCTCGTTGGGCGCCACCTTCTTCACCCGATAGCCCCAGCGGCGGGCGGCCTTGAGGGCCGTCTCCACGGCCTCGGCGCCGGTGTTCATGGGCAGCACCATGTCCTGGCCGCAGAGCTCCGCAAGCTGCTTGCAGAAGGGGCCAAGCTGGTCGTTGTGGAAGGCCCTGGACGTCAGCGTGATGCGGTCCAACTGGCGCTTGGCGGCGGCCACCAACCGGGGGTGACAGTGACCGTGGCTCAGGGCGCTGTAGGCGGACAGCATGTCCAGGAACTTGCGGCCGTCAATGTCATGGACCCAGACGCCCTCACAGCGGTCCAGGACCACCGGCAGGGGCTTGTAGTTGTGGGCACCGTAGCGTTTCTCGAGACCAAGCAACTGGGAACTGTCCATGGATTCCTCCAAGCAAATAGAACCAGGGATTTATGGCTGATTTCTAGAGCCAGTCAAGAAACCAGGCGGCGGCGCCGAGGGCCGCAGCGGCGACGATGAGGATGAAGATGACCAGCTCGGCGGTCCTGCGGCCACCGGACTGGGGGGCCCCTTCGTACTTGTTGGCAGGGGCCTGGGCCTTGGGGGCTTCGGGGGTCTCCACGCCGACCTTGGTGCCGACCTTTGGGGCCTCAGGTGCCGTGGGCTCGGGGAACTTCGCGTCGGCCGAGTTCTGGCGCAGCAACTCCATGGCCACGTCCAGCTTGCTTTGGCCCTGGGCCGGCATGAAGGCCACCGTCTGGGAGCCCTGCTCCGCCTCGGCGCCCATCTTCCTGCGCAGGTCATCCACCGCGTCCTGCACATCCTTGGTGCCGAACATCATGGTCTTGCCCCCACCATCCGCCTCGGCCTCAGCAATCTCCTCGGCCCGATCCTTGATGGGGCTGAGCTCGCCCAGGGCGCTGGCCGAGAAGACCATCGTACGGGCGCTCTCGATCTCCTCCAGGCGCTCTTCCATCTGGGGGATGTCCTGAACCCCGAACATCAGGGTGCCTCCGGCGGGTGCCGCAGGGGATTTGAACTGGCCGGTGGTCCGGGCTGTGGCCTTGGCCAGATCCGCCTTGATGTCCGCCGCCGAGAACAGCATGGTGCTGGCGCTGCCCAGATCCTGCGGGGGCACGGGGGCCGGCGCCGGGGTGGGCGCGGGCGCGGGTTTGACCGAGGCCTGAAGCCTGTCCTGGGTGGCCCGCACCGCCGGCATGGTGTCGGTGGTGTGGGTCTCCACCTGCGCGGGAATGGGCTGAGGCTGCGCGCCCACGGCGGGCATGTACATCACGGTGGAGCCGCTGAGGTCCTCCGGTGCCGGTGCCGGCGGCTGGTAGTCGGGGGCCTGCACCGAGGGCATGTAGAACTGGGTCCCCGGGATCTCCTGGGCCACCGGTGTGGGGGCCGGGGCAGGGGCAGGGGCCGCGGTGGGCTTGGGCTGGGCCGCCGCGGGCATGAACATCATGGTCTTGGTGCCGGCCTCGTCCTCGTCCTCAACGGTGAGCTTTCGGATCTGCTCCAACTCGTCGGGGGTGAACACCAGGGTCCGCCCGTTGTCCAGGTCATCTTCTTCCTGGTCCGCGAAGGCCAGCAGCAGGCGCATCATGTGATCCTCCATGGCGTAAACACAATGCTTATTACCACCCGTGGCGGGCAGTTATCAACCAGTTTCAACGGCCCCCGTCGCCCCCCCCGGGGCAGGCCCCCGGTCCCGTTGTGGGGTAGATGGCCAGCACCAGTTGCGACTCCTGGGCGGCCGCCGCCGCCTGCACCCGGGCCAGCTCGGCCGGTGGCAGGGAGGGGGCAAGCGTGGACAGCACCGCGGGCCAGTCGCCCCGGGGTCCCAGCTCCCAGTGGTGGCAGCCCTCGGGGCTCCCCACCTGCACCGCCCCAAGGCTGGTCACCAGGGCCTGATCCACCGGGCCCGCCAGGTGCACCGCCACCCGCAGGGGCTCCACCTGCAGGTCCTCGGCGGCGGAGAACATCAACGTCTGGGAGGCCAGCAGCAGCGCCACCAGCATGGCCACGATGCCCAGGCTCTCAAAGCCCACGTTCTGCAGGCGGCTGCCGTAGTGGCGCCCCCGCGTCTTGCGACGAATGCGCCGCTGGACCGCCGCCAGGGTCTCCTCGGCGGGGGGCATGCGCTGGGGCTGGCGGCCCTTGATGAGCCCCAGGGTCCGGCGGATGGTCTCCACCCGGGCCCGCAGCTCGGCGTCCTCCTCCAGCAGCCCCTCCAGGGCACGGGCCTCGGCCTCCGGCAGTTCGCCGTCCAGCCAGGCCGCCAACCGGGCCTCCAGCTCCTCATCCACGGGGATCCGGGCGCTGTTCATCGCGGTTTCTCCTTCAACTCGAAAAATTCGGCCAGGCGCGCCCTGGCCCTCCACAGGCGGCTCTTCACGGTGCCCACGGGCAGCCCCGTGACCTCGGCGATCTCTTCGTAGGACAGCAGCTCCAGGTCCCGCAGCACCAGACACTCTCGGAACTCTTCGGGTAGCTGGGAGAGGCCCTCATCCAGCAGGGCCTCCGTCTGCCTGCCCACCAGCTCGTCCTCGGGGCTGCCGGTCTTGCGGGCGGCGCCCTCGGCCACCTGTTCGTCCTCAAGGGATCGATGCCAGCCCTTGCGGTGCCGGTCGTTGTAGCGGAAGCGGTTCTTCACCAGGTTCTGGGCGATGCGGATCAGCCAGGAGCGCACCGAGCAGTCTCCCCGAAACCCCTCCGCGAACCGAAAGGCCGCCAGGAACACGTCCTGGGTCAGGTCCGCGGCCTCCTCCGGGTCCAGCAGCATGCGCCGCAGGTAGCCCAGCACCAGGGCTTGATGCTCCAGCACCAGCCGGTCGAAGGTGCGCTCGTCGCGCTGATGGAGTTTTGCCAGGAAGTCCTTGTCCATGGGCTCCGCCGGTGAAGTGGCCCCAAAGATAGCACCGGTTGCCACGGCGCGGAAAAGCATTTATCCTGCGTCCCTGTCTTTCTCATGGAGGTACGCCAATGGCAAAGGTGTTGGACACGGTTCTTCTCTTCGCACTGCCCGCTTCCGGTAAATCCGAGGTCAGGACCTATTTGAGCTCCCTGCCCCCCCAGGACTGCCTGAAGCGCTTCGGCATCGGGCCCACGCTGCAGCTCGACGACTACCCCTATGTGCACTTCATGCACCGCATCGACGACGAGCTCTTCGCCCGCGGCTTCGAGTACGTCTTCTACAAGGGCCCCGAGCGCCCCTTCATCAACGAGTTCGAGTGGGGCACCCTCATTGAGCTGCTCAACGACGACTACGACGACCTGATCCACAACCGCGTCATCACGGCCCCCTCCGCTGCGCAGTACTACTTCGACCGCATCGACGCCGCCCGCTCCCGCTTGGGGCTCCCCGAGACCCTGGGCGAGATCCCCTACCGGGTCCGCCTGGAGATCGGCGAAGCCATGGAGAAGGAGTGCGCCGACCAGCTCAAGGAGCGCAACGAGACCTGCGCCACCAAGCTGAAGGGCAAGACCATCGTCATCGAGATGGCCCGCGGTGGGGCCAACGGCGCGGCCTTCCCCCTGACCCCTCCCCGGGGCTACGAGTACGCCCTGTCCAAGCTCAGCGAGACCATCCTGGATCGCTCCAGCATTCTGTACGTGTGGGTGGACCCGGCGGAGAGCCGCCGCAAGAACCTGGAGCGCGCCAAGCCCGATGGTCAGGGCTCCATCCTGCACCACTGCGTGCCCATGGAGGTCATGCTGGGGGACTACGGCTGTGACGACATCGAGTGGCTGCTCAAGACGTCCGGCAAGCCCGGCACCATCAAGAGCGAGCGCGTCTCCGTCGTGGAGGTGAAGGGTCAGAAGAAGTTCGTGTGGAAGACCTGGCACCTGCCCACGGGGCGCTTCGACAACCGCAAGGACCTGACCACCTTCGTGCGCAAGGAGCGGGCAAAGTGGACCAAGAAGGACACGGACGCCATCGCCAAGGGCCTCACCGAAGCCTTCAAGACCTTGGTCTGAAGCTCAGGGACCGTCGCAGCTCGCGGTGACCGAACAGCACCGCCGACCCCAACAACACCGCAAACCACAACGTGCAGAACCTGACCAGCAGCACCGCCGCGGCCGCCGCCCCCTGGGCCATCAGCTTGAAGTAGGTGGCGCACAGGTACAGCATGCTGCCCTCCGTGGCGATGAGCCCGCCGGGCAACATGGAGACCGCCCCGGCGATGGTGCCCAGGCTGTAGATGAACACGGCGTGGAACAGGGTGGGCTGGCCCCCCAGATCCACCAGGATCAGGTAGAAGGCCAGGCACTCCGCGAACCAGGCCACTGCTGACAGGAACACCGTGTACAGCAGGGTGGCGGGGCGCAGCAGGGCGGCGCAGTTTCGCAGGGTCTCGGAGAGCCCCGCGGCGTGCTTGCCAAAGCGCGGCACGTTGGCCAGGGTCTTCAGCAGCAGGTTGGTCAGGGGCGGGTACAGCACGGCCACCATCACGACGGCGCACATGGCTGCCCCCACCAGCACCACGTCGGCGCCATAGCCCAGGGCCAGCACCCCCCCCGTCACCAGCACCAGCAGGGACAGCAGGTCCGTCAGCCGATCCGCCAGCACCGCCGGCGCCGTGCAGGACATGGGCACCTGCCGCGTGTCCTTGAGCATCACGGCCTTGAGCAGCTCTCCCAGCTTCCCCGGCGTCATGGACATGGAGAGCCCCGCGAAGAAGGCCGCCGTGGCGCCCGAATAGTCAATGCTGGGGTGCAGCTTGCGCAGCAGATGGAACCACTTGACGCTGCGGATCAGGTAGTTGGCCAGGGCCAGCCCCAGGGCCGCCGCCAGCACCATCGGAGAGCTGCCCTTGGCGGCCTCCAGGGTGGCCGGCAGATCCCCCGCCAGGGCCACCAGGGCCACCGCCACCACACCCGTCACCAGCGCCGCCAGCAGCGCCTTGTAGGGGTTCATCTTCGCCCCCGGGGGTCGGGCAGCAGGCGCACCTGCTCGTCGGCGTCAGGCACCGCCGCCCGCCAGGACTGCCACAGGGACTCCAGGGTCTGGCCCAGCACGGGGTGCACGAAGTCGGGGGCGATCTGCCGCAGGGGGGCCAGCACGAACCCCCGATCCTGAATCCGCGGGTGGGGCAGCGTCAGGAAGGGGGCCCGCATTCGGATCTCGCCGTAGAACAACAGATCCAGGTCCAGCGTCCGAGGTCCCCAGCGCACCAACCGCACCCTGCCGAACTCCTTCTCCAGGGCCAGCAGCCTGGTCATCAACTCCTCCGGCGGGAGGGTCGTCTTGAACCCCACTGCGGCATTCACGAAGTGGGCCTGGGCCACCGGCCCCACGGGCCTGGTCTCCCACAGCGAGGAGGCCGTCAGGGGCTCCGGCCGCGCCCAGCTCTCCAGCACCTGGATGGCCTTCTTCACCGTCAGGACGGCGTCTCCAAGGTTGCTCCCCAGCCCCACAAACACCTGGGTCAACGGAGTCTCCTGCTGGTCCCCGTTCATGGGTCCATCCTCCTTGTAGTTGCAGCCTCTGTAAGCAGCTCCCGGGCGTGCGCCAGGGCCGTCTTCGACTCCGGGCTCCCGGACAGCATCCGGGCCAGCTCCTTGATGCGTTGGGCCTCATTCAAGGGCGTCACCACCAACCGAGTGGTGTCCTCTTCAGTGGTCTTCTCAATGTTGAAGTGGTGGTCCGCGAAGGCCGCGATCTGGGGCAGGTGGGTGACGCAGATGACCTGGGCATACCGGGACATGGCGGCCAGCTTGCGCCCCACCTCCCGGGCCGTGGCCCCACCGATGCCGGCGTCGATCTCGTCGAACACATAGACGGGCACGGGATAGGAGTCCCGCAGGGCTGACTTGAGGGCCAGCAGCAGCCTGGACAGCTCGCCCCCCGAGGCCGCGTCCTTCAGGTCCGCTGGCGGGGCGCCGGGGTTGGCGGCCAACTGGAAGGCCAGCTCATCCGCCCCCTGGGGCCCCAATCCGGCCTCACCCTTCCAGCGCAGCAGCACCTTGAAGCGGGCCTTGCCCATGGCCAGATCGGCCAGCTCCCTGGTGACCAGGTCCTCCAGGTGACTTGCCGCCCGCAGTCGCTCCTCATGGAGTTCCTGGGCCGCCTTGAGGGCCAGCGCCCGCTGCTCCCGTTCGTTGGCCGCGGCCGCCTCCAGCAGCTGCTCCAGTTGCCCCAGCTCCTCGCGCTCCTGCTCCAGCGCCTGCAGCTTGGTGGCCAGCTCCTCCGCCGAGTGGCAGGCGTTGCGCACCATGGCCCGCTCCAGCGCCGCCAACCGCCCCTGCAGCCGGTCCAACTGGGCTGGATCGGGCTCGCAGTCCCCCAGCAGGGCCTGGAACTCGAAGCTCAGGTCCTTGAGCTCTATGACCGTAGACCCCAGGCGCTCCCGCAGGGGGGCCAGGGCGGGCAACCAGCGCTCGGCCTGCCCCAGGCGCGCCCCCAGACCCTCCAAGCGTGACACCAGGTCCTTGTCCGAGTCCGTCAACTCCTCCACCGCCCGCCCCAGGGCCTCGCCTATCTCCACGGCGTGCCCCAGCCCCTTGATGCGCTCCCGCAGGGAGGTCTCCTCACCTGCCTTGGGCGCCAGGACCGCCAGCTCCTCCAGGATGGTATCCAGCCACGCGGCCCGCTCCGCCCGGCGCTGCTCCCGCTGGGTCAACTCCGTCAGCGCTCCCCGGGCCTCCACCCACGCGCCATGGGTCCGGGCCATGGTCTCCAGGCGGCCCCCCGGCTCTGCCAGCCGCCCGAAGCGATCCAGCATGGCTCCCTGCAGGTCCCGCTCCAGCAGGCGCACCTGCTCGTGCTGGCTGGCCACGTCCACCAGCCCCCCGGCAAGCTCTCGCAGGGTCTTGAGGGTGGACAGGGAGCCCCCAATCCGCACCTGCTCCTTCTTCTGGCCGTCCCGCAGATCCATGTAGCGCCGAAAGGCCAGCAGGTGCTCGTCCGGGTCCAGGCCCAGTTGTTCCCTGAGGGCCCCGGCGTTCTCCAGGGCGTCCAGGTCAAACAACCCCTCCACCTCCGCCTGCGTCTCCCCGGCGCGCACCATGGAGGGGCTGGCCTTGCGGCCGCACAGCAGGGCCACGGTGGCCAGGATGAGGGACTTGCCCGCGCCGGTCTCGCCGCTCATGACGACGAAGCCCGCCGGCAGGTCCAGCTCCAGGGTGTCGATGATGGCGATATTTCGGGCCCTGATTCGACTGAGCATGCCAATCCTCCGACCGCGAAAACTAGCAGGTTCCCGCCCCGGGTGGTACTGCATTTTTCCGCCTCCCCCCGTCCCCTCCACACCCCCTGGACCCTTCAGGGCGGCCTTGACAAAGCGGGGGCCGCGTGTTTGCCTACCAACAGTTGAGCCCCGAAGAAAGGCCTGCACCATGACGCCAACAAACGCCCTCTCCAAGCTCGTCCTTGTGGCCCTCCTGGGGGTCTTCACCTGCGCCTGCGCCGACAAGGCCCAGGAGCTCCCCGGCCTGGACAGTGGCACGCCCGCCGCCGTGGCCCCCGAGGTCCAGGCCCCCGTTGCGCCCGCCCTGGAGGGCACCGAGCCCCTGGCCGACCTGGTGGCCACCCCCGCCGGTGACCCAGTCCTGTTCCGCCCCGCCAAGGAGGGCCAGTGGAAGTATCAGGTGGAGCTGCGCCAGAAGGCCGCCACCCTGTTCCCCGGCCGCAAACCCATGGTGGCGGACATCTCCCAGACCTTCGTGCTGACCCTGGCCGTCAAGCCCCTGGAGGACGGCAAGCTGGAGGCCCGTTACGGCATCGAGAACATGAAGATCGTCCCCCTGGGGCCCGATGGCAAACCTGCGGAGGGCAGCTTCGAGCGCATCCAGCAGTTCTCGGCGGCCCTCCAGGGCGTCAGCGCGGTGCGCAAGCTGGACCCCCAGACCGGCGCCGTGCTGGACTTTCAGGTGGAGTCCAAGGGGGCCCTTGCCCCCGGCGTCAAGGAGATCTTCTCTCAGCTCCTGCGGGACCTGACCTATTCCTGGCCCGCCGACCCCAAGAAGCCCGGCGAGACCTGGGACTCGGGCCTGGAGGACAAGCAGGCGCGGGCGGGCGGCGACAGCGTCATCAAGATCAGCGCCACCACCACCTTCGTGGGCGCCACCAGTCTGGAGGGCGTGCCCTGCCTGCTGCTGCGCACCCAGGGGACGCTGGACGAAGTGGGCACTCTGAAGCGCCAGGGCATCCTGGGCAGCACCCGGGGCGCGGGGAACCTGCAGAAGGCTGTGGTCCTGGACCCCGCAGGGGGCCTGATCATCAAGCTGGCGGCCCGCAGCACCATGACCCGCAACACCATCTTCGCCAAGGCGGGGGACTCCATGGGGCACCAGGAGGACCTGGCCCTGACGCTCAACGCAACACTCCTGGACACGGCAAAGGAGGCGGCCAATGGCGGAAAGTAGGGTCATCAAGCGTTACTCCAACCGCAAGCTCTACGACACCAGCGAAAGCCGCTACGTGACCCTCTCCGTAGTGGCCGAACTGATCAAGGACGGGGTGGACCTGGTCATCATCGACAACACCACCGGCGAGGACATCACCACCCGGACCCTGGCTCAGGTGCTGCTGGAGGAGGAGCGGACCCACCGCAATCCTTTGAACCTCATGGCCGTGCGGGACCTCATCAAGTCCTCGGGCGAGCTGCTGCACAACCTGGATCACCTGCGGGCGGACGCGGGGCGCAAGGTCACGACCTTCCGCACCGAGGCCGAGAAGCGTGTGAACGAACTGAAGGAAGACGCGGAGAAGAAGCTCAGCCACATCCTGGGGGCCACCCGGAGTCCCGATCTGGCCCAGCGGGTGGAGGCCCTGGAGGCCCGCCTGGAAGCTCTTGAGGCATTGTTGAGGAAGCCCACGATCAAGCGCTGAGGGCGCCCCTGTCAGACCATGTCCAGCACCCGGTAGACCCGCACCAACTCGGCGATTCCCTTGCACTTTATGGGCTCTTTTTCCTTCACCAGGAAGTGCTTCTCCACCAGCCTGAAGGTGTCCTCGGAGATCAGCACCTCGCCGGCGGAGGCGGCCGAGCACAGGCGGGAGGCGCGGTTCACGTAGCCCCCCACGACGGTGTAGCTGATGGTCTTGGAGGAGCCCATGAGGCCCGCCACCACGGGGCCCGTGTCGATGCCGATGCCGATGGCCAGCTCTTCGCCGAAGCGCTCTTTGAATTTCTCGTTCAGGGAGGTGAGGAGCCGCTGCATTCGCACCGCCGCGCCCACCGCCATGACGGGGTCATCTGGGGTGGAGATGGGGGCGCCCCAGAGGGCCATGATGGCGTCGCCCATGAACTTGTCCAGGGTGCCGCCGTGCTGGAACACGATCTCCACCATGGACTCGAAGTAGTCGTTCAGCAGCCCTACGATCTCGTCGGGCTTGCGCCGCTCGGACATGGTGGTGAAGCCCCGGATGTCGGAGAACATGATGGTGACGTTCTTGTACTCGCCGCCCTTCTCCAGGACCATCTGGCCGTTCAACACCTTCTCGACCAGATTGGGGGACAGGAAGCGGGACAGCTTGTGCTTGGTCTCGGCGTCGGCCTCGATGCGGCGCGCCAGGAAGACGTTCTCGATCTGCAAGGCCACCTGCCCCGCCAGGGACTGCACCACCGCCAGGTCCTGCTCGTTGAAGATGCCCGCGGCGCTCTGGGAGTCCATGTGGAGGATGCCCAGCACCGCCCCTCCGCGGCTTAGCAGCGGCACCGTCATGGTGCTGCGGATGCCCTGCAGGATGATGCTCTTGGCCTGGTCGAAGCGGTCGTCCACCAGGGCGTCCGAGCTGAGCACCGACCGGCGGTCCTTGAGCACCTGATTCACGATGGTGCTGCTGACCACCACCTTCTGCTTCTCGTCCCTGGGGTCCTTGGTCTTGACCTTGGTGATCTCCAGCCGGTTCTCGGCGGGGTTCAGCAGCATGACGATGCCCCGGCCCACCCCGGGGATGAACTGGAAGATCAGCTCGAACGTCTTGTCCAGCATGATCTTCAGGTCCAACTCCAGGGCCAGCTCCTGATGCAGCAAATAGGCCAGGCGCAGGCGGTCGTAGTCCCGCCGCAGGGCGCCCTCGTCCTTGATCTCGGCGGCGGCCAGGAAGTTGGTGGCGGACTTGTAGTCCAGCACGGAGCGCACCGCCGAGGTGATGGTCTTGTCGGACAGCTCGACCTCTTCCTCGGTGCGCTGGTCACCCTCGAAGGTGATCTTGGTGGCGCCTATGCCGATGGAGTCGCCGGTCCGCAGGGTGTGGGGCTCCCGGACCATCTTGCCGTTGACAAAGGTACCGTTGCGGCTGTTCAGGTCCGTCAGCAGGTACTCGCTGCCCACCTTCTCGATGCGGGCGTGCTCCTTGGACACCAGCCGATCCAGGATCTGCAGGCTCTGCTCCGGGTGGCGGCCCATGCTGAGGGGCACGTTGAGGGGGACCTCCTGATCGGGGATGCCGGGCGTGGAGATGATCAGCTTTGCCATGTGTCACCCACAAAGTTCGGCGGGGTTCCAGGGCCACCCCGGCGCGTTCAATAACCTGGTCAACGGTCCGTCCCGACGGTCGCCTCGCCCAGGCCCAGCTTGGGGTCCAGGTAGCGCTTGCCGCCCTGCTTGACCACCGCCAGGCTCACCTGGGAGCCATCCTGCTGGACCACCCAGAAGAGGCGGCGATTGGAGTCATCCTTGACGTTCAACTCGGGGGCCGGCCCGGTCACATAAAAGGGCGCGGACCCGGCCAGGGTGGCCACGGGATCCCAGGAGGGCATGTCGCCCCGGGGCAGCAAACCCTGCGCAAACAGCTTCTCGCCGTCCAGGCCCAGTGCCTTGGAGGCCGCCATCCAGTCCGCCCGGAACCCCGGTGACAGCAGCGCCCAGGCCTCCTGGCTGCGCCCCTCCCGCCAGTGGGTCTTGAAGGACTCCAGCAGGGCCTCGCAGGCCCGCGCGGCGCCGTCGTCGTCCCACTCCTTCTGGATGCGGGTCACGGACGAGGCCTCATCCCCCACCACAGGCTCAATCCGCAGGGTGGGCCCGCAGGCCGTGCCCAGCCACACCCCACCCAGGGTCAGCAGGACCGCCAGGCTATTGCTTCTTGGTTGCTTCAAAGGTTCCCTCGAATGAGTTGGCTTCGCCCGAGCTGACCTCCACCTTGCCCCACCATTGACCGTTGGTCAGGTGATCCACGTAAAGGTCGTCGTTCTCGTCCACCAGGGTGCACTTGCCCTGGATGCGAAGACGTGAGCTGGTGGCGAGGCCGGCGATCCAGCCCTCCACCGGCGAGATGATCCAGCCCTCCGCGTCATTGCAGAAGTTCACGATGGTGTCCGAGCCCACCCCGATGCCGTCCAGGATGTCCCCCGCGAAGCTGTTGCCCAGGGCCTCGCAGTTGATCAGCGAGTACAACAGGTCGGTGAGGCTGTCATAGGGGCTGACCTTGGGCAGGATCAGCTTGTTGAGCACGAACAGGATGAGCTTGCCGTAGTTCAGCTCGATGACGTGGGACTCGATGACCATCTGGTCGAAGTTGGCCACGGACCCGGTGAACACCCCCGCCAGCAGGTCCATGGGGAAGTCCGTGTTGTTCAGGTCCTCCAGCGAGAAGTCATGGGCCGCGCAGGCCACGAAGCCCGGGTCCCCCTCGGGTGGGCAGCCCGTGCGCCAATAAAGCCGCAGCCCCTTCCAGGCCTGGATGCCCTGGATGACCTGGGCGGCGCCCTTCTCGGTGATGCTCAGCTCCGAGTGCAGCTCCAGGTTGTTGACGATCTGGATCAGATCCTCGCCCACGGTGAAGAAGCCGCTGAGGGGCTCCCAATTCAGCAGCAGGTTGCTGACCAGACTGGCCAGCTCGTCCTCGAAGAGGGAGAACACGAAGTTGGTGATCAGGGGGCTGATGATCTGGGACACGCCGGTCTTGACCAGGTCCACGATGATCTTGCCGGGGTTGGTGAAGACGTTCACCACCAGGGTCACGATCTGCCCCGCCTGCCCCGGGATGGCCCCCGTGAAGTTGAACTTGTTGACCGCGTCGTACTTGCCCGAGGACTGCAGGTACAGCAGGTACATGTTGAGGGTTACGTCGGTGTATTCGGACTCGCCGTCGGGCAGCACCCGGATGGCGTCCACGCAGCCCGCCGCCGTCAGGTGTCCCGTGGGCCCCTTGGCGGTGGCGAACAGCACGAAGTTCCCGGCCACCGGCAGGTCCTCGAACACGGGCTTGGAGGCCAGCCCCGCCACGGTCTTCTGCCCCACGATGCCGTTGGTCCAGGGGTTCACAGCGTTGAACTGGGTGCAGGAGAAGAAGCCCTTGAGCACGCGCACGTTGATGCCGTTGACGGGCACCGAGCCGTTGTACTGCAGGTTCACCCGCAGGTTGCCCGAGGGCGGGTATTTGACTCGCACCTGGAAGTACACGGGCTCGGCCCGCTGGCCCGACAGCTCCACCGTGTACAGCACGTCCCCCAGGGTGCCCGCCCGCAACTCCAGATAGGCCACCCCGGCCTTGTCCGACAGGGCCGTCTCCTGGGCAAAGAGGGCGCAGGCCTCCCCCTGACAGTCGGGCACGGAGGCCAGCACCTTGAAGTGCAGTTCGTAGCCCTCGGCGGGCCCAAAGGTGCCCCAGTCCAGGATCTTGGCCTTGATGTGGAAGCGGTCCCCGGTGGTTATCTCCAAGGGTTGGTCAATGTCATGCAGGGGGACGATTTCGAAGCGCTCCTCCAGGGCGGCGCTGTCAGCGGTGTCGGCCCCATCGGCCTGCCCCGCGCCATCGCCGGCGCTGGCCCCGTCGGGGTCCTCCTTCCACCAGTCCGACCCGTCGGCGCCAGGTCCCCCATCTTCCGGGGTCCCCCCGCCATCCGTGTCGCCGTAGAGGCTGGTGTCCAGGTCATAGCGCACCGTGGTCTCGCCCCCGCAGGAGGCCAAGGCCAGGAGGGCCAGGGCAAGAATACCCATATAGATCCGGCGCATTGGTGACACCCCCAAGGTCAGACGTGGGCGGGATTATATTGCATCCCCCGCCCCCTGGCAACGACCCATTGACCGGCCCCCCGGACCCCTCCGTCCGCTGGCCAAGTCCACCGCTCCGGTGATATGTTTCGAACACTGCGCAGTCTTGGGAGGCAAAAATGGTTCAAGTCCGGCGCGATCCCATCGAGTTTCTGCCCCGGCTGCCCCCCGCCGCCACGGTGCTGCTGCCCAGCCACCAACCCCTGGATCGACGGCAGTTGCTGGCCCTGGCGCAGGCCCGGCCGGACCTGCTGTTCCTGCGCTGCCTGGACGACGGCGAGGCCCTGCTGACCCTGGGTCCCGCCCTGCGTGCGGCCGACGTTGAGGGCAGGGGCCGGCTTGCCCTGCGGCCTCGCCATCTGTTGCCGGGGGGGCCGGAGGGGTTCAAGCGCCTGGTGGGCGGCGTCCTGCGGCCCTCCCTGGTGTTGACGGGCAACACCTGGACTCTCCGGGCCCCCTCCTCGCGCCCCCCCGCCCCCCACAGCGCCCGGCGCACCCTGCGTCCCCTGGCCTTCCAGGACGAGTGGCTGCTGCGGCGTTTTCTGGGGGCCTTCAGCTTTCAGGAGCTCAAGCTGCGCTCCCTCACGCCGGAGCGCCTGCCCGCCTGGATGGACCTGATCCTGGGCTTCTTTCCCAAGGGCCCGCACCACACAGGCGAGGCCCTGGGCATCTTCGCGTCCGGTTCCCAGGGGCCGGCGCTTCTGGGGCTGGTGGAGTGGATGGAGACGGGCTCCCTGACCGCCGAGACCGCCTATCTGGTTCACCCGGCCTTTCGTGGGCTGGGCCTGGGTGCGGGCCTGGTGCGGGAGGTCCTGGGACGCCTTGGGGCCCTGGGCTACCAGACCGTGGAGGCGGGCTGCCTGCCGGGGAATGCGCCCATGATGAAGGTGCTGGAGGGTGCGGGCTTCGACGCGGTGGGGCGCGCAGACGGCCTCCAGGGCTATCGTCGCTCGCTTTGACGGGGCGCCTCCTGGCGCTCCAGCTTGACGCCACAATTCTGATAGAAGTTGCCCGCCAGGTCGGGGCCCATGCAGAACTCGAAGGGCTTGATATCGGGGGGCCAGGTCACCTGGACCACCCGCCGCTCGTTGGCGCTGGTGGTCCCCGAACACACCGGCAGGGACCGGATGGCCTTGGCGCTCTCCGCCTGCTTCAACTGCACCACCACACAGCTCTCCCCCGGATCCCCCCGGTTCTCGAACAGGCAGTAGCCCTCCAGGATGTGGCAGACCACCTTCATCTGGGGCTTGAACAGCCGCTGCTCCAGGTCACCGCAGGCCCAGACCCCCGCCAGGACCAGCAGCAGGGCCGGCAGGCGGGGCAGCAAGGCTGTGGGTGAAAGGGTCATCAGGACTTCTGGATTTGTTCCAGCAGATCAATGGCCTCCTGGTGGTACTTGCGGATGGCCAGTAGCCTGGACAGGTACTGCTTGGCCTTGCTCTTCTGGCCCGCCGCCAGGGTGGCCCGGGCAAGGGAGAGGTAGACGAAGATCCGCTGCTCCTCGTCGGCCAGTTCGCCGATGCGGACCACCAGGATCTGCAGGATCTTCAAGGCCTCGTCGCTATCCCCCAGGCCCGTCAGCAGGCGCGCCAGGTTCATCAGCACCGCCAGATTGGAGGCATCCACCCCTTCGGCCCGGCGCAGGTCCTCCAGGGCCTTGTCCGGGTCCCCCAGGGCTTCGTGGATGGTGGCCATCTCCAGCAGCAGGGCGGGCACGTCCTTCATCTTGCGCCGGGACACCAGGTGGTCCACCTTCCACTGCAGCAGGCCCAGCACCCGCTTGCGGTCCCCCACGGAACGGTAGTGGGTCAGCAGCTCCTCCACAATGGCGGGGTTCTCCTCCGCCTTGTGGGCCTCCTCGATCCAGGAGAGGAACTTGTCCGCCCGCCCCAGCCCATCGCGATAGGCCACGGCGGTACGGCGGCACAGCTCGGAGCGCCGGGACTGGTCCGTGGTGGTGGCCAACTCCTCCGCCAGCCGGTCTATCAGCTCCTGGTGGCGCCCCGTCTTCTCCAGGGCATCCAGCAGCAGCTCCCGAAGCGCGGGCGTGTCCGAGGCCTTTGCGCCCCGGCTCTCCAGGATCTCCATGGCCCCCTTGGGGTCATCCATCTGGTGCAGCTTGATCCTTGCGGCCCCCGCCAGGGCGGCCCCGCGGTTCGCCTGATCCTCCGCCGCCAGGCCCATCCAGGCGTCGAAGGCCTCATCCCAGCGCCCCTGCTTCTCCAATACCTCCAGGGCCAGCTTCCTGGCATCGAACAGGTCCGCCTTGAGGGCCAAGGTCCGCCCCACCCGGGCCAGCAGCTCGGTGGGATCAATGGACGTCCGGGCCAGCAGCCTGGTCCCCATGTGAATGGCCTCGGCCTGGGCCTCCGGGTCCTCCGTGGCCTCCGCCACCTTGTCCCACATCGCGGCGGCACCCTCGAAGTCCTCTTCGGCCTCCAGCAGCTCCACCAGCTTGAGCTGGTTCCCCAGGTGTCCCGGGTGCAGCTCCAGGGCCCGCTCCAGGATGCGCCGCCCCAGGGCCCGATCCCCTACCTTGTCCAGGGCGATGGCCAGGGCCTCGTCCAGGCGCTCCAGGGTCTCCTCCAGCTCCGCCTCGGAGGTGCTGGCCAGCAGCAGCTCCGCCGCCCGCCGCCAGTTGCCCTCCTCCTGCAGCAGGGACACCAGGGCCCGTACGGCGCCGAAGTCCTGCGGGTTGTCCACAATCAGGTCCTCCAGGATGGCCGAGGCCCGATCCGGGCGCCCCAGCTTCTCCTTGAGGACCCCCGCCAGCCGCAGCCGACGCTGGCGCTGCTCCTCCGGGGTGCCCATGGTGGCCAGCCGCTCCAGCAGCTCGGCCAACGCGGGCCAGTCCCCCAGGCTGCCCAGCAGGGCCTCCTGTTCGGTCAACAACTCGCCCCGCTCGGGCTCCATCTCGGCCAGTCGCTGCAGGGCCGAGCGCAGCCCCTCCCGGTCCCCCGTCTGCCGGGCCAGTCGGGCCAGGGCCTCCAGGGCCTCCAGCCGCCGGTCCTGATTCGCCGACAGGGCCATCTGCTCCAGGTTCTCTTTCAGCTCGGTCCCACGCTGGGGCTGCCTCTCCAGAATGCCCGCCAGCCGGGCCAGGGCGAAGTCGTCCTCCGGGTCCGCCGCCAGGATCTGGCGCAGCTTCAGCTCTGCCCGGGCGGGCAGGTTGCACTTGTCTTCGTAGATGAGGGCCAGCCGGCGCAGGCCCGTCAGGTCCTCCGTGGCCTCCGGCGCACCCAGCCGCTGATCCAGGGCGTGGGCCAGCTCCAGCCACCCGCCCAGGCTCTCCGCCAGGCGCTCCGCATGAACCTGAATCTCCTCCAGGGACAGGGACAGGTCGGGGATGGTCGCAAGCAGGGCCGCGAAGACCTCCGGGGCAGCCCCCGGCACCTTGTCCGTCAGGGCCGCAGCCTCCACCAGATATCTGGCGCGGTCCGTCATGTCCCGGGCCTCTCGGGCCCTGGCCAGCAGGATCTTCAGGTGCTTGTCAGGGGAGCTGGCGCGGTGCACCGGCTCCAGGATCTCCAGCACGCCGGGGCCATAGACCGGGTCGTCCATGAGGGCATCCAACCGGGCCACCGCGGCCAGGTTCCCCGCGTCCAGACTCAGCACATCGCGGTAGACCTCAATGGCCCCCGCCTTGTCCTCCAGCTTGTCTTCCTTCAAGAAGCCCAGCTTCAAGAGGGTCGACAGGCGCAGCTCCCGGGCGGAGGCGCTGGACAGCACGGTCTCATACAGCTCGGCCAACTCGGGGAAGCGGCCGGCCTCCAGCAGCAGCCGCTCCAGGGCGGCGATGTTGTCCGTGTCCTCGGGGTGCTCGGCGTGGATGCGCAGCCGCTCCTCCACCGCCTCCTCAGGCCGCCCCAGCTTCTTCTCCAGCAGCATGGCCAGCTTGAGGGACAGCTCCCAGGCCAGCTTGGGCTCCGGGCAGCCCGCGGCGTGCTTGCGCAGCAGGGCCCCGAAGTCCTCCAGCAGGTTACCCGTGAAGGCCACCCGCTCCACCGCCTCCCAGATGTCCGGCAGGTCCGAACGCTCCTCCAGCACGGCCCCCAACAGGGCCATGGCCGCGGCGGCGTCACCCAGGTGCTCCAGGCGAATCAGGGCCGCCTCCCGGGCCAACGCAAAGCGCTCCGGGCCGTCCTTGTCGTTCATCAGCACCAGCACGGCGCTCAGGGCGTCCTGCCAGCTCTCCCGCGCCTGGGCCAGGCCCCTCAGCCGCTGGGCCGCAGCGGCCGCCACGGCGTTCTCCCCCTGGGTCAACTCCAGCAGGAAGCCGTAGGCGTCCTCCGAATCCGGCGCCATCTCCAGCAGGGCGTCGATGTCCTCCAGCGCCCGCTGGCCGTCCTCCAGCGAGTGGATCAGGACATAGGCCCGCTCGCGGTGCAGCTCCGCGCGCTCCTCCGGGTCACTCGTGAGGGGCACCAGCTTGGAGTTCACGGCGCTCAGCTCTTCATTCATGTCCAGCACCCGGAAGCAGCGCCGCAGCCCGTTGAGGGCGAACACGCTCTTGGGGTCCAGGACCAGGATCTCATTGAAGTGGTTCAGGGCGTCCTCATGGGCCCCCAGGAACTGCTCCTCCAGCATGGCCAGCCGGGACAGCATGTCCTTCCGCCGGTCCTTCCCCTTCACCGTGGGCAGGTGGGCCTGGTACAGGTCCCGCAGCCACTCCCACTTCTCCTCGCGCTGGTACAGCGCGCAAAGCTTCTCGAAGGCGTCCTGCGCCACCGCGGGCCTGGTCAGCAGCTCGTTGTACCAGTCCACCGCCTTGGGCACCTCACCCAGGGACAGATACAGGTCCGCCAGCTCCATGCCGATGGCCGTGCGGCCCTGCTCGTCAGCGCTGTCCGCCCGGGTCTCCAGGATGCGCACCAGCCCCTTGTGGTCCCCCTTCAGGCTGTAGAAGTTCTCCAGCCAGCTCAGGGCCTCGGTGTCCGCCGGGGACAGCCCCAACAGCTCTTCATACAGGGCCGCGGTCTCCTCCTGGGCGTCCTCAAACTTCGCCGAGATCCGCGCCGCACGGCCGATGTAGCCGGCCTCCAGCCCGGGGTCCTGGGAGGACACCGCCACCCAGACTTCCTTGAGGCGCTGCTGGTTGCCCAGCTTGGCGCAGGCCTGCTCCAGCGCCTGCTCCAGCCCACCGTCCCCGGGGGCCAGCGTCAGGGCCGCCGCCAGGTGCTCAAAGGCCTCCTCCGTATCCCCCGCCTTCTCCCTCAGGATGGCCGCCCGCCGCAGCAGGCCCAGGCGGTCCAGCTCATCCTCGGTGATGCCCAGCAGGGCCTCCACCAGCCCCGCCGTGCGGGCATATTGGTCCGTGGTCTCCAGGTGCTCCAGCAGGGCCGTGCCGAACCTCCGCCGCAGGTCCCCGTCCTGGCTCTCGTCCAGGAACAGGGTCTCCAGCAGGGTGGGGGCCTCTTCGTTCTCCGGGTGCTCCCGCAGCACGTCCATCAACTCCTGCCCGCCGTCCTCCACCCGGGCCCGGTCCTCCAGCAACAGGGCCGCCAGCCGCAGCCTTATGGCCAGGGCCTCGTCCCCGGAGGCGCGCGCCATCCGCCGCCGCAGCAGGTTCTCCAGGTCCTCGCGCTTCTCCAGGCTGGTCAGGGCTTCTTCCAGGCGATCCTGGATGTCGTCATCCTCCGGCAGCATGTCCGCCAGCCGCCCCAACACCGCCGCCCCTTCGGCCCGGCGCTCAAGGCGCTCCGCCAGCAGCTCTGCGGCCTCCAGCATGGGTCCCCGGGCATCCTTGGCGGGCAGCAGCTCCGCGCCCTCCAGCAGGGCCGCGGCGTACTCCTCCACCCGGTCCAGCGTCTTCCAGGCCTCCAGCAGCGAGCCCCGGGCCGCCTCAGCCAGATCCCCGAAGGGTCCGTCCTTCAGCTCGGTCCACAGGGGGAGGGCCTCCTCCCTCGCCTTCCCCACCCACAGCAGGGAGGCCAGCTCGGCCTTCAGCTCACAGGCCAGGCGCTCGTCCCCAGGCTGCCCCGAGGCCAGCAGGCCCTTCAGGAAGCCCACCAGATCGTCCAGGCTCCCGGCGGACCTGGCGTGCTTGATGGCCCGCCGCAGATAGGTCCCGTCGTCGGGGTCCAGCAGGGTCTCGATCTTGGCCACTGCGTAGGCCCCCAGGTCATCCACCGGCGCCGACAGGCGCAACTGGTAGACCTTCTCGAACCACTGCAGCTTGTCCGTCCTGTCGCTGCACAGGGCCGCCGCCCACTGGAACAGCAGCACGGTGCGGTCCCGGTCGCCGGCGTACAGCTCCACCAGGGTCTCCACCAGGCGCGGCTCCACCGTCTCCAGCCGATCCCGCTGCTCCTCCAGCAGGGCCACCACGCCGTCATCCGTGGACCCGTCCTGCAGCCCCTCGTGGACCTCGTCCAGGGCCGCCCCCAGGTCGCCGATTTCGTTCATCAACAGGTGCACCAGCCGCAGCCGGCCTTCCCGTCGCTCCTCCGGGTCCTGCAGGTGGGCCAGTTCCCGCTTGATCACCGCCGCTGCCCCCGAGGGGTCGTCCTTGCCAAAGTGCAGGAACTCCAGCGACCGGTAGGCGTCCTTCTGGGTCGGGTCCAGGGCCAGGATGGCCTCCAGGGTGTCCATGGCCTCGTCCGGCAGCTCCAGCTTTTCGGCCTGCAAGGAGGCCATCTCGAACAGCACAGCGATGCGGCCCTCAGCGGTCTTCTGCAGCTCCAGGGTCTGCTTCTTGAGGTCCACCAGCTTTTCCCACTCGGAGTTCTGCTCGTACAGGACGCTCAGGCGCTCCCGGGCCCCGCGGTCCGCCGGATCATCATCCAGCATGTCCTTGTAAAGCACCTCGGACCGCTCGAAGTCCTCCAGCCGGTCGTGGTACAGCTTGGCCATCTTACGGCGCAGGTTGTTGCGCTCCTCGGCGGTGGCCAGCTCCACCAGGACGTCAATATAGATGTCGAACAGTTCGTCCCAGGCGCCCCGCTTCTCGGCGTACTCCAGCAGCGCCTCATGGACCCGCTCCGACCCCGGCTCCAAGCGGAAGGCCCGGCTGGTGTGGAAGAAGGCACCGTCCGCGTCGTCCAGCTTCCCGTCATACAGCTCCGCCAGGGCCCGGTGCTTGTCCACCACCGAGATGTCCCCGGGGAAGCGCTCTATCTGGGTCATCAGCACCCAGGCCAGCTTCTTCCATTCCTCCACCGACTCCAGATGGGCGGCCAGCAACTCGCTGGCATGGAAGGATTGGTCGGGGTGTTCCTCCGTGATTCGGGTCAGCAGCCCCCCGGCCTTGCGGTCCGACGGGTCCAGCCCCACAAGCTCCCCAAGGTGCCCCACGGCCGCCTCGATGCGCCCCAGTTCCAGGGCCTCGATGGAGGCCAAAGCCATCAGCAGCCGCTGCCGCTCCGCCTTGGCGGGCTCGTCCTCCAGCAGCCGTTCGTAGACCTCCGCCAGCTCGGGGAAGCGTCCCACGGCCATCAGCAGGCGCTCCAGTGCCGCCGACAGCTCGGCGCTGCGCTCCAGCAGCCAGGCGGTCTTGTACAGCTCCACGGCGGCGTCCGGGTTCTCCAGGCGCTCCTCCTGCAACATGGCGGCCTGCACCAGGGTCTCCACCTTCTCGGCCTGATCCCCCAGCCGCTCCGCCTTGAACTTCAGGAACTCCACCAGCTCGAACCAGTTCTCCTCCCGGCTAAGCAGCTCCTCCAGCAGCCCCATGGCCGCCCGGTCCCGGGGGTTCTCCAGGTCCGCTCCATCGCCCAGCAGTTTCCGCAGGGTGGCCTCGGCCTCCACGGTTCGTCCCAGCTCCACCTGCAGGTGCCCCAGCAGCGCCAACTGATCGGAGCGCTCCTCCGGGTCCTCAATCAGTGGCAGATAGCGTTCCAGCAGCGCGCAGCGGTCCTCACTGCGGTTCAACGTCGAGTAGGCCTCCAGCAGGCGCCGGTAGTGGCTGGCCTCATCCGGGGCCAGCTCCAAAAGCTTCTCCAGGTACCCCGCGGCCTTCTTCTCCTGGCCCTTCTCCATCAGCAACTCGGACAGCAGCTCCAGGGCCTTGGGGTTCTGACACCCCTCCCCCGAGTCGCAGGTCCCCTGCAGCAGCTTCAGGGCCTGCTCCTGCTGCCCCGCGTCCAGGGCGCAGGTCTGCACCCGCTGGGCCGCCGCCTCGTCCCCGGGGTTCTGCTTGAGGGCCTGGGCGGCCGCCTCGAAGGCCCCCACCGCATCCCCCAGCCGCTCCTCCCGCAGGTGGGACAGCCGCAGCCAGAAGCCCGCCGCCTCCGTTCCGTTCTCCTCGGCCTCGGCCCGAATGGCCAGCACCATGGCCAGCCGCTCCCAGTCCTGGGCCTCCGTCAGCAGGGGCAGCAGCAGCTCCGTGGCCCGGGCCACCACCGCCGCCGGCATGTCCTCTTCCTTGGAGCCCGCCACCAGCGCCGCCAGGGAGTCCCCCACCGTGGCCCGCTCGAAGCTCTCGTCCTCCAGCAGGCTCTCCAGCAGATCCAAGGCCTCCTGGGGCTTGCCCAGGCGCTGCATCAGCAGCTGCGCCAGGTCGTGTATGCGGTGACTTCGCTGGGGCCCCTGAAGCCAGGCCAGCCGCTTGCGCAGCAGGTCCGCCAGCTCGTCCCAGCGTTCATTGGCGCTGTAAAGCTCTTCCAGCCTGTCCGCCGCCTGGGTGTCCTCGTCCACCTCTCCCAGCAGCGCGGCCAGCCACTCCATGGCCTCCTCGTCCCGGCCCCCCAGGGCCAGCACCAGCTCCGCCAGCTTGCGATGCAGGGCCACCCGCTGGTCCTGCTCGAAGACCAGGGCCTCCTTCTGCCGCAGCAGGGTCAACAGCTCCTCACTGTCCCCCGCCTCCTCCAGCACCAGCTCCAGCCGGTCCATCAGGGCCAGGTCGTCCGGGTGGAAGCGCAGCGCCTGCCGCAGGGCCTCCGCCGCCAGGTCCAGGTCCTTCAGCTCGTGCTGCGCGATGCGGGCCAGCAGCAGCGCCCCGTCCCGCGGGTCCCCCTCGCCCCCCTCGCCGCCCTCAGAGGCCTCCAGGCTGGCACTCAGGAACGTGGAAAAATCCAGCAGATGCCCGGACAGCTCCGCCGCCTCGTTGCAGCGCTGCAACAGGTCCCCCCGGAAGGGGCTCAGCTGCAGGGCCTGGGTCAGGATGTGGTACAGCTCCTCCGCCGTGCCCTCCACCGTGGCCAGGGCCTCCGCCGCCTCCAGGAACAGCTCCAGCCGGTGCTCCGGGTCCTCGGTCCTGGCGGCCTGGGTCACCAGCAGCCGTCCCAGGGCCTCGCTGGCCCCCGTGTCCCGATAATGGTTCTTCAGCAGCTCGCCGGCGCCGCAGTCCTCGTCCGTCTTCTCGAATACGTCCTCCGCCAGGGCCACCGCCGGCGCCAGCCCGGGCTCTTCGCCCAGCAGCCTGGCCAGCAGCTCGCTGGTGCGGAAGGGGTCCTCAAGCTGCCGCCACAGCAGGGTGGAGGCGCGCAGCATGGTGTACACCCGCTCTTGATGATCCTTGAGCACCGGCAGGCGGGCCTCCAGGGCCTCCACCACGCCGCCAAAGTCCTCCCCCTCCTCCAGCACCCGCACCAGCCCCTGATGGGCCTCCTCGTCCTGGGGGCTCAGGGCCAGCAGCCGCCGGTAATCCCCCGCAGCCTTCTCCAGGTCCGCCAGGGCCTCCTCGTGCAACCGCGCCAGGGTCAACAGCTTCTCCCGCAGCAGCGCCGAGGGCAGGGGCAGCTCACACAGCGCCTCCAGTGTCTCCTCAAGCTGCGCCAGGTCTCCCATGGCCAGGTATAGCCGCTGCATCTCCTCCAGGATCTCCACCGAGTGGGGCAGCCTCAGCCGATACTTCTGCAGCAGCTCCACCGCCCCCGCCAGGTCCCGCAGGCGCTCCCGCAGCACCGCCGCCGTCCGGGTCACCACCCGGGCCGCCAGGTCCTCGTCGGGCAGGTCCTCCGCCAGCCTGTCCAGTCGGTCCACCAGTTCAGCCAGCGAGTCCGCCGTCTCCGCCCGCTCCACGGCGGCGTCAAACAGCTGGTCCTTGCCGCTCATCAACTGGGCCTCCAGCAGGGCCAGGGTCCGCTGATGGGACTCCTCGGACTTGCCCGCCTCCTCCAGCAGCCGCGCCAGGTCCAACGAGGCCCGTTCAGCCTCCTGTCCCCCCGCGTGGTCAGCCAGCACCGACAGCGCCCGCAGGCGCCGATCCGTATTGGCGGTCTTGAAGCGCTCCAGCAGATTGCGCGCGTCCTCCACGGCGTCCGGCACCTTGCCCAGCAGCTCGTGCAGGTATCGCTCCGCCCGCTCCTTGTCCTGCATCAGCTCCATGGCCGCGTAGGCCAGCTCCCGCCCGATGCCCCGGGCCAGCTCCCCGGAGGACTTCTTCCACTGCTCCTCCAGGAACAGGGCATAGGAGTTCCACTCCCGCCCATTGGCGAACAGCGCCCGCAGGGCCGTCCAGTCCTGCTGCATCAGCAGGATCCGCCGCAGGGCATCCCGGGCCTTCCGGGACTGGGCATTGGCGCCCAACAGCTCGTCGAAGATGCGCTTGGCCGCGCCCGGGTCCTCCAGGCGGTCCAGGTACAGGTCCCCCAGCTCTTCCAGCAAAGGCAGCCGCTCCTCCTTGCGCTTGGCCTCTCTCAGCCGCTCCTCCAAAAGGGCCGCCAGGGAGCTCCAGTCGCCGGTCTGGGCATACAGCGCCGACAGCCGCGTCCACACGGTGCGGTCCCGGGGGTTCAGCTCCGAAAGACTGCGCAGCCAGGCCACCGCATCTTCGGGCTTCTTCAGGCGGTCCAGGGCCAGCTTGGCCAGCTCCTCCAGCACCGCCGCCCGGTCCGGCCCCTTCTTGAGGCCCATGGTCTCCTTGAGGGCTTCGTAAAGCTTCTCGCTGAGGCCCCTGCTGCGGTACAGCCCCGCCAACTCCTCCCAGACCTCCAGGTCCCCGGGGTGCAGGTCCACCAGCTTCTCCAGGACCTCCATGGCCTTCTTCTGGTTCTTCAGCTTGTCGCCCCAGATGGTCGCCAGCTCCCGCAGGGTCTCCTTCTCCTTGGTGGGGGACGAGGGGGCCGTAGCCAGCTTCTCCAGCGCCTCCGCCAGGGCACTCCAACGGCCCAGGCTGCGGAAGCGCTCCACCAGGGTCTCGGCGCAGCGCCGGTCCTCGGGGTCCAGCTCGGTGATCTTCTTGAGGGTGTTGATCTCCATCTCGGGCACGGGCAGCCGCTGGGGGTCCGCGTAGATCTCGGCGATGCGCCACAGCAGCGCCAGCTTGTCCCCGCGATCCGGCGCCTGCTCCGCCCGGGAGGCCAACAGGTCCACCAGGGAGTGCCACTTCTTCTGCCCCAGGTACAACGCCTCCAGGGCCCCCGCCGACTCTTCGTCCTGGGGATCCATGGCCAGCAGCTTCTTGAGGGCGTCCGCCGCCCGCTCGGGCGAGCCAATCTCCTCCGCCACCCGGGCCATCTCGCGCAGCACCTCCACGCGCTCGCCCTCGTCCTCCTCCACGGCCAGCCGCGACGACAGGGCGCTGTACAGCTTCCTGGGGTCACCGGTCCGGCGGTGGTATTCCTCGTAGAACAGCAGGCCCGCCCGGTTCTTCGGGTCAATGGACCGGATGCGTCTGTACAGCTTCTCTGCGCGCTCCAGATCCCCCACGCTGGTCCACGCCAGCTGGGCCTCCAGTTCCAGGATGCGCTGCTCCTCTTCCCGGCTCTGGGTGGCCTGCCGCGCCTCCCCCAGCAGATCCATCGCTTCGGTCCACAGGCCCGCGGTGCCCAGCAGGGCCACCTGATCCTGCAGCAGGGTCAGGCTCACGCCGCCGCTGCTCTCCTCGCGCAGCTCCCGCAGGGTCCCCAGGGCCTCCACTTTTGCCCCCGCCACCAGCAGCACCCGCGCCTTCTCCAGGCGATATTCCAGTCTTTGAGTGGGATCCTTCGCGGCCGCCGCGGCGACCTCAAACACCTGCCCCATGTCCGCCGCCCGCCCCGCCCGCTCCAGCCCATCCAGCAGGGGCCAGAAGGCCAGGGCCTGGACCTCGGCGTTGCGGTGATGCTTCAGATACACGGCCAGGAGGGCCTCCAGGGCCGCCCCATCATTGGGGTCCACGGACAGCTTGAGGCGCGCCAGCCTGGCCCCCTCCTCGGGGGTCTTGGCGCCGGCCTTGTCCAGCTCCTCCACTTGGGTCCCCAGCATGGTCAACAGCCCCGCCAGGCGCTCCGCCTCCTTCTTGGCCTCAGCCGCCTTGGCCCCCCGCACGCTGGCCGCCGCCAGGCACTGCTCCCGGGCCGCCGCGGGCTCGCCCATGCTCAGCAGGATCTGTCCCAGCCGCAGGCAGCTCTCGGCCTTCGCCGCGCCCTTCTCCCGGGCCACCACCTGCCGCAGGATCCGCGCCGCAGGTCGCAGCTCCCCGGCCTCCTCCAGCAGGGCCACCACGTCCTGGGCCACCGCCGCCACGGGGTTGGCCGCCCAGGCCTGCACCGCCAGCACCAACGCCTCGGGGCGCCGGTCGGGTTGGGCAAACAGCGCCCTGGCCAGCCGCAGCTTGAGCTCCGCCGCCAGGGGCCCCTGCCCCAACACCTCCCCGTGCCGCCGGACTGCCTCCACCACGCGGCGGGACAGCTGCTCCCGGACCTGCGCAGTCTCGGGCGCCTCCAACAGCGTGACGAAATCCCGGTACAACTCTTCCCAGTGGTTCCGGCGCGAATGGGACAGCACCAGTTCGTCCAGGAGGGAGTGGTTCTGGGGAGCGGACTTGATCTGGTCGAGCAACTCGCGGCTTCTGGCCATCTTCTTTACCCCGAAGCTAAGTGCCAGCCCTGCATAATTCCCTGACTCGGCACACAAATCAGGTAGTGCTTTGGGAACACAGGACTTTCGGTTACTCTAGCCCGAACAATATGTAGGGGCAAACGGTTTGTGGGCCCCATTGGCCGTGGATTTCGAACCCCCAGAGGTCTCCATGGAACTGAAGAACTTCCTCACCGAAAAACGCCTCGAGCGCATCGACGCCGTGCTCGAGAAGAGGACCCGCAACCTCACCCTCCTGTTGGAGGACATCTATGACCCCCACAACGTGGCGGCCTGCATCCGCTCCGCCGAAGGGCTGGGCCTCCAGGAGGTCCACGTCATCTCCAAGAGCGGCGCCTTCAAGCCCCACCCCAAGGTCGTCCAGGGCGGCGGCAAGTGGGTGGAGATCAGCGGCTATCGCAGCGCCACCGAGGCGGCCCAGGCCCTCAAGGCCCGGGGCTTTGCCATCTACGCCGGGGCCCTTCGGGAGGACGCCGTGCCCATCCAGTCCCTGGACTTTGGCGGCAAGGTCGCGGTGGCCTTCGGCAACGAGCACGACGGCCTCAGCCCCGAGCTGCTGGCCCTGGCGGACCGGGTCTTCTTCATCCCCATGCGGGGCTTCACCCAAAGCTTCAACATCTCAGTGGCCACGGGCATGGGGCTGTTCCACGCCACCGAAGAGCGGCGTCGGCTGCTGGGGGCCTCGGGGGACCTGGACCCCGCAGACAAAGAGCGGCTGCGGAGCCTCTGGATCGAGTACTCCATTCCCAAGGTCGAGTTGTTGAAGAAGGAGCTGGCCTCCCGCCAGCCGGAGGACTAGCGCAGGTACTGGACGGGGACTAGCGCAGGTACTGGACGCGGTGCTCGAAGACCCAGCGCACCTTGGTCACCAGCAGGTCCACCTCGGTGTAGCCCGGGACCAGCAGCTCGTTGGACTCCATCACCCAGTCAATGGCATCCCAGTAAATCTTCACGTCCCGCTGGTGCAACTTGATGATGGCCTCAATCTCGTCGAAGAGGTCGTCCTCACAGGCCGCCGCGACGCAGCTGTAGGACATCTCTGGCATGTTCTTCTCCAGGTCCTTCTCGAAGCCCAGGACGTCAATGGCGGCCACGCCGAACTTGAAGGCCAGGAAGACGCCCACCACAAACAAGGGAATGGTCACCAACAGCTTCAGGTTGGCCATGCCGGCCTGTCCCAGCTTTACGGCAGCAATCTGGCGAGGGTTCATGGCGATGCTCCTTTGGCGCAAAGTTCACGCGGACGAATATAGGGGGCCTTGGGGGACTTGTCCAAACTTCTGATAGCCAAGTTGACATATCGCCTACGGCCATAAATCCGGGTTCTCCCGGAGGGCAAGCTGCGCTATGATGACGGCCCACGACGGGAGGCTAGCTTGGGCTGGGTCATCCTCAAGGCCGGGTATCTGTGCAACAACCGCTGCAGGTTCTGCCACTGCGAGGACCTTCGGGGCGTGCCCAGCCTGCCCGGTCCCGCCCTGCGCCGCACGCTGCAGGCGGCCCGGGCCCGGGGCTTTCAGGGTGTCTGGCTGTCCGGTGGCGAGCCCGCCCTTCGCAAGGATCTGCTGTCCCTGGCGCAGCTCTGCCGGGACCTGGGCCTGGGCCTGGGCCTCATCACCAACGGCCGCATGCTGGCCTATCCGGACCTGCTCCAGGGGCTCCTGGCCGCGGGGCTGGATCGCCTCCACGTCTCGCTCCATGGCCCGGCGCCCATCCACGATGCCCTGGTGCGGGTCCCCGGGGCCTTCGCCCAGACCGCCGCAGCCCTGGCGCTGCTGGAGGGTAGGGCGGTGGACACCACCATCAACACGGTGGTGTGCAACCTGAACCTCTCCGCCCTGGAGGACCTGGCCCGTTCCCCCGTCCTGGCCCCCCATCGCTGGAAGCTCAGCGTGGTGGAGCCCCGGGGGGCCGCCGCCTCCGAACCCGCCGCCCTCGTCCCCCACCCGGAGGCCGCCGCCGCCGCCATCCAGGCCGCCCTGGACGTGGCCCTTGGGGCCGGTCACCCCCGCGCCCTCCTGGCCTGGGATGGCCTGCCCCTGTGCACCATGTTGGCGGCCGCGGACCTGTTTCGCCCCCTGCCCGGCTTTGGCATCACCGCCATGGTGGAGGCCGACGAGTGCGACTTCCACCAGGTGGACTACCTGAACGCCTGCCGTCAGCCGGCGTGCCGGGGCTGTACCATTAATGAATGTCTTGGCTGGTGGCGAGGCGCCTGGGCCCTCCACCCCCAGTTCCAGCCCCGTCCCCAGGGGCAACCCAGGCCAGCCTCCCCAACCCCAGACGAAAGGGCAGGGCCATGAAGGATCTGTTCAGCAGGGCCCCGGACAAACCCCAGGAAAACAAACCCGACGAGCGCCCCTCCCTGTGCCTCATCGACGGCACGGCCTTCATCTTCCGGGCCTTCCACGCCCTGCCCAAGCTCAGCAACAGCAAGGGCCTGACCACCAACGCCGTGGCGGGCTTCCTGGCCATGATCCTGAAGCTGCGCCGGGCCAAGGGCTGCTCCCGCTTCGTGGTGGTGCTGGACGCCGGCGCGGAGACCTTCCGCAAGCGCCTCTATCCCCCCTACAAGGCCAACCGTCCCCCCCTGCCCGAGGAGCTGCGCCAACAACTCCCCCTCATCCAGCCCCTCACCGAGGCCCTGGGCCTCCCCGTGCTGGCCATCCCCGATGTGGAGGCCGATGACGTCATCGCCACCCTGGCGGGCCGGGCAGACAAGGCGGGCCTGGAGGTCACCATCATCTCCTCGGACAAGGACCTCATGCAGCTTGTGGGCCCCCGGGTCACCATGTACGACCCCATCGGCGAGCGCCGCTTCGATCCCGCCGCCGTGGAGGAGCGCTTCGGCGTGCCCCCCGCCCAGGTCGTGGAGGTCCAGGCCCTCAGCGGGGACTCCGTGGACAACGTCCCCGGCGTCAAGGGCATCGGCCCCAAGGGCGCGGCGGACCTCATCCGCCAGTTTGGCACCGTGGAGAAGCTCTACGCGTCCCTTCATAAAGTGGACAAACCCCGCACCCGCAAGCTGCTCGAGGACAGCGCCGCGGACGCCCACATCTCCCGCCAACTGGTGGAGCTCAAGAAGGACGTGGCCCTGCCCCCCCTCTTCGAGCTGGTAGAGCGCCCCCCCGACCAGCAGCGCCTCCTGGAGCTCCTCACCGACCTGGAGTTCAAGAAGCAGATCAAGGAACTGGGGCTCGAGCAGGCCCAGGCAGCCGCCCAGGTGTCCGTCCAGTCCCCCATGCCCCCCGTGACCCTGGTGGACAGCCCCCAGGCCCTGGCCCAGCTTGCCCGGGATCTGGAGGCCGCCCCCCGCTTTGCGTTGGACACCGAGACCACCTCCCTCAACCCCATGCAGGCGGGCCTCGTGGGTCTCTCCTTCAGCACCGCCCAGGATCGCATCTGGTACCTCCCCGTGGGCCACCGCGGTCCCCTGGCGGGCACCCAGCTTCCTCTGGACCAGGTGCGCGACGTCCTGGGTCCCCTGCTGGGCCGGGCCGACGGCCGCAAGGTGGGCCAGAATCACAAGTTCGACCGCCTCGTCCTGCGGGCCAACCAGGTCCCCATCGCCGGCCTGGGCTTCGACACCCTGCTGGCCTCCGCCCTGCTGGACCCCCAGCGGGACTCCCACTCCCTGGATGCCCTGGCCCTCAGCCATCTGGGCTGGAACACCATCAAATTCCAGGAGGTGACGTCCCGCAGCGGCATGGACCTGGGCTTCGAGGATGTGCCCGTGCTGGAGGCCGCCCGGTACTCCGGCGAGGATGCCTGGGTCACCCTGCGCCTCTTCGACCACCTCTCCCCCGAGCTGGAGGCCTCCCCCCTGGCCCCCCTCTTCCATGACGTGGAGATCCCCGTCTGCGAGATCCTGGCCGACATGGAATTTCGTGGCATCACCGTGGACTGTGCCTTCCTCGACGAATTGGCCGTCCGCTTCCGGCAGTCCCTGGCGGACCTGGAGAAGCGCATCCACTACCACGCGGGCTTCGCCTTCAACATCAACTCCACCAAACAGCTCGCGGATCTGCTGTTCGCGCGCCTGAATCTGCCCGTGGTGAAGAAGACCAAGACCGGGGCTTCCACGGACAGCGTGGTCCTAGAGGAGCTCAAGCACCTCCACCCGGTCCCCGCCCTGGTCCTGGAGTACCGGGGCCTCTCCAAGCTCCTGTCCACCTATGTGGAGGCCCTGCCCGCCCTGGTGAACCCCCGCACCGGGCGCATCCACACATCCTTCCATCAGGCGGTCACCGCCACGGGCCGCCTGTCCAGCTCCGACCCCAACCTCCAGAACATCCCCGTCCACACCCCCGAGGGCCGCCTCATCCGCAAGGCCTTCGTGCCGGGCCCGGGCAAGCTCTTCCTGGCCGCCGACTACTCCCAGGTGGAGCTGCGCGTCATGGCCCACCTCTCCGGCGACCCGGGCCTCCTGGAGGCCTTCCGCAACGGCGAGGACATCCACACCCGCACCGCCTGCGAGCTCTTCGGCTACAAGCCCGAGCAGGTGGGCAACGCCGAGCGCAGCCTCGCCAAGACCATCAACTTCGGCGTCCTCTACGGCATGACCTCCTTCCGGTTGGCCCGGGACATGGGCATCAGCCGCAAGCGCGCCCAGGAGTTCATCGACACCTACTTCGAGCGCTTCGCCGGCGTGAGGCGCTACATGGATGAGACCCTCAAGATAGCCCGCGAGCAGGGCCAGGTCACCACCCTGCTGGGCCGCCGCCGCCCCATCCCCGAGCTCCACGCCCGGGACGGCTCCGTGCGCGCCCACGGCGAACGCATGGCCGTCAACACCCCCGTCCAGGGTTCCGCCGCCGACATCGTCAAGCTGGCCATGATCGCCTGCGCTCGGGACCTGGCCCCCCTGGCGGGCCAGGCGGACCTCCTCCTGCAGGTCCACGACGAGCTCATCTTCGAGGTGGACGCCCCCCTGGCTCCCCAGCTCTCCGGCCAGATGGTCAAGCTCATGGAGGGCGCCTACACCCTGGCCACCCCCCTCAAGGTGGACGCCGGCACGGGCCCCAACTGGGCCGACATTGAGAAAATCCGCCGCCCCAGCACCGCCGCCCCCACTCCCCCCCCCGCCCCCCGCCTCCCCCCCCCCAGGGCATGCTCTTCTAGGTGGGGTCGGTTCCTTCCAACTCCCACGGTGGGGTCGGTTCCTTCCAACTCCCATGGTGGGGTCGGTTCCCCCCCTCCCTCCGTCCCCGTCCCCGCGCCGCTGTCCCCTACCGAAAAACCCGCTTTCCCCCCGCGCCCCCCTGCATTAGAATGCCTCCCACGCCGGCTCCGCGACGGGCGGCTGCTTGGGAGGCCCAATGGATTTTCTGGATACGCTCAACAAAGGCGGCGCCATTGTCTACATCCTGCTTGGCGCCTCCGTCATCTCCCTGACTGTCTTCATTGAGCGCTTCTGGGTCACCAGCCGCCGCATGATCTGCCCCCCGGCCCTTCGTCGCGCTCTCTTCTCTCTCCTGTCCTCGGGCCGCCTCGATGCCGCCCAAGCCGTGGCCCAAGGCAGCCACACCCCCGCCGCCACGCTGGCCCTCCAGGCCCTTGAACACCGCACCCGAGGCCGTGCCCTCCTGCGCGAACGCCTGGAAAGTGAGGGTGCCTCCATCACACATCGTCTTCGTCGGGGTCTGGGGGTCCTCTCCGCCACCGCCACCGTAGCCCCCCTCCTGGGCCTGCTGGGCACCGTGCTGGGCATGGTCCAGGTCTTCCAGGCCGTCGAAAACTCCACCGAGCCCCGTATCTCCGACCTCGCCGGCGGCATCTGGGTGGCCCTCCTGACCACCGTCGCTGGCCTCGCCGTGGCCATCCCCTCCTACCTGGCCCACCGTTACCTGGAGTCTCGCCTGGACAGCGCCTCCGACACCCTTGAGACCTTCAGCGAGGACCTCCTGGACGCGGTCACGGGCCCCCGCCCCTTGGAAGGAACGAGTGGGAATGAACTTCCGAAGGAATAGCCGGGGTCGCCAGGCCCCTTCAATCGATATCACGCCCGTAGTAGATGTGGTATTTATCCTGCTCATTTTCCTGGTCATTTCCACGACCTTCAAGACCCAGGAGCACGCCTTCGAGATAGACCTCCCCAAGGCCTCCCAGCCGCGCCTCGTGGGCAAGGTGACCAGGCCCACGGTGTTCGTCAACAAAGAGGGCGGCATGCTTCTGGTCCGGCCCGATCTGGAGGGTGCAGCGACCCTCAGCGGTCCCGATGAACTGACCAACCGGCTCCGCCAACTCAAGGCCCTGGAGCCTTCCGTGGCGGTCGGCATTCGAGCCGATGCCGGGGTGCCCTATCAGGCCGTTATGGATGCCGTGAACGCCTGCTATTCCGCCGGCATCGAGCGAGTGATCTTTCCCTATGCCCGAAAAGAGGACTCCTATTGAGTTTACATATGCACCGCAGACATAAGCAGATTGCTTGGCTAGTAACCACCATTTCTACCGTGGGGCTTTTTTTGTGCCTGGCCTGCGCCCGCGAAGTTGAAGCGCCCGTCAGCACCGGTCCCAGCCAAAGTCACGCCCTCCAGGCCAAGAAGAAGCGTGCCGACGCCCCGAAGGTCTTGCCCACCATGGCCCTCAGCGCCTGGCCCGATCTGGCCCGCCCCGGCGAGACCGTAACCATCACCTGCAGCGGCATCGATGACGAGCAGGCCCTGTCGCTAAGGTTCTTTCTGCGCACAGATCCCTGCGGTGGCACGCTGGAGGCCCTCCGCAACCAAGCGCTCTACAAAGCCCCTGAGGGGTGCCGGGGAGGGCGCATTGTCGTCGAGGCCGTCAGTGGTGCCGCCAGCGCCCAGGCCTCATTTCACGTCAGTGGGGATGGGTCCGATGTGGGCTCCTTGATGCTGTATCCAAAGGCCGGCGATATTCCCACCTCCCCGGTCCAGCTCCACTGGGACCGCACCTTCGCCCGCAAGGACTCCCTGACCATGTCCGTGGACGTGCTGCGTCAGGGGCGCCCCGTCCTTGCCCTGCCAGGCCTTGCGCCGGACGCCGAGCTTCAGCTTGATCTGCCTCCGTCCCCAGAGTTGACCACCATGCGGGTCTGTGCCGGCGGTACCTGCCAATCCGCCGAACTCAAAGTCTTCAAGCGCCGCCCCGTCCAACTTTGGGACGCCGGGCTGCTGCTTGATGATTTTGCGGTCGTCGGCAAGAACCGCCTTGGCGGCGCAGTCGAGCCCCTGGATCCGGAGTCGTTCACCCGCCTTGTCCAGGGCAAGGTGGTCGGCCCCACCAGCATCACCGCCTACTACCTCGCGGTGGAGTACCACAGGAGCCCCGCCCAGAAGTCCCAGGGTTTCCGCGAGACGCTCTCCAGGGGGAATGGATTTCCGTTGGAGACCACGGGGTTCCGACGCCTGTCCTTGTGGCTTCGGCCGGGTCCCTTGAACGAAATGCCAGGGCCCATCGTGCTGGAACTCAAGGCCCCCTCGGGCCAGACCTGGCGTCGGAAAATTACGCACCGGGGCGATTGGTGGCAGGAGCACTCCATCGACCTGGCCCCCTTCAACCAGCGCTACTCAAGGGCTGTGGCCCTTTCCCTGTTCGTTGACGATGAACGAACGACCCTCCCGGCGGGCACCTTTTGCGTTGCTTCGGTGCAGTTCATTCCGGCCGGTGCTTCCCTGATTGATCGGGTTGATCCCTCCTTGCTCCCCCCAACACCGGAAATTGAAGCCACCCCCGATCGGGACACCACTGACAGCGACCAAACCCAGGCCTCAAGCGCCTCTCAGCGTTCTCGATGGGAGGAGGCGGAGGGTTCCGACGCCCGTTGAATCGCCAGCCGCTCTTGACTTCCGAAAACATCATTTCCCCGCCATTTCAGGCCGTTCTGAACCTTGCTCTTGAAAAATCTGAAATCTGCCTCTAAAATGCGCACCCTAGAGGGCTCGTATACTCGCAGTTCATGGGATGTGCCGAAATTTGTCACCAAGCTGACAAAAGTTGGTCTTCCCCGCACTGCTGCTGGCTTGGGGCAACAATGGCTGGCACGAGCAAAGAGGGCTCCGGTGGTTGGGGTGCCCGGTTTCCGAGGTTTCCCTTATGGGTGGCACGGTATGTGCAACACATCGAACCGGATTTTTGCGAGTTGGGATTTCAATGCCTGAAGCCGATCGTTCCAAAACAGGGTCGAATGAGTTCCCCGACTGTTCGTATACGCGCGCGCGGGGCGCTCTGCAGAATAACGTTTCCGGTCACAATTTGGATTTGTGTCCCCCTTCGTCGCAGGGGACACGAGGAGGTCTCATGAGAGTAGGTCACTCCTGGCTCAAACTCGTCGTTGCACTGGGCATGGTCACCATGTTGGCCTGTACGCAACAACCTGCAGCCGTCACCTCACCTGACACCGGTGTGGACGACATCCTGGACACCCTGGATGCCGTGGGCAAGCAGACAGGGTTGGCGGCATCCACCAACCCCACGCTTACCATCACCCAGCCTGTGAGTGACTATCTCTACTTCCAGTGGGATGCCGTCTCCACGGACATCGCGGTCACCTTCGCTGTGACCAACTGGACCCCGTGGCCCCAGGACGGCAAGCTCGTCCGCTGCTACCTCGACGGCGAGGAGCATGGGTACATCACGACCGGGGACATCTATACGTTCACCGGCGTACCCCACGGCGAGCATCAGCTCTGCTGCAGCCTGGCCCAGGGCCCGGACCTGGACTTCTGCGAGGCCACGGACTGCGTCTACGTGCGCGTCCAGCGGCCCTGCACCATGGAAGGGGACCCCATCTGCGATGACGGGAACCCCTGCTCTCTGGATGGCTGTATCCAGCAGGGTAATACGACGAACTTCGTCTGCCGCTACGGTACCCCCGTTGGCCAGACGGGCTGCTGCCAGTCCCAGAAAGACTGCGGCTGCGTGAACGCCTTCGATGGCGCGCGGTGGGAGACGTGCGACGACACGACCTCCTTCTGCGTTATGTGCAAGGACGACGCGGCCTGCGACGACGGCGAGTCCTGCACCAACGACTACTGCTCCGAAGGCCTCTGCAAGAACGATTGGATTGTTGACGGCAACGGCGCCAAGTGCTGCCACGCCGGCATCGCCAACGTGGCGGCCGTCTGCAACGACGGCAAATTCTGCACGGTCGACTCCTGCGACGAGGGAGCCGGTTGGTGCAAGAACGAATCCAACGGCGACCCCATCTGCTGCGAAGCCGATCCCGATGTCAACTGCGACGACTCCAACGTCTGCACCCTTGACCGTTGTATCGCGCACGTGTGTAGGCACGGGCCCGTGTCCGATCCCCTCTGCTGCAACAACAGCACCGAGTGCGACGACGGCAACCCCTGCACGGACGACCTGTGCGACCCCGACACCAACCAGTGCCAGTTCATCGAGAACAACCTGACCAACTGCTGCAACGTTCACCCCGACTGCAGCTCCGGCGGCAAGTGGGACGACGAAGACGCCTCCACGCTGGACTACTGCCAGAACTTCCAGTGCGTGCACGTGACCAACCCCACCTACTGCGACGCCACCGGCACCCACCCCTGCCTTGACGACGGCGACGCCTGCACCACCGACGCCTGCGAGTCCAACGTCTGCAAGCACAACTACATGGCCGGCTGCTGCAACGTCGACAAGGACTGCAACGACAAGAAGTACTGCACCAAGGACACCTGCCTGTGCCTCAACGGCACCAACCCCGACGGCTCCTGCAAGTGCCCCCTGGACAACCCTGACTGCAACGCCACGAAGGAGTGCTCCAACGCCCCCATCAATGGCTGCTGCGAGACCAACGACGAGTGCATCGACGGCAATCCTTGCAACCTCGACGCCTGCATCAACCACGTCTGCCGCTACGGCCCGAACTGGAACCTGACCAACTGCTGCCAGAACGACGCCAACTGCGACGATGGCAACACCTGCACCGACGCCTACTGCGACCTGGAGACCAAGACCTGCATCACCTCTCTGGTGGAAGGTCAGACCCCCAAGTGCTGCTTCACCGACTCCCAGTGCGATGACAACGACTTCTTCACGCTGGACGTCTGCAAGGACAAGCGCTGCACCAACCTGCCCGACCCCAGCGTTTGTGACGCCGCCCACTCCGAGTGCAACGACAACAACCCCTGCACCACGGACAGCTGCGACTTCGTGCTTGGCAAGTGCCGGCACGTGGCCATCGCCAACTGCTGCAAGAACATCTACGAGTGCACCGTGCTGCCCCTGACCGACAGCAACACCTGCACCACCGACACCTGCAACCTGACCACCAACCGCTGCGAGTTTGCGGCCATCGCCAACTGCTGTACCTCCACCGCGAACTGCAACGACAACGACCCCTGCACCGCCGACAGCTGCATGAACAACACCTGCCGCCACGTCGCGCCGCCTTCCTGCTGCGACGCCGACGCCGACTGCGACGACGGAAATACGTGCACTATTAATAAATGTAAGAAGAACCTGCCCGCGGACCTCACCGGTCAGTGCCAATTGACCGTGGTCGCGGAGCCCGGTTGCTGCACCACCGCCGCGGGCTGCAACGACTCCAATATCTGCACCGACGACACCTGCGTGAACTACAAGTGCGAGAACGCCGACGTCCAGGGCGACTGCTGCCAGGTGGACCCCGACTGCAACGACGACAACATCTGCACCTGCGACAAGTGCATCTTCGGCAAGTGCCGCTTCCTCACCCCCGACGTGGCCACCACCGACTGCAACCTGTCCCCCCTGTGCTGCGCCAACGCCGCCGCGTGCCAGGACGACATGAACCCCTGCACGGAAAACCTGTGCGTGGACAGCATCTGCACCTACAAGCCCACCGTGCCCTGCAAGGTGGCGCTGCCCTACTACCAGAACTTCAACACCTGCCCCAAGTTCTCCACCCTCGGGTGGCAGCAGGTGGACCTTGGCGCCGAAGCGATCCACAACTGGATCTGCACGGCTGAAGGCGATCTGGGTATCGACAACCACCTCCGCTTCAACTGGGTCCCCGCGGTCTTCAATCCCTTCGACAATTTCATCGTCACCCCCGGGCTGCTGGCCCAGAACGCCGGCTTCGTGACGGTCCAGTTTGACCAGCAGTTTGACTACGACGAGACCTACGGCGTTGATCCGGTCAACCTCGGCGTATACGTCGTCCAGGACATCGGCGCTGTGGACAACATCATCCAGCCCGATGACACCTTCATCCCGATCTATCAGGAACTGGATGCCGTGGCCGATCTTGCTGCTGGCCAGAAGCACGTCATCATTCCGCCCACCTACCTGTCCAACAGCCTCTACATCGGCTTCAACATCAGCAGCTCCTCCAGCCAGAACCTTGGCTTCTACGACATCGACAACGTCAAGATCTGCAAGGGTCGCCCCCCTGCGTTCGTGAACCCCCCGGCGGCCGTGGGCACCGCCTGGAACACCGAGAAGTGGTTCAACTTCAAGGTCAAGGACCTGGATGACACCCCGCTGACCTTCACCATCGTCGAAGGCCCCGGTTTTGTCAGCCTCATGCCCGCTCAGTACTCGTGGTTCAACAAAGAATACACCCTGACCATGGTGGCCGCAGCCACCACCCAGGATCAGGTCGGCGAACACAAGGTCGTGATCGAAGTCAACGACGGCTGTCTGTCTGCCCGTCAAGAGATCACCATGACCGTGTTGCTCACCTCTGGCTTCGTGGTCTGGAAGCCCACCGTGGTGCCGGAAGCTGCCGGCGCTGCCCTCTTTGACGCCATCGTCGCCGCCGGCGAGAACGTCCAGTTGGTCGAGGACCTCGACCTGTTCGCCAACCTGGACGGCATCAGCGGCGTCTTCATCACCTTGGGCGTCTATGGAAACCGTTTCCAGCTCAACTCCCTGCCCGCCTCTACCCTGGCCAAGTTGACCAGTTATTTGGACAAGGGCGGCAACGTTTACATGGAAGGCGGCGACACCTGGTTCGTGGATACCGCCTCCGCCGTGCACCCGTACTTCCACATTCAGGGAATTCATGACGGCACTGCCGGCAAGTTCGTTGGCAACATCGTCGGCAAGAACTTCGCGTTTGGTGAAGACTTCGCCGCTGCCAACCTGACCAGCGTCAACAACTTCTTGGATCGCATCAACCCCGTCGCCTCCAGCGGCGCGGTGCCCCTCCTCAAGCCCGCCTCCTTCAACACCTGGAACTTCATGGTGGGCTACCAGGACTCGACCAAGAATTATCGTACCGTGGGCTCCTCCATCCCCATCGCCGCGCTGACCGAAGTGGCCACCGGCACCCGCAACTCCCTGGTGGGCAAGATCGTCGAGTTCTTCAAGAACGGTTGGCCCGCCTGCAGCAACGACAGCCAGTGTGATGACGGCGTCGCCTGCACCCTGGACACCTGCGAGAACAACGAGTGCAAGAACGTCGCCCAGGACGTCTGCATCTCCTGCGCTGACGACCGGGACTGCCCCGCTGATTACGCCTGCAAGATGTCCAACAAGATCTGCGGTCAGATCCTTGGCGAGCGCTTTGACTCCAAGGACACCCCCAGGGCCATCGCCTCTGCGACCGCCGGCATCTATACCTCCAAGATCACTGTCCCCGGCGCGCTGAACGTGGACAACGTCAACGTCAAGTTGTACATCGCCCACACCGCCCGCGGCGACCTCAAGGTCACCCTCAGCCACGGCGGCGTCGCTGTCGTCCTCAAGACCAACAACGTCACCGACCGCGTGACCAACCTCTACTACACCTACGACTACGGCACGACCACCTACGTCGGTTCCACCTTCAGCATGGACGACTTTGACGGCATGGTGGAGAACGGCGACTGGACCCTGACCGTGGAAGACATGTACGCCGGCGACGGCGGTAACCTCCTGAAATGGAGCCTCTTCGTCGTGGCTGACGTGCCCACCTGCGGCATCGACGACGACTGCGACGACGGCGTGGTCTGCACCCTGGACACCTGCAACACCGAGCAGGGCTACTGCCAGTTCGAGGTCGACACCTGCGAGGACACGGACGCGGATCATCCCAACCTCTGCACCACGGACACCTGCGATGACACGCTGGGTTGCCTGCATGCCCCCAAGGACTGCGACGACAACAGCGTCTGCACCGATGATTCCTGCGACACCCTCACGGGCGACTGCATCAACACGCCCGTCAAGAACTGCATTGGTGCCTGCCTCACCCACAAGGATTGCGGCTACGACGACTACTGCGAGCCGGTCTCCAAGGTCTGCCAGCCCATCCCCGGCACTCCCTATTACTCGCCCAATGCGACCGACGAGGCCATCCCGGACAACAACACCGCCGCGCTGATCTCCAAGATCACCATTCCTGGCGGTGGCTACATTGACGACATCAACGTCAAGGTCATGATCAAGCACACCTACAGCGGTGACCTGACCGTGATCCTCAGCAACGGCACCAAGACCCTTACCCTCCACGACCAGACCGGCGGCAGCCGCGACGACGTCTGGAAGGTCTTCGATCTTGCGGACGCTGCCGATGGTGGAGACCTGTCCGTGTTCAACGGGCAGCCTCTCGCTGGCGAGTGGACCCTGGAGATGCGCGACTACGCCGCTGGCGACGTGGGCAAGCTGTTCCGGTGGACCATCTTCGTGGGCACCTCTACCTGCTTCTCCGACGTAAACTGCGACGACAAGAACATGTGCACCACGGACGTCTGCGACACCCAGGTGCAGGGCGGCCAGTGCGTGAACACTCCCGTGGTTTGCGACGACGGTTCCTGGTGCAACGGCACCGAGATCTGCCGCCCCGACGCGGGTTGCATCGTGGGCGTCGCGCCCATCATCAACGACAAGAACCCCTGCACTGCGGACGTCTGCGACGAGGCCCAGCAGCAGGTCTTCCACACCCCCATGGACTCCGCCTGTGACGATGGCAACTTCTGCAACGGCGCCGAGACCTGCCACCTGGTCCAGGGTTGCAAGGCCGGCACTGCCCCCGCCACCGACGACGGCATTCTGTGCACCCTCGACTACTGCGACGAGGCCGGTGATGTCATCCAGCACGTCCCCAGCAACAACGCCTGCTCGGACGGTCTGTTCTGCAATGGCCCCGAGATTTGCAACCCGAACGATCCCGCCGCTGACGTCGAAGGCTGCGTTGCCGGCTCGGCCCCCATGCTCGACGACGGCATCGACTGCACCCTGGATGCCTGCGACGAAATCAAGAAGGTCGTGACGCACACCGCGAATCACACCCTCTGCTCTGACTCCCAGTTCTGCAACGGCATCGAAATTTGCGACCTGACCCAGGGCTGCATTGCTGGCAACGTGCCGGCGGGTTCTGACGACAACGTCGGCTGCACCCTCGACGCCTGCGACGAGACCCAGGACAAGTGGACCCACACCCCCCAGGACAGCGTCTGTGATGACGGTCTGTTCTGCACCGGCGCCGAGAAGTGCCTGGCCAACACCGGTTGCGTGGTCCAGAACGTCCCCGTGGTCGACGACAAGGTCAACTGCACGGTGGATACCTGCGACGAGACCAACGACATCGTGACCCACCTGCCCGACGTCACCCTCTGTGAAGACGGCAACGCCTGCACCGACAATATCTGCAGCCCCACCGCCGGCTGCACCTTCATGTTCAACACGGTTCCCTGCGACGACGGCGAGGCCTGCACCAAGAATGACGTGTGCGCCATCGGTCGCTGCACCTCTGGCACCCCCAACACTGACCTGATCACCTGCACGGGCTGCATTCAGGACTCGGATTGCCCGGACGACGGCAACGCCTGCAACGGCAAGCTCAAGTGCGATATCGCCAGCGCCACCTGCGTGATGGACCCCGCAAACGCCGTGGTCCACTGCGACCTGCACGCCAATCCCTGCATGGTCAACGAATGCAACCCCGCCAAGGGCATCTGCGAGGCCAAGGCCAAGTCCGCTGGCACGAACTGCAACGACTACGTTGCCTGCACCGCCAACGACCGCTGCAATGGCGCCGGCGTGTGCCTGGGCTCGGACAGCTGCAACGATCAACTCTTCTGCAATGGCTCCGAGGCCTGCAACAAGCAGAGCGGCGAGTGCGTCAGCAGCGCCGCCCCCAAGATTGACGACAACAATAACTGCACCATCGACTACTGCGATGAGGCCAACAATGCCGTGGTGCACGTGGCCTCCCACAGCTACTGCAGCGACGGTCAGTACTGCAACGGCGAAGAGATCTGTGACACCAAGAATGGCTGCCACGCTGGTACGCCCCTCAGCTTGAACGACGAGTTCGAGTGCACCATCGACACCTGCAACGAGACCGTCGACGCCATCGTCCACACCCCCAACAACGTGGCCTGCTCGGATGGTCAATTCTGCAACGGCGCCGAGATCTGCAGCACCCTCAATGGCTGCAACTTGGGCGTGGTTCCCACCGAAGATGACGGCATCATCTGCACGGACGAGACCTGCGACGAGACCAGCGACTCGGTCAAGCACGTCCCGAACCACGAGATCTGCAACGACGGCAACGTCTGCAACGGCATCAACTACTGCTCCGTCATGGAAGGCTGCCTGGAAGGGCCCCTGCCCGATCCCGATGATGGCATCCCCTGCACCATGGATACCTGCGAGAACGGCGAGATCGTCAACTCCCCCGTTGACTCCGCCTGCGACGACGGCGTGTTCTGCAACGGTGCGGAACTCTGCTCCTCGACCCTGGGCTGCGTCAGCTCGCCCATCCTGGCCGTTGACGACAGCATCGACTGCACCGTCGACTACTGCGATGAGAACGCCGACCAGGTCGTTCACCTCACCAGCGACGTGGTCTGCGATGACGGCGCGTTCTGCAACGGTACCGAGATCTGCGACCTGTCCCAGGGCTGCATCAGCAACAACGTCCCGGACTGCGCGGACAACAACCCCTGCTCTGCGGACGTGTGCAACCCCGCCCTCAACAACGGCATCGGCGCCTGTGACAACAGCGGCCGCGTCCAGTTCTGCGAAGCCACCTGCGGTGGTAATCACAGCTTCGACGCTGGTGACGACGACTGCGGTTACGATGACGCTTGCGTTGGTGGTCTCAGCGGCCAAGGCAGCGGTAACTGCACCCCCATCTGCGCCTCTGACTCCTGCGGCACGGCCCGCTCCGGCGCGTTGACCACCCGCATCCCCGATATGGAATGCCTGACCGCCAATCTGACCGTCGACGCCCCCAACGGCTTCGTGGCTGGTGTGGACGTCAAGGCCGCCCTGGTCCACTCCCGCGTGGCCGATCTCCAGGTCCGCGTGCAGGATCCGGCGGGCAACTGGGTGACCCTGTGGAACAAGGGCACCGGTGGCTCCAATGCCAACTTCAACAACACCTTTGTGGCCTCCTACTCGGCCATCCCCGGTTCCATGTGCTCCTTCATCGGCAAGCAGGCCGACGGCGTCTGGAAACTGGAGATCTGCGATCAGTCCGCTGGTAACGAAGGCGTGCTGAAGGGCTGGGGCATCTACGTTGACTCCTCTGCCCAGAACCTCAGCTCCGGCGACGTCTGCGCCACCCCCATCAACATCACGTCCGAGGACGGCGACTACACCTACGTTGGCGAACTCGCCTGCGCCTCCAACAACTACAACGGCGCCTGCGGCGGCGCCGGCGGGCCTGACCGCGTCTATCGGTTCACCCTCACCGGCACCACGACCGTGACGGCCAGCACCGACTCTGAGGACCTGTTGGTCTACATCAAGTCCGCTGCCAACTGCGATGGCGCCTCCTCTGCCTGCGGTCCCACGCTTACCAAGCAGCTCGCTGCCGGTAGCTACGTGCTGGTGGTCGACTCCGCCAGCTCTGCCGCTCCGGACTACAAGCTCAGCGTCTCCTTCCGCGAACTGCTGGCCTCCGGTCTGCCCTGCACTGACGACACTCAGTGCATCGCTGGTCACTGCGCCAACGGCTTCTGCTGCGCCGCCGGCGACTGCTGCGCTGCCAACGACGACTGCCCCGCCTCCTACACCGCCACCTCCGAGTGCCTCGACCCCAACAGCTGCCAGGGCGTTCGCACCGAGGGTACCTGCGAAGACAACACCTGCGTCGCCAAGGAATTCCCGGATGACTCGGGCTGCAACGCCCGCCTCGCCGTTGCCTGCGGCTGCTTCGCTGACATGCTTTGCACCAACGCCGTGACCCAGGACGCCCCTGTGTGCCCCGCCACCTGCAATGGGGACAGCGACTGCGACACGGAGACCTGCTTCTGCAACACCTTTAGTATTTGCGCCACCAAGGGCAGCAACGGCAACGCCTGCACCGAGGGCCGCCAGTGCCTGTCCGGCCATTGCAACAATGGCATCTGCTGCGACAGCGGCGACTGCTGCCAGGTCGACAGCGAGTGCCCCCTGTCCTACAACAAGCCCCCCGAGTGCGATTCCCCCGGCTCCTGCCAGGGCCACGTCTGGAACCGTTCCTGCGTGAATTACACCTGCACCAGCGGCATCGCTGACGATGACAGCCTGTGCGGCGTGACGACCGTGGCCGACGAGTGCGGTCCCTACCCGGCGGCCATGTGTAGTGGTCTTGTCGAGCAGGAGCCCCCGGTTTGCGCCAATACCTGCGTCCAGGACACCGACTGCGACGAGTACTCCCGTTGCGACAACGGCATCTGCGCGCCCTTCCAGCCCAATGGCAGCCCCTGCGCGGCCAACGGCGAGTGCCAGTCCGACCACTGCGAGAACGGCTTCTGCTGCGACGCCGGCGTTTGCTGCGATGTGGCGGCCTCCTGCCCCGCGGGCTTCACCATGCTGCCCACCTGCCACGATCCGGCGGGTTGCCAGGGTTCGTCCAAGGCTGCGCTGTGCATCGGCTTCACCTGCCTCGAGAGCCCGGCCAATGACGACACCCCCTGCACCACCGAGATCAAGGCCCGGGACTGCGGTCTGTACGCCCCCGTGTTCTGCACCGGCCAGTTGAACCAGGGCGCCCCCGCGGCCTGCAAGACCCAGTGCCTGACCAACGCCGACTGCGCGGCCACCGCTTACTGCGACAGCACCACCTCGAAGTGCGTCGTCAAGACCCCCGATGGTGCTCGCTGCACCGGCGATCAGATGTGCGCCTCTGGCCACTGCTCGAACGGCTTCTGCTGCGCCAGCGGTGATTGCTGCGCCCTCGACGGTGACTGCCCGGCCTCCTACGCCGCCGAGCCCACCTGCGATGACCCCGCCACCTGCCAGGGCACCAAGAAGCTCAAGCAGTGCTCCAACTTCATCTGCAAGTCCAAGTCCGTGCCCCACGACGGTGGCTGTACCGCCGCGATGGTGTCCAAGGACTGCGGCTGCTTCCCGTCCGTCTACTGCAATGGCGCTCAAGAGCAGGCCACTCCCGCATGCAAGACCTTCTGCGCCGGCGACCCCGAGTGCGACCTGTCCTGCCACTGCGACGGGGCCTGCGTGCCCAACCAGACCCTCGGCATCGCCTGCGACGAGGACGTGGACTGCGCGTCCGGCTTCTGCGTTGATGGCGTCTGCTGCAACTCTCGTTGCGAAGGCCTGTGCAAGACCTGCAAGGGCGTCGACACCGAGGGTACCTGCACCTACGTTGTGAATGAGGGCGACGCCGACAACGAGTGCCCCTCCTGCCAGACCTGCAACGGCTCGGGCGCCTGCGCCAAGGTCGCTGCTGGCAAGGATCCCGTGAACGACTGCACCGCCCTGTCTCAAAGCACCTGCTTGCTGGACGGCGCCTGCGACGGCAACGGCTCCTGTTCCAAGTGGCCCCTGGGCACCGAGTGCCAGGCCAAGAAGTGCGTCAACGGCCAGAAGACCAACCCCTCTCTCTGCAACGGCTCGGGCACCTGCCAGGCTGGTCCCACGGTCAGTTGTGGTCTGTACAACTGCACCGCTGGCGGTGATGACTGCCTGACCACCTGCTCCTCCGACACCGACTGCGCCTCCGGCAACTGGTGCGACAAGTTCAACCAGTGCGTGCCCAAGAAGGCCCTCGGCGATGTGTGCTCCTCCGTGCTGGGCTACTCCCCCACGGCCGACGCCAACGCTCAGTGCTCCTCTGGCTTCTGCGCCGACGGCGTTTGCTGCTCGGACGCCTGCCAGGGCGCCTGCAAGGCCTGCGATACCCTTGGCAACGAGGGCATCTGCATCCTGGCCTCTCCCTCCACCGATCCTCTCCAGGAGTGCGGCATCTGCGGTCAATGCGACGGCGTGGGCTCCTGCGTGAAGACCCCCGCTGGCGAGGACGACCCCCGCCAGACCTGCGACGCCATCAAGAAGCTGGCCACCACCTGTTCCTACGACGGCACCTGTAATGGCGACGGCGCCTGCCGCCTGTGGACCTGGGGCACCGTGTGCGTCAACGGCACTGGCTGCACCGCCGCCGATGGTGGCGCGGGCGACTGGGCCAACGGCGCTTCCATCTGCAACGGCAACGGCCAGTGCATTCCCGCCGGCCAGCTGGCTTGCAGCCCCTATCGCTGCAACGGCACGGATGCCTGCTTTGACACCTGCAACACCAACGCCGAGTGCGCCCCCACTGCCATCTGCTACGGCAACAAGTGCATCCAGGCCAAGCCCGATGGGCAGACCTGCTCCGGCGAGACTGCGGGCTACGAGTGCCAAAGCGGCCTCTGCGTGGACGGCATCTGCTGCGCCACCGCCTGTGACGGCCTCTGCGAGGCCTGCAACGTGACCGGTAAGCTCGGTATCTGCACGGCCATTCCGGCCAACACCGACCCCGCCAACGAGTGCACCACCGCCTGCAACGCCTGCGATGGCAACCGTGCCTGCGGCGCCGTGACCCCGGGCACCGACCCCACGGACGACTGCGCGGCATCCCTCCAGACCTCCTGCGGCCTTGACGGCACCTGCGGTGCGGGCGGCGTCTGCCGTAGCTGGCTTGACGGCACGGTGTGCACGGCCCAGACCTGCAACCCCATCACCAACACCCTGACCCTGGCGTCCACCTGCGACGGCCTGGGCGTCTGCGACAACAACGGCACCAAGTCCTGCTCGCCCTTCAAGTGCAACAACCTGAAGACCAACTGCGCCACCATCTGCGCCTTCGACACCGACTGCGTCATCGGCGCCTACTGCGGTCAGGACCGCCGCTGCCACGCCAAGAAGGCCAATGACGGCAGCACCTGCGCCGAGGACAAGGAGTGCATCTCCGGTATCTGCACCGACGGCTTCTGCTGCGACTCCGAATGCGGCCTCACCTGCGAGTCCTGCGCTCTGCCCGGCAAGGTTGGTACCTGCACCCTGGTGGCCGCCCAGGAGGATCCGGACAACGACTGCGCCGAGCCCTGCCAGGCCTGCTCCGGTATCGATCACACCTGTATTCTGGCCGTGGCCGGTAGCGACCCCAACGCCGACTGCACCCAGTCCGAGCCCGGCACCTGCGGCCTGGACGGCAACTGCGACGGCACGGGTCTGTGCCAGTACTGGGCCAGCACCACCGAGTGCCGTCCCGCGTCCTGCGTCAATGGCTTGCTGACCCAGGCCTCTACCTGCCCCGGCGAAGGCGCCTCCTGCCCCACCGGTGAGGAAGTCTCCTGCGGCAACTACCGCTGCGATGGCACCTCCGCCTGCAAGACCGCCTGCGATACCGACGCGGACTGCCTCGGCGGCGCCTACTGCCGCACCGATACCCACGAGTGTGTCGCCAAGCTCTCCATCGGCGAGGACTGCGGCGAAAACGCCCAGTGCGCCTCCGGGTTCTGCGCCGACGGCGTCTGCTGCGAGACCTCCTGCGACGGCGGCTGCCGTTCCTGCAACCTGCCCGACTCCGTGGGCGTCTGCACCTTCTTCGGCACGGGCACCGACCCCGACGTGGACTGCGAGTCCTGCCAGGTCTGCAATGGCGCCGGCCTCTGTGTCGCCGCTGCCAACAACACCGACCCCAAGGACGAGTGCGCTGCCGGCGCCGGCGAGTGCGGCCTGTCCGGCTTCTGCAACGGTGCCTCCACCTGCGGTTACTGGGGCAATGACCACAACTGTGGCGCGACCTCCTGCGCCGCGGACGTGTTCACGCCCTTTGGCAAGTGCGACGGCGAGGGCAACTGCGCCGCCTCCCAGCCCGAGCCCTGCGTGGCCTTCAAGTGCAACGACGGCGGCACCTCCTGCCGCACCGTGTGCACCACCAACGACCAGTGCCAGACGGGCTTCTGGTGCAACAGCTTGGGCAAGTGCGTCTCCAGCATGCCCAACGGTACCCCGTGCAACCCGGCGGTCCCCGCCGAGTGCGACTCCGGCTACTGCGTGAACGGGTTCTGCTGCGACGGCACCTGCGCCTCCACCTGCAAGACCTGCAACCAGAACTGGTCCACCACGGGCACCATCGCCATCGACGGCAACCTGGCCGACTGGGGCAGCACCAAGAAGCTTGGCACTGGCTCCAACGCCGTGGGTTACTACATCACCTTTGATGCTGACTACATCTACCTGGCCTGGGACGGCGTGAACCTCTCCGCCGACAAGGTCTTTGTGGCCTTTGACATCGACGCCCTCAAGGCCGGCGACTCCGGCGTGGGCGGCTCCTCCAACGCCAAGGGCGGCGCCTACTTCACGGGTCTGCGCAAGCCCGAATACCTGGTTGCCTTCAACAAGACCGTAAGCGGCGGCGTCATCAACCTCTACGCCGAATCCGCCACCACCCCCGGCACCTGGGACTTCGCCCAGAACATGTCCGGCTGGTCCAACTTCCCCGGCTACGACTCCACCCACAAGGTGAACGAGCTGCGCATTCCCAAGTCCGCCCTGCCGGGCCTCTCCACCACCTCTGGTATGGGTGTGTGGATGTGGGTGAACAACGCCGCCGAGACCAACGTCTGGTCCATCTGGCCCAACACCAACACCGCTGGGGCCGCCCCCATTGCCATGGCCAATGCTCAGTTCTTCATCGCTGGTCAGGGTATGTGTCAGTTCGTGCACAACGACAGCGACCCCGACTTCGAGTGTGGCCTGTGCAAGGTCTGCAACGGCAGCGGCGCCTGCAAGTTCGTCGCCAATGACGTGGTTGATCCCAAGGGTCAGTGCACCCAGTCGACTCCCGACACCTGCGCCACGAACGGCCGCTGCAACGGTTCTGGCATCTGCTCCCTGTGGAGCCCCGAGACCGTCTGCATCCCCATCTCCTGCGTGGACGACAAGACCGTCACCAAGGTCTCCTTCTGCACCGGCGCCGGTGACTGCACCTCCAACGGCACCGAGGAATGCGCCGACGGCTTCAAGTGCAAGAATGGCGCCTGCCTCGTGATGTGCACCACCAACGACGACTGCCAGACCGGCCGCTACTGCGACGGCACCGCCTGCCAGCTCTCCAAGGACAACGGCCAGACCTGCTCCACCTCTGCCGAGTGCTCCTCTGGCAACTGCGTGGACGGCTACTGCTGCGACAGCGCCTGCAACGGCACCTGCGAAGCCTGCAACGTCAGCGGCAGCGCCGGTACCTGCACGGCTCACGCCGCCAGCACGGACCCCGACAACGACTGCATCGCCTGCCTCGTGTGCAATGGCTCGGGCGGGTGTGTCAACGTCCCGGATGGTGACGATCCCGTTGACGATTGCCAGCTTTCCGAAGCCGGCACCTGTGGCCTGAACGGCGTCTGCAACGGCACGGGCACCTGCTCCTTCTGGCCCGCCACCCAGGTTTGTGCTGCCGCCTCCTGCGGCGTGGCCTCCGACGGTCTCCACTACGAGGCCAAGGCCCAGCGCTCCTGCAGCGGCGCCGGCGCTTGCGCCGCCGTGACCCCCTCCTCCTGCGGCGCCTACCGCTGCAGCAAGGTCAACGGTGAGACCCACCTGTGCGGCACCGCCTGCACCGCCGCCACCGACTGCGTGGCCGGCTTCTACTGCGACGCCACCTCCAAGTGCGTGGCCAAGTCCGCTGTGGGTACCGCCTGCACCACGGGCGATTCCTGCATGAGCGGCTACTGCACCGACGGTTACTGCTGCGACAAGTCCTGCAACGGCCCCTGCGTTGCCTGCAACCTGGCCGGCAAGAACGGTACCTGCACCGCCCTCGAGAACGGCTTCGATAGCAAGACCGCCCCCGAGTGCCCCATCTGCCAGGTGTGCAACGGCACCGACGGCTGCCGCGCTGTGGTGGCCGGTCTGGCCGATCCCAAGCAGTACTGCTCCATTGAAGATCCCTGCGGGTTCAGCGGCCTGTGCGATGGCGCCGGCGGCTGTGGCAAGTACGGTCCCGAAACCTCCTGTGGTACGGGTGCCTCTGCCTGCCGCATCGAGAGCGGTATCCACACCCTGTACCCGAAGGAGCACTGCGACTCCGCGGGTGCTGCGTCTACTCCGAGCCCACCACCTGTGGCGGTTACAAGTGCAACTTCGCGGGCACCAACTGCGAGACCGTGTGCACTGCCGACGATGACTGCATCGACGGCTACTTCTGCGCCGGCTCCGAGTGCCAGCTCAAGAAGCCCAATGGCGAGACCTGCTCCTTCGACCAGTTCGACAACCGCGAGTGCGCCTCCGGCTTCTGCGTTGACGGTTACTGCTGCAACGCCGGCTGCGAAGAGAACTGCAAGGCCTGCAACGTCGAGAACAACCTGGGCACCTGCACCTTCGCCAATGTTGACACCGACCCCGCCCACGACTGCGGCTTCTGCAAGGTCTGCAATGGTTCGGGTACCTGCGTGAACGCCTCGGCGGGCTCCGACTTCCACGGCGAATGCGACGCTGACCCCGACATCTGCGGCAAGGACGGCAACTGCAACGGCGTCGGCGCCTGCCGCTACGCCCCCAACACCACCGTCTGCATTCCCCAGTCCTGCGATGACTACACCTTGCAGCACCAGAGCCTGTGTGACGGCCAGGGTGCCTGCATTGACGCGGGCGCCGAAGTCTGCCCCAACCACTTCTCCTGCAACACCGAGACGGGCGCCTGCAAGACGGGCTGCACCGTGAAGGAAGACTGCGCGGGCGACTTCTACTGCGAAGGCAACACCTGCATCGTCCAGCGCGCCAACGGCCAGACCTGCGGTGCCAACGCCGAGTGCGCCTCCGGCTTCTGCGTTGATGGCTACTGCTGCAACGCCGCCTGCGATGGCTCCTGCCAGACCTGCGGTGTTCACGCGCCCACCCCCGGTACCTGCGCCTACGTGGCGGTCAACGCCGACCCCGAGAACGAGTGCGGCAACTGTGGCGCCTGCAACGCGGCCCACGCGTGTGTGCTGGTTCCCGCCGGTCAGGACCCCGTCAGCGATTGCACCGCCGACGCCATGTCCACCTGTGGTCTGGACGGCCAGTGCGATGGCGCTGGTGTCTGCCGCAAGTGGTCTGCCATCACTGTTTGCATGGCCAAGTACTGCTCTCAGGGTGTGCAGCACAATGACAGCCTCTGCAATGGCAACGGCACCTGCCAGACCGGCTCCGAGACGGCCTGCGATCCCTACGCCTGCGACGCGGCCGCCGTGGCCTGCCAGACCTCTTGCGACGAAGACGCCGACTGCATCGGTACCCACCGCTGCGTGGGCGGCGCCTGCGTGGCCAGGGCCTCCCTGGGCAACGCCTGCACCGAGGACACCGACTGCATCTCCGGCCAGTGCGCCGATGGCGTCTGCTGCGACCTGCCCTGCGAAGGCACCTGCGCCAGCTGCAACGTGGCCGGCCTCGAAGGCATCTGCACCTTCCATACCAAGGACACCGATCCCCAGACCCCGGCCGAGTGCGGCCTCTGCCAGGCCTGCTCCGGCGTGGGCACCTGCGTCGCCCAGACCAAGGGCAAGGACGCCAAGAATCAATGCGAGCCTTCCGCTGAGGCCTCCTGTGGCCTGAACGGCTTCTGCAACGGCGCCTCTGCCTGCGATTACTGGGGCCTCACCACCCAGTGCAGCGATCCCGCCTGCACCGGCACCACCCACAACCCCGCCGAGTTCTGCAACGGCACGGGCCAGTGCGTGCCCAAGCTCGAGACGGATTGCTGCCCCTACGAGTGCGGCACCAACGGCAACTGCCGGACCACCTGCGACCAGGATCACCCCTGCTGCAACGGCGTGGCCTGCGAGGGCGGCATCTGCATCGCCGAGAAGACTGACGGCGAAAGCTGCAACGCCGGTGGCGAGTGCACCTCGGGCTTCTGCGTTGACGGCATCTGCTGCAACGAGGCCTGCGACGGCGAGTGCCGGACCTGCAACCTGAACCCCGCGACTCGCGGTACCTGCTCGAACCACGTCGATGACACTGACCCCGACTTCGAGTGCGGCTCCTGCCGCGTCTGCAACGGCAACGGCTTCTGCAAGAACGAAAGCGCCGGCGCCGACGTCAAGGACCTGTGCGTGGCCTCCGACGATCTGCTCGAACCCTGCGGCAACTCCGGTGTTTGCACCGGCACCGGTACCTGCGCCAAGCGCGGCGTGGACACGGTCTGCCGTCCCGAAAGCTGCGTCAACCACACTTACGCCCAGCCCGCCTTCTGCGACGGCGACGGCGCCTGCGTGATCCCCACCCCCGCCTCTGCGGATTGCACCGAGACTGTCTGCGACCAGAACAACGCCAACTGCGTTGACCAGAAGTACAACTGCAGCCTCAGCAACAAGTGCCTCACTGCCTGTGTTGGGTCCGGTGACTGCCAGAGCACCCACTACTGCCTTGGCAATGCCTGCATTCCCAAGAAGGCTGTTGGTACCACCTGCCAGGCCAACTCTGAGTGCTCCAGCAACTTCTGCGTTGACGGCTACTGCTGCAACCGCGCCTGCGACAGCACCTGCGAAGTGTGTGATGCGGACGGCAGCCACGGCGTGTGCACGCTGGTGGCCGCTGGGCTGGATCCCAAGGCCGATTGCTCGTTCTGCCAGGCCTGCACCGGTACGTCCAACTCCTGCGCCATGGTGGCGGCCGGCAACGACCCCAAGAACGACTGCGCTCCCACCGCCGCCTCCACCTGCAGCTTCAGCGGCGAGTGCGATGGCGCCGGTATCTGCCAGTTGTGGCCCTCCGACACCGTCTGCGCTCCCCAGACCTGCGTTGACGGCTACCTCTACCAGCCCTCCACCTGCGACGGCGTCGGCGGCACCTGCCCCGAGCAGGTCCAGCAGTTCTGCGGTGGCTACGCCTGCGACGGCACCGAGTGCTTCACCGAGTGCACCACCAACGACAACTGCTTCGGCGGTTACTGGTGCTCCATCCCCGAAGGCCAGACCGTCGGTTCCTGCATCAACAAGGTCAACAACGGCTTTGTCTGCGGCAACAACGACCAGTGCCTCTCCGGCAACTGCGTGGACGGTGTGTGCTGCGACGCTCCCTGCGACGGCACCTGCCAGGCCTGCGACGTGACCGGCCAGATCGGCCACTGCTACCCCGTGCCCAACGACCAGGATCCGGACCTCGAGTGCGGCGAGTGCCACGTCTGCTCCGGCGGCGGCGAGTGCAAGCCCTCTACCGACGGCACCGACCTCAAGAACCAGTGCGCTTCCTCCGATCCTCTCACCTGCGGCACCGTCGGTTCCTGCAAGGCCGGCGTCTGCGAGAAGTGGGGCGCCACGACCATCTGCGCCAACCTGGGCTGCAGTGGCTCCCTCATTGATCCGATCAACACCTGCGACGGCAACGGCGTGTGCATCGACGCGGGCCCGGCCCAGCCCTGCCCGAACAACCTGAAGTGCGCCAACGCCACCTCCTGCTTGGCCGTCTGCAGCGCGTCTACCGATTGCCAGACTGGCTTCTACTGCATGGGCACCGCCTGTGTGGCCAAGAAGAACGACGGCGAGACCTGCACCGCGTCTCAGTTCGGCAACAACGAATGCCTCTCCGGCAACTGCGTGGACGGCGTCTGCTGCAACACCCCCTGCAACGGCGAGTGCCAGTCCTGTGGCATCCTGGGTCACGAGGGCGCCTGCTCCAACATCGATGGCGGCATTGACCCCGACCTCGAGTGCGACCCCTGCATGGCCTGCTTCGGCAACGCCTCCTGCGAGAACGTCCCGGCGGGCGAAGACGCCCCCACCGGTGACTGCCTCGCCGAGCTGCCCGCCACCTGCGCCAACAACGGCAAGTGCGACGGCGCTGGCGCCTGCCAGAACTACGTGGCCGGCACCATCTGCGTCGGCCAGACCTGCGACGCCGCCACCGGCACCCTGTACTTGGCCGAGACCTGCGACGGCGATGCCACCTGCAGCACCCTCTCCGCGACGGAAAGCTGCTGCCCGTTCAAGTGCTCTGGCGACGTCTGCGACACCTTCTGTGTGGACGCCTCCGAGTGCTGCGCCGGGGCCTTCTGCTCCCTGGGCTCCTGCGTGTGGAAGCTGGTCGACGGCGACACCTGCACCGAGGCTTCCCAGTGCGCCTCCGGCAACTGCGTGGACGGCTTCTGCTGCGAAAGCTCCTGCAACGGTATCTGCGAGAACTGCAGTGCGGTTCCCGGCACCTGCGCCGCGGACCTTGACAACACCGACCCCTCCAACTCCTGCACCGACGCCTGCAAGGTGTGCGACGGCGCCAAGGCCTGCCGTAACGTGGATGCTGACCAGGATCCCACCGACGACTGCACGGTCCAGGCCGAGTCCTCCTGCGGCACCACGGGCGTGTGCAGCGGCACCGGCTCCTGCGCTCTCTACGCCAATGGCACCTCCTGCTCGCCCGAGGCCTGCGACACCACCGAGTACAACGCCGAGCGCTTCTGCAACGGCACTTGGTCCTGCGTGCCCGGCTTTGTGGATGACTGCTGCCCCTACTCCTGCAACTCCGTGGCCAAGGCCTGCCGCGCTGCGGGCACCTGCTCTCAGGACTCGCACTGCTGCGCCGCGTTCTACTGCGACGTGGAGTCCGGCAACTGTGTGGATCGTTCCGCCAACGGCACCCCCTGCCTGGCCGACAACCAGTGCCTGACCAACCAGTGCGTCGACGGCGTCTGCTGCGATACCGGCTGCGACCGCGAGTGCGAGAACTGCGCTGTGACCGGTCACGTCGGTACCTGCTACCCCTACGACAACAACACCGACCCCGAGAAGGAATGCACCGCCACGTGCTCCGTCTGCAACGGTACCTCTGCCTGCAAGTTTGTGGAGCCCGGCTCCGATCCCGAGAGCGACTGCGCTGAAGACCTGGTCAATGGCTGCGGCCAGACCGGCGAATGCGGCGAGAACGGCGCTTGCCAGTTCCAGGCCACGACGATCAACTGCGGCGACGGCCCGTCCTGCGCCGACCACACCTTCCTGCCCCAGGACCAGTGCACCGGCACCGGCTCCTGCGAGGACAAGGCTGCCGTGGATTGCTGCCCGTTCCTCTGCGACGGCGTCGGTCCCGACAAGTTCTGCCGTACCTCCTGCGCCAACCACACCGAGTGCTGCACCACTGGTTACTGCAAGGACACTCAGTGCCACAACAAGGAGACCAACGGCACCACCTGCGGCTCCAACGACGAATGCGCCTCCGGCTTCTGCGTGGACGGCGTCTGCTGCAACACCGCCTGCACCAATGCCTGCGAAAGCTGCACCCAGGACACCTTCGTGGGTACCTGCAAGCCCTTCGCCTACGGCACCTACGACAAGGACTACTGCGGTCTGTGCAAGTTCTGCGGCGGCTTCAGCAACTGCGTGAACGTGCCCTTCGGTGAGGATCCCCGCGAGGACTGCATCCAGGACGCGGCGGGCTGCGGCAACAACGGTACCTGCGACGGCACCGGCAAGTGCTCCATCTGGGCCCCCACCCACGTGTGCAACGCCCAGTCCTGCGACACGGATACCAACATCCAGTACTACACCGACTACTGCTCCGGTGACGGCGTCTGCAACGATGCCGGCTCCAAGTCCTGCTGCCCCTACAAGTGCACCGGCAATGCCTGCCGCGACACCTGCTACACGGCGGATGACTGCTGTGGCGGCGCCTTCTGCATCAGCGGCGCTTGCACGGTCAAGTTCCCCGACGGCCACACCTGCTCCAAGTCCACGGACTGCTTCTCGGGCTTCTGCACCGACGGCGTCTGCTGTGAGGCCGCCTGCGACGGGACCTGCGAGTCCTGCAACGTGGCGGGCTTCGTTGGCTCCTGCGTGGGCCACGGCGACACCACCGACCCCGACAACGAGTGCGGCGCCTGCGCCTACTGCTTCGGCGGCTCGTGCCAGAACATCACCGCTGGGGTTGACCCCCTCGACGAGTGCTCCGAAGGTCCCAAGTGCAACGCCTCCGACGGCCTCTGCGACGGTAACGGCGCCTGCACCGCCCTGTGGCCTGCCGACACCATCTGCCACGAGCAGACCTGCTCCGGCAACAAGGTCTACGCTGCGGACAAGTGCAACGCCTCCGGCGCCTGCATCGACTCCGGCGTGGCCACCTGCCCGGGCGGCTTCATGTGCGAGGACGACACCAAGTGCCGCACGGCCTGCGATGACGACGCCCACTGCTCCGGCGGTTACTTCTGCAACGCGGCCAAGATCTGCGAAGTCCAGAAGACTCTTGGCGCCACCTGCGACGCCGCCTCCGGCCTCAGCGAATGCCTGCCCGGCTACTACTGCGTGGACGGCGTCTGCTGCTCCAATCCCTGCGACGGCTTCTGCATGGAGTGCAACACCAACGGTATTTGCACCTTCGTGGCCAACAACAACGACCCGACCAACGAGTGCCTGAACGCCTGCGAGACCTGCAACGGCGTCGGCTCCTGCAAGCTGGTCCAGGCCGGCCTGGATCCCAACAACGACTGCGAAGACACGGCCCCCGAGGGCTGCGGCCAGGACGGCGCCTGCGGTGGCGACGGCACCTGCACCTTCTGGAACAACGAGACCCCCTGCGGCGACGCTGCTTCCTGCACGGGTGCCACCTTCTTCCCGCAGGACCTCTGCGACGGCGCGGGCAACTGCGTCGACACCGAGGCTACTGACTGCAACGGCTACAAGTGCTCTTCGGACACCGAGTGCCGTACCGCCTGCTCGGACAGCGCCGACTGCGACGACGTCCACTTCTGCGAGTCCTCCGTCTGCGTGCCCAAGCTGGACAACGGGGCGACCTGCTCCTTCGCCGACTACGGCAATGCCCAGTGCAGCTCGGGCTTCTGCGTGGATGGCGTCTGCTGCGACGTCGCCTGCGACGCGACCTGCGCCGGCTGCGCCCTTGAGGGCAGCGTTGGTACCTGCGCCAACTACGCCGCCATTGACCCCGACAACGAGTGCCAGGCCTGCTTCGTCTGCAACGGCGCCAACGTGTGCGCTGAAGAAGTGGCCGGGTCCGACCTCAAGGCCTCCTGCGCTCCCTCCGACCCCAGCACCAATCCCTGTGGCCTCAGCGGCGAGTGCGATGGCGCCGGTTCCTGCGCCCTGCGCACCGGCAACGTTTGCCAGGCTGCCACCTGCCTTGACGGCATCGCCTACCCCGAGTCCCTGTGCGATGGCGCTGGCAACTGCGTCGAGAACGGCACCCAGTCCGCCTGCGACCCCTACGTCTGCAGCTCTGGCTCGGAATGCCGCACCGCCTGCTCCGATGACACCCACTGCATCAGTGGCTTCACCTGCATCGCCCAGACCTGTACGGACCTCAAGGACAACGGCGAGTCCTGTGCCGATGGCTCCGAGTGCTTCACGGGCTTCTGCGTCGACGGCTACTGCTGCGACACCGATTGCGCTGGCAACTGCCAGGCCTGTGACATCTCCGGTGCCGTGGGTACCTGCTCCTTCTACGTCAATGACGATCCCTTCAACGAGTGCGCCATGTGCCAGGTCTGCAACGGCGCTGGCGAGTGCGCCAACCAGCTGGACGGCGAAGACATCAAGGGCGACTGCGGTGACTACCCCTGCGAGCAGGAGACCTGCAACGGCACGGGCGCCTGCCACCAGTGGCCCGAGAACACCGTCTGTGGCGGCACCCAGACCTGCTCCGATGAGACCCTGCACTACGCCTACCTGTGCAACCTCATGAACGAGTGCCTGGACGGCGGCTATGCCTCCTGCTGCCCCTACAACTGCTCCGGCGACAACTGTGGCACCACCTGCGGTGGCCTGGACGCCGACAACTGCTGCGACACCGCTCTGTGCAAGGAAAGCGCCACCTGCGAAAACTGCACCGTCACCGCTCAGGGCCAGTTCTGCCCCACCGGTAGCTGGTGCTGCGCTGGCGACACCTGCGACAACGCCATCTGGATCGAGGACGTGCTGGGCACCCAGAACTTCCTGAGCTCCACCTTCGGCGCCTCCGATGCCTTCAACTTTGACGGCTCCGGCAGCGGCGCCCCCGACCGAATCTTCCGCATCACCCTGGGCGACACGCCTCGCAAGATGGTTGCCATGGCCAAGGGCTTCGACTCCCTGGTCTACGTGGTGGAAGAGAAGGGCGGCTGCAACGACGGCACCAGGCTCAGCTTCAACGACTCGGGCTGTGGCCTCGACGAGGGCGGCGCCTGTGTGGAGGACGTGCTCCTGCGCCCCTACAAGACCTACTCCATCATCGTCGACGGCAACTTTGCCACCGGCGCCGACTTCGAACTTGAGGTCACCCTCAGCACCGCCTGCGGCGTGCCCTGCTCGGCCGACGTGACCTGCTGCCTCGACGTCCTCATGTGCCAGGACGGGGCCCTGTGCCACGGCTGCGTCAGCACCTCTCCTTGCCCGGACGGCGAGTGGTGCTGCGGCGGCGACGACTGCGACAACCCCATCGTCCTTGATGCCAACGTCGGCACCATGAACTACAACGGCTCCACCTACGGCGCCGTGGATGCCTTCTGGCACGAGATCTACGGCTACGGCGTCGGCGCTCCCGACCGCGTCTACCGCTTGAACGTCGGCGAGTACCAGATGAACGCCACGGTCAAGTTGGAGGCCAAGAACGGCTTCGACTCCGTGATGTACGTCCGCCAGGATCAGGGCGGCGGCTGCGCCACCGGTCCCTTCGTGGCCGAGGACGACAACTGCGCCCACTACAACCTGGGCAACGGCTCCTGCTTCAAGGACCTGGTCCTCGAGGCCAACACCGGCTACGACCTCATCGTCGACGGCAACGGCGCCGGCGTGAAGGGCGACTTCAAGATGACCGTCTCCCTCGCCCACATCTGTGGCGATGGCGTCTGCCAGGACGACGAGAACTGCAACGCCTGCCCCAGCGACTGCGGCGACTGCTGCGGCAACACCGCCTGCGAGCCCGAGTACGGCGAGGACTGCCTCGAGTGCCAGAACGACTGCGGCGAGTGCATCCCCGTTTACACGGCCATTCCCTACACCACCGGCTTCGAGAACGCCGAGCTCGACGAGTTCTGGCGTAAGCACAGCTCCAACACCTACGGTCGCGTGGAAGTCTCCACCGAGTTCGACCCCCACGGCGATGCGTTCCACCTGATCATGACCACCACCGAGAACGGTCAGGACGTCATGAATGACGCCCGTCTCTTCTTGAACCTGGAAGGCCAGAACAACGTCGAGATGTCCTTCTGGTGGAACAAGTTCAACGATGACGACAACGAAGAGGACGGCCTCTTCCTGTCCAACGACGGCGGCTCCACCTGGGTGAAGGCCATGTCCCTCACCAGCTCCATCAATTACTGGCAGCAGATCACCGTTGACCTGGACCAGTTGGCCACCGACAACGGCCTGTCGCTGAACTCCACCTTCGCCGTGAAGTTCCAGCAGTACGACAACTTCATGCTGCCCGACAACGGCTTCGCCTTCGACGACCTTGCAGTGTACCCCGTCGCCAACTTCGCCAAGCTGCCCTACGAGACCAGCTTCGAAGACGGCGTGCTTGATCCCTACTGGGCCAGCGAGTCCAACAACACCTACGGCCGCATCCGGGTCATCGAGACCAACGGTCCCCACAGCGGCATCAAGCACCTGACCATGGACACCAACACCAATGGCAAGTACGCCATCAACGAGTCCACCCTCCACCTGGACCTGGACGGCCAGTGGAACGTGGAACTGCGCGTCTGGTGGAAGGAGTTCAGCGACGAGACCCACAACCTGGACGGCATCTACTTCTCCGACAACGGTGGCCAGTCCTACGTGAAGGTCTTTGACCTGGCGAACAACGCCAACCAGTGGCAGGAGATCGTCCTTGATGTGGACGCCCTCTCCGACCTGTACGGCCTGACCCTGAACGGCACCTTCGTGGTGAAGTTCCAACAGTACGACGACCTGACCATGGTGTCCGACGGTATGGCCTTCGACGACGTGTCCGTGAAGGCCGTCGCCGAGTACGCCACCCTGCCGTACTCCACCGGCTTCGAGACCGGCCTGTTCGACAACTCCTGGATTCGCACCCAGTCCGGCGGCCGCAGCGCCATCACCTCCGAGAACGGCCCCCACACTGGCAACTTCCACGTCACCATGGACAAGGCTGACTGCGACGGCACCGGCCTCGCCGCCAACAAGCTGCACCTCAACCTGTCCGGCCTCTCCGCAGTCCAGATGGGCTTCTGGTGGAAGCAGATCAATGACGACATCGAGGATGACGACGGCGTCTTCCTGTCGAACGACGGTGGTAACTCCTTCACCAAGATCCTGAACATCGTTGGCGCTAGCAACGACACCTGGTACTACAAGACCATCGACCTCGACGAGGCCGCTGCGGCCGTGGGCCTCAGCCTCAACGAGACCACCGTGGTCATGTTCCAGCACTCCGGCACCTGCCCCATCGCCGATGACGGCTGGGCGGTGGACGACGTCAGCGTCTTCGAAGGCCCCGTTTACACCACCCTGCCCTACGTTCAGGGCTTTGAGACCGGCGAAGTTGATACCTCTTGGAAGTTCACCGACCAGAACTCCAGCCACAACTTCATCACCGCCAACTACGGCGCACAGGAAGGCTCCTGGGCCCTGTACCAGGACGTCCCCACCTGCGACGGCAACCCCTCCACCAACGAGGCGCTGCTGCACCTCAACCTGTCCTCCTACGAGAACGTCGATCTGTCGTTCTACTGGGTGCAGTACACCAACGGTGGCGGTGCCTCTGACAACGCCCTGTACCTGTCCACTGACTCCGGCAACAGCTACGTCCGCGTGATGGATCTGAACACCGGCGACAACGGCACCTGGAACCAGGTCGAGCTTGACCTGGATAACGTGGCCCGCGCCAACGGCACGACGCTCACCGACGGCGTCGTCCTCAAGTTCTCCCACACCGGCGCCTGCAACTGGGGCAGCGAAGGCTTCGGTATCGACAACATCTTCGTGGTCAAGGGCCAGAACTACGCGACCCTGCCCTACGAGACCAGCTTCGAAGAAGGCGCCTTCGACACCTACTGGACCACCGAAGTGTCCGCTGAGGGCCGCATCACCGTCAGCGACGCGAACAACCCCCACGGCGGCTCCTACCACGTGGTCATGGACTCCAAGTCCTCCATCACCTACGAGACCGTCTCGATGAACCTCTACCTGGATCTGGAGAACCAGCGCGATGTGGTCCTCAAGTTCTGGTGGAAGGAATTCAACGACGAGTTCAACACCGAGGATGGCCTCTACATCTCCTCTGACGCTGGCAAGACCTTCGTCAAGGTCATGGATCTCAAGGATGGCGCCAATGGCGTCTGGAAGCAGTACTGGGTCGACCTCGACAAGCTGGCCACCCAGAACGGCCTCAACATGGTCCAGAAGTTCGTCGTGAAGTTCCAGCAGAAGGGCAACGGTCCTGCGGTCACCGACGGCATGGGCTTCGACGATATCTCCGTGGCCGTTCAGCCCTTCGTGGCGCCGCCCTACAGCCAGGACTTTGAGGCCGGCGTGTTCGACGAATACTGGAGCTTCACCTCCAGCACCGGCTTCGGCCGCTCCTCCATCACCAACCAGTACGTGCCTCAGGGTGGCGTGCGTCACATGACCTTGGATGTGTCCGGCTGCTCCGCTGCCTACATGTCCGTGAACGAGGCCGTGGTGTACCTTGACCTGTCCGCGGGTCGCGGCGTCGACCTCTCCTTCTGGTGGAAGGAGTTCAACGACGAGGACCACGCCGAAGACGGTGTGTACATCTCCGACGACGGCGGTCTCACCTGGACCAAGGTCCTGGGCCTCACTGGCTCCACCTACAACATCTGGGCTCAGTACACCCTGGATCTGCTTGATCTGGCCAACCAGAACAACCTGGTCCTCAACAACCGCTTCGCCGTGAAGTTCCAGCAGAAGGACGACTGCTCCATCGCCGGCGGCGACGGTATGGCCTTCGACACCATCACCGTGTACGAGAAGCAGGCCTACGCCAAGCTGCCCTACGAGACCAGCTTTGAGGAAGGCGTCTACGACTTCTACTGGACCGGCAGCCCCAGCAACTGCGCTTCCGAGATCAACACCAACGACGCCGTCGACGGCAGCTACCAGGTCAAGCTGGTGTGCCCCGACGACCAGACCGACAACGTGTCCTACTCGGACCTGTACCTGGACCTGAACGGCGAGTCCTGGGCCTCCCTCAGCTTCTGGTGGAAGAACCTGGGCAATGCCAGCTTCGATACCGAAGACGGCGTGTTCATGTCCAATGACGGCGGCGCCAACTTCACCCGCATCATGGGCTTCGACGGCGGCGACGCCGGCACTTGGTACTACCAGGCCATCGACCTGACCATTGTCTCCTGGCAGTACGGTCTGTGGTTCAACAGCCAGGTGGTGATCCGCTTCCAGTACAAGGGCATCGGCCCCGGCGACCAGGCCGGCTTCGGCCTGGACAAGCTGGCGGTCACTCGTGGCCCCGACTACGCCACCATCCCCTACACCAACTCCTTCGAGGACGGCTACCTCGACACCGATTGGACCGTCCGGAACGACGACGGCGGCCGCGCCCGCATCGTGGTTGACGCTGGCAACACCGGCACCAACTACCTGCTGTTGGACAACGCCACCTGCACTGGTGCCAGCACCATGGCCGAGGCTGTGGTCCACATCAACGCGTCCAGCATCCTCTCCAACGCCGAGTTCAACTTCTATTGGAAGAACTTCGGTGACGAGGAAGATGCCCAGGATGGCGTGTACTTCTCCTCTGACTACGGCAACAGCTGGGTCAAGGTCTACGACTTCCTCGGCGGCGTCCCCGCCGACTGGACCTACGTCTCCCTGGATATGGACGCCCTGGCCATGGCCTACGGCCTGAGCCTCAACGAAGGGTTCGCCGTCAAGTTCACCCAGGCTGACGACTGCAACGTGGCCGGCGAAGATGGCATCGCCATCGACGACATCGAGGTCAAGCAGGTCCAGCCCTACACGACCATCCCCTACACCCAGAACTTCGAGTCCGGCTCCTTCGACCAGTACTGGGCGGACATGAGCACCAACTCCGGCCGCATCGCCATCCGCAGCAGCTGGACGCCGCGCAACAGCTACCACCTGACCATGGACAACGGCTCCAACGGTGGGGCCCTCTCCGTCAACCAGGCCCGTCTGCACGTCAACCTCGAGAACGAGACCGACGTGGTCCTGTCCTTCTACTGGAAGGAGTGGTCCGACGACAACCACGCCAACGTGGACGGTGTGTTCATCTCCGACGACGGCGGCACCACCTTCGTGCGCCTCGTGGACCTGGCCATCGACGGCACCGCGGACTACTACTACAAGTTCACCATCGACCTGGACGCCGCCGTTGCGGCTGCCGGTCTCACCATGAGCAACACCTTCGTCATCAAGTTCCAGCAGACCGGCAACTACGCCTACAGCAGCGACGGCTTTGCCTTTGACGACATCACCCTGGACCGCCAGACCGCGGCCGAGCTGCCCTACAGCACCGGTTTCGAGTCCACCACCTACGACGCTCCCTGGATGATCTCGACGACCTGGAACGGCCGCATTGAGAACCGTACTGACGTGACCCCGAAGACCGGTTCTCGGTCGATGTCCTTCGACAACTCCGGGTCCGTGTACGCCCTCAACGAGGCGCGCCTGCACCTGAACCTGTCCGAGGCCACCAAGGCCACCCTCGAGTTCTGGTGGAGAGAGACCAACGAAGAGCTCCACGTCCAGGACGGCATCTTCCTGTCCGACAACGGCGGCCGCACCTTCGTGCGCGTCTCCCCGCTGGAGGGCTCTTACAACCAGTGGAACTTCGTCCAGTGGGATCTGGTCACCCTGGCTGCGGCCAACGGCCTGACCTTCACGGACCGTTTCGTGGTCAAGTTTGCCCAGTACGGCAACACCTCCTACGCCAACGACGGCTTCCAGTTCGACGACCTGGCCGTCAAGGCCGGCCCGACCTATACCAAGCTGCCCTACACTCAGACCTTTGAGACGGGCAAGACGGATGCCTACTGGACGAACTTCACGAACAACAAGGCTCGCATCCAGGTCACCACGGACAACACCCCCATGGCCGGCTCCTACCACATGGTCATGGACTCCTTCGAGTCCATCGCCGCGGGTAACATCAGCTACGCCGACCTGCACGTGGACCTCACCGGCGAGTCCGCCGTTGACCTTGACTTCTGGTGGAAGGAAACCAACGACGAGACCGACTCCGACGACGGCGTCTACTTCTCCGCCGACGGTGGCCTCACCTTCATCAAGGCCTTCGACCTCAAGGACGGCGCTGCCAGCACCTGGATCCACAAGGTCATGTCCATCTCTGACTTCGTTGCGGCCAACGCCCAACTCGAGATGAACGAGACCTTCGTCATCCGGTTCCAGAACAAGAACAACAACACCTTCGGTAACGACGGCATTGCCTTCGACAACGTCATCGTCACCCAGGGCGTCGCCTACGCCGTGCCGCCTTACGCTCAGGACTTCAACGGCGCCAGCCTGGACAACTACTGGCGGACCTCCTCCACAGAGAAGGGCCGCATCACCCTCAACGCCAACTACGACCGCTCCACCGTGTGGACCGAAACCCTGGTCTACTCGGACAACGGCGACAACGGCTCCGGCTGGTCCAACGCCCGCATCAACTGGAACGGCTGCTACTACGGCTCGTCCACGGTCCACGGCTCCTACTGGAACGACGTCCGCGAGGACGCCTACACCGTGAACCTGGCCTCCTACCCGCACAGCCGCGTCAGGGTCACCCTGACCTACTGGGCCTCCGAGACCTGGGATCAGAGTGAAGGCGACTACGCCTCCTTCGCCCTGGACAGCACCGAACTGTGGCGCCAGTACCGCGCCAGCTCGGGCAACTGCACGGGCTTTGGCACCGACTACGGCTCAAGTGGCCAGAACTGCGCCTGGAGCAACTGGGTCAACTGCCGCTACGAGCTGGATGTCACCGGCGACCACACCGCCAGCAACGCCACCATCCGCGTCCGCGGTTGGATGAACGGTGGCTACTCTGACGAGCGCTGGGCCTTTGACAACGTCCGCGTCTACGCCGTCAACAAGACCGGCGGCGAGGGCAACGCCCTCACCATGGACTCCATGACCTCCGGCACCGCGGGCACCAACGAAGCCCGCCTGCACCTGAACCTGGCCGGCGCCACCAACAGCGTGTTGAGCGTCTGGTGGAAGGAATTCAACGACCAGGACAACACCGAAGACGGCATCTGGTTCTCCAACGACGGTGGCGCGACCTTCACCGAGGTCATGCACCTCAACGGTACGCTTTACACCAACAACACCTGGACGAAGATCTCCATTGATCTGCTGCAGGCCGCCAAGTCCATTGGCAAGACCCTGACGAACAAGGTCGTGATCAAGCTGCAGCAGCGTGACACCGACCTTATCGCCTCCCGCGGCTTCGCCTTCGACGACCTCAGCATCTCCGAGCAGGCCTACACGGCCATTCCCTACTCCATCGGCTTTGACTCCTCCTCCTTTGACCAGTACTGGTCGTACTGGTCCACCGGTAAGGGTCGCGTGTGGTTCACCAACAGCTACAGCCCCATGGGCTCGCAGCAGGCCATGATGGATACCTACGCCAGCATGGACTCCACCAACAGCATGGATCTGCACGTCAAGCTGGCCGGCGAGACTGCTGCCTACCTGTCCTTCTGGTGGAAGGAATTCAACGACGAGACCCACTCCGAAGACGGCGTGTACTTCTCCAACGACGGTGGCGCCACCTTCAAGAAGATCTACAACCTCCAGGACGGCAGCAACCAGGTCTGGTACTTCTACCGCCTGAACCTGGTCACCCTGGCCACCGCTCAGGGGCTGACCTTCACCGACAACTCCATCGTCCGCTTCCAGCAGCGCGGCACCGAGCCCGTGGCCAACGACGGCTTCTCCATCGACGACGTCCGCGTCATGGGCGCCCCGACCTACGCCACGTTGCCCTACACCACCGGCTTCGAGACCGGCATGGTGGACAACTCCTGGATCACCGAATCCACCGAAACGGGCCGCGTCCTGGTGACCAACCAGAACACTCCCCACGCGGGCACCTACCACATGACCATGGACCGCGCTGATGCCCCCGGCAGCACCGCTGTCAACCAGGCCAAGCTGCACCTGAACCTGCAGGACGAGACCAAGGTTCTGCTGTCCTGCTGGTGGACGGAATACAACGACGACACCGATACGAATGACGGCCTCTACATCTCCGACAACGGCGGTACGACCTTCACCAAGGTTCTGGACCTCAAGGACTGGGACACCACCTGGAAGATCTACACCGTCGACCTCGTGACCGTGGCCGCCGCGGCTGGCAAGACCCTGTCTGACAAGTTCGTGGTCAAGTGGCAGGAAGGTGCCAACCACTACATCAGCAACGACGGCTTCGCCCTGGACGACATCTCCGTCCTGCGCGCGCCCGAGTATGGCACGCTGCCCTACTACACCGGCTTTGAGACCGGCAACTTCGACGGCAAGTGGACGGTGTCCAGCTCCAACCGTGGACGCGTCCAGATCCAGACCGCTTCGGCCCCCGTTGCCGGCAGCTACCACCTGACCATGGACTGCCGCGAGGCCGGTTACCCGTCTCTGGCGGAGGCCAGCCTGCACCTCAACTTCGAAGGCCAGTCCAACATTGAGTTGGCCTTCTGGTGGCGCGAATTCAACGATGAGGTCAACATCCAGGACGGCCTGTGGCTGTCCAACGATGGCGGCGCCAGCTTCGCCAAGATCAAGAGCTTCACCAACAACTCCAACGTGTGGGAACACGTGGTCATCGACCTCGACGCCCTGGCCACCAAGGCCGGCATCTCCTACACCGACACCATGGTCATCAAGTTCCAGTACTACGGTGACCACTACCTCGAGAACGACGGCCTCGCCTTCGACGAAGTCAACGTCAAGGCCGACGTGGACGTCGACTACGCCACCGTGTCCTACACCCAGGACTTCAACACGGGCGAACTGGACTCCTACTGGAAGACCTTTGGCACCAATGGTTCTCGCGTCCAGATCACCACGGCCAACGGGCCCCAGGAGGGCACGCACCACCTGACCTTCGACAAGGCGACCTACAACGGCACCTACGGCTTCGCCGAGGCCCTGCTGCACCTGAACCTGAAGAACAAGACCTCCGTGAAGGTCACCTTCTGGATGCGCGAATGGGACGACGGCGACCAGAACTACGACGGCATCTACCTGTCCAATGACGGCGGCGCGACGTGGACCCCGAACCGCGTGGTCTCCCTGAACCGCACCAACACCTGGACCAAGTACGCCTTCGACCCCATCGGCCTGGCCACTGCTGCCGGCCTGACCGTCACCGATCGCATGGTGGTCAAGTTCCAGCAGTACGACATGTACCCCATCACCACCGATGGTATCGCCATCGACGACGTGCGTCTCATTGACCAGCCCCACCTGGTCCCGCCCTATACCCAGGGCTTTGAGACCACCTTCCCTGACGAGTACTGGAACACCCAGTCCCTGGATTACGGCCGTGTCTACGTCAAGGGCGACCCCCACGACGGTAGCTACAGCCTCTGCATGGACTCCACGTCCAACGGCAGCTACGGCACGAACGCCGTCATCCTGTACCTGGACCTGTCCAGCTACGCCAGCAGTCCCAAGCTGCGGCTGTCCTTCTGGTTCCGCGAGTTTGACAACGACGACACCACGGACGGTCTGTACTTCTCCGACGATGATGGCCAGACCTGGTCTGCCCGCGTCGACGCCATGAACTCCGGTACCGGCTGGGTCAAGAAGTCCTTCTACCTGAAGACTGCTGCTGCCTCCGCTGGCAAGGCGATGAACAACACCTTCGCCATCAAGATCCAGCAGTACGACAACTACACCTGGTCCTCTCGCGGCTTCGACATCGACACCGTCGAGCTGGTCGAGGACGCCTACGCCAAGCTGCCCTACGCCTGGCCCTTCGAGACCATGTCTTGGGACCAGTACTGGGAGCTCTACCAGACCGGCGCCCACCGGACCTACCTGTCCACCGACCGCTGGACCGCCAATGGCCCCAACGGTTCCCAGTCCGACTCGTCGCCGCGCGTCTACCAGGGCAGCTACTTCCTGGTCATGGACTCCAACGAGCCCAACAACGGCTCCGGCAACGACCCCGGCGAAGGCCAGTTGAAGTTGCGCCTTGACCTGTCCACGGAAGAAGGCGCTGTCACGATGAAGTTCGCCTTCAAGCACTACCTGGACAGCTACGACGACGCCTACGACGGCATCTGGATCTCTGACAACGCCGGCGCCACCTGGGCCAAGGTCGACTGGTTGAACCGCGACCTGTGGGACAACAACATCCGTTGGTGGGAGAAGAACCTGGACCTCGCCGCCCTGGCCACGTCCAACGGCCTCAATCCCAAGTCCTCGGCCTTCGTCGTCAAGTTCGGCCACTACTCCGTGAACCCCGCCTACGGCGACTCTCTGCCCCAGGGCGGTTCCCACGGCGACGGCTGGCGTGACGGTTACGCCTTCGACGACCTCAAGATCCGTGGCTACGCCGCCACCTACTCGACGCTGCCCTACGCGACCTCCTTCGAGGCCGGCTACCCGAACGAGTGGAACTACAAGTCCACCGGCGCTGGCCGCATCCGCTTCGACGGCACGGGCGGTCCCTACTCCGGCTCCTACAACCTGGTCATGGACGGTAACCCGGACAGCACGGCTTACCTGAACGACGCCCGCGTCCACCTGAACATGTCCGGCCTCACCGTGGCCAGCGACACCGTCATGGTCGAGTTCTACTGGAAGGAGTTCAACGAGGCTACGGACACCGAAGACGGCGTGTACGTCTCCGTGGACGGCGGCACGAACTTCACCAAGGCCATCGACCTCAAGGACGGCGCGAACAACACCTGGACGAAGAAGTCCTTCAACCTCAAGGACGTCCTCGTGGCAGCCAGCCTCGAGTACTCCAACAAGGTGGTCATCAAGTTCCAGCAGAAGGGTGACCGCACCTACGCCAATGGCGGCTTCGCGATTGACAATGTCTTCGTCTACCGCAAGCCCCTCTACACCACTCAGCCCTACAGCTTCGGCTTTGAGACCGGCAACTACGACGCCTACTGGCGCTACGAGACCACCGGCTTTGGCCGCGCCCGTATCGACAGCGGCAACAGCCCCCGTACCGGCAGCTACCAGCTGCTGCTGGACAGCTCCAGCGGTTCGGCCATCTCCTCCGCCATCCTCTACCTGAACCTCGAGAACGAGACCAGCTCGTTGCTGCGCTTCTGGTGGCGGTCCTGGTCCGATTCGGACTCCTCCAATGACGGTATCTACATCTCCAACGATGACGGTGCCAGCTGGGTGCGCATCTACTGGTTGCGTCCCAACTACTACGAAGACCAGAACTGGATGCACTTCACCTTGGACCTCAAGGCCCTCGCCGCGGCCCAGGGCAAGACGCTCACCAGCACCTTCCTGGTCAAGTTCCAGTGGGAAGACTCGGGCGCCGTCGGCAGCTACGCCTTCGCCTTCGACGATATCGAAGTCAAGGCCGAGATGCCCTACGCCACGCTGCCCTACTCGATGAACTTCGAGAACTCCGGCAAGACCGACCAGTACTGGTCGCACTACGGCGACAACGAGTCCGGCTACTACGCCCGCACCAAGTTCTGGAGCGGCAACTGCTACAGCGGTTGGTGCCTCATGTGGGACCGCTACCCGGGCAGTGGCTACGGCAAGAACGAAGCCAGACTGCACCTGAACCTGGCGGGCGAGACCAGCCCCATCCTGTCCTTCTGGCAGATCCAGTGGAACGAGGACTTTGACACCACCGACGGCCTCTACATGTCCGTTGACGGTGGCACCAACTTCTACCGCATCTACTCCATGAACATGCAGGACCAGTCCTGGCGCTTCATCCGCTTGAACCTGGCGGACTCCGCGGCGCTGTACGGCCTGACGCTCAGCGACAAGACCGTCCTCAAGTGGGTCCAGTACGACAACGAGAGCTACTCCAGCGACGGCTTCACCATCGACGAGTTGAACGTCACCAAGACGAACAACTACGTGGCGCCTTCCTACACCCAGTCCTTCGACAACTCCTACATTGACCAGTACTGGACGGTCGCCTCCACCTACGAAGGCCGTTCCCAGGCCTGGACGCCCAGCGCGTGGTCCGGCTGGTGCTGGGGTATGGACGACTGGCAGGGCGGTGGCAACGAGTCCACCAACCAATTGAACCTTTACCTGAACCTGGTCGGCCAGGCCACCGACACCCTCATGAAGTACCGCGTCGTCGAATGGGACGAGGACGACGCTGAGGACGGCGTGTGGATCTCCGACGGTACCAAGGCCTTCGTGCGCGTCGAGACCCTCAACTACGGCACCGGCTGGGTCGAGCGCATTGTCAACCTGACCTCCTACGCTGAAGCCAACGGCATGGACTCCAAGTCCGCCAACTTCCGGGTTCGCTTCCAGCAGAAGGATCCCAGCACCTACTCCACGGACGGCATCTGGATTGACCACGTCGAGATCTACCCCGGCAAGGGTTACGCCGTGCCTCCGTACATCCAGAACTTCGAGTCCACCTGGCCCGACCAGTACTGGGACCAGCAGAACAGCGGCAGCTCGCCGGTCGTTCAGCAGACCAGCAGTTGGGGCCCCCACGGCGGCTCCTACCACATGGCCATGTACAAGAATTCCCAGGACGACAACTGGGCCTACCTGCGCGCTCTGCTGCAGTTGAACCTCAAGAACCACCAGGACACCAACCTGCGGTTCTGGTGGAAGGACTACGAAGAGGGCTACGACTCGGGCTACGACTACATCGACATGTCCGGCGACGCTGGCGCGTCCTACACTAAGGTCTTCGACCTGCGGTCCGACTACCGCGAAGACCGTAACTACCAGTACAACCGCCTTGACCTGGACCTCGACGAACTGGCCAACCAGTACAGCCTGAACCTCAGCACCGGCAAGTTCGTGGTCCGCTTCGGCCTCCAGACCCAGCACCCGTTGAACGGTTATGCCTACTGCCAGTGGGGCATGTGGGGCAACAACATGTGCAACTGGAACACGTCGCCCGTCTGGAAGTACGACGGCATCCTCATTGATGACATCGAGGTCAAGAGCCAGGCCTACGCGACCCTGCCCTACTCCTTCGGCTTTGAGACCGGCGACACCGACGCCTACTGGACCACCAAGTGGTACGACTACGGCCGCGCCATGGTCCGCAGCGATCAGACCCCGAGGAGCGGCAGCTACTTCCTGGGCCTGGACAACTGGTCCGACTCCGGCGTCACCAGCCTCAAGGAAGGCCGGCTGCACGTGAACCTGGAAGGCCAGACCGGCGTGGTGCTCAGCTTCTGGTACCGCGAATGGTCCGAGGACGACGAGACCGAAGACGCCGTGTACCTGTCCGCCGACGGCGGCAAGAACTGGGTCCGCGCCTTCTCCTTCGCCAACCAGACCGCCACCTGGCAGAACATCCGCCTGGACCTCGACGCCCTCATCGCGGCCAACAGCCCGACCCTGTCGGCGTCCAACAAGTTCGTCATCAAGTTCAGCAACAAGGGCGCCTACGCCATCGCCACCCGCGGCGTGGCCATTGACGACGTCCAGGTCAGCGCTGGCAACTACTCCACCATCCCCTACACCGCTGGCTTCGAGAACGGCTACCTGGATCAGTACAGCTCCATGTCGCAGTCCAACGCCGACGGTCGCGTCCAGGTCACCACGGGCAACACCCCCAACGGCGGTAGCTACCACCTGACCATGGACAACTACGGCAGCACCTCCACCCTGACCCAGCTGTTCGTGCGCCTCAACCTGGCGGACATCACGGACAACCTGGAACTGTCCTTCTACTGGAAGGAATGGAGCGACGAGACCGACGCCGAGGACGGCGTGTTCTTCTCCGACGACGCGGGCGCCAACTTCGTGAAGGTGGCCAACCTCCAGGACGGCAACACCTCCTGGCAGAAGATCACCCTCGACATGCTGGGCCTCATCAACGCCGACCCGTCCCTGTCGCTGTCCAGCACCTTCGTGGTGAAGTTCCAGCGCAAGGGCAACGGCGCCATCTCCAGCGACGGCTTCGCCTTCGATGATCTCAAGATCGTCTCCGGCCAGGCCCACGCCACGCTGCCCTACACGGCCAACTTCGAAAACGGCCTGGACTTCTACTGGAGCACCTCCTCCTCCACCGCCAACGGTCGCGTCTTCATGCACAACGGCACGCCGCTGTTGGATGGCAAGAAGTACCTGGCCATGGACACCACCTCTGGCTCGGCCATCAACAAGGCCAACCTCTACCTGAAGATGGCTGACGTCACCGACGCCAAGCTGCGCTTCTGGTGGAAGGAGTGGGCGGACATCTACAAC
>CAIXZC010000085.1 GCA_903923815.1 uncultured Myxococcales bacterium
CATTCCAGCCCCACAATCCCCCTGGGAGATTGCCATGACCCTTGCCTTCACAGCGGGATTGCTTCTTGGCTTTCTGGGCTCCGTGCCCAGCGCGGGGCCGCTGTCCATTCTGGTGGCTGCCAAGGGGCTGTCGGGCAATCGCCAGGGGGGCATGGCCATGGCCATTGGCGGTGCCGTGGCGGAGGCCATCTACGCCTTCCTCGCCTGTTGGGGCGCTTCCCGGGTGTTGGGCAACAGCACCGGCCTGATGCACTACGCTGATCTGTTGGCGGCCCTCCTGCTGGTTGGCCTGGGCATCTTCTTCATGAAGCGCCGGGACTTCGCCCGCGTGGAGCAGTGCCCCCGCTGTCGCCCCGCCGCCTCCTTCTTCACCGGCCTGCTGGTCTGCGGCCTCAACCCGGGCCTCATCCTCCACTGGTCCATCGCCTCCTCTGCCCTGGTGGCCTTCGGCCTCTTGGGCGCCTCCGGGGACTCCGCCCTGGCCCTGGCCCCCGGCGTCTTCGTCGGCGTCTGCGCGTGGTTCTTCCTGCTGCTGACCCTGCTGTCCAGGCTGCGCCTGAAGGCTGGCCTGCTGTTCTGTCAGCGGTTGGTGTCGGTGATGGCGGTGTGTCTGATAGTGCTAGGTGGGTTCTTCGGGCTGCGCTTCATCGCGGGCTTCTAGTCCTTGTTCTTCTCCCTGCCGCGTCCCTGCTCCATGGGACCTTGGTGATCCCGCCACTCGCCCGGGCCGTCCCCGGGGCCGTCGCCGTGGTGCCCGCCATGTCCCCTGTGGCCCTTGTGTCCGCCCCGGTGGGCCTTCTTCATCAGGTGATGCATGGCCATCATCAGCTTGGCCTGCTGCTTGGGGTTCAGGATCTTGGAGATCTCAGCTTTGTGGCTGTCCATCAGCTTCTCCATCTCGGCCTTGCTGCTCTCCATGGCGTTGATGGCCTTGGTATAGGCAGCCATGTCATTGGAGTCAGCCTTCAGCAGCTCGTGCAGCGCCTTCTGGGCCTCACCCATCTGGGTGCGCACCTTCTTGTGGGCATCACGCCCCTTGGCGAACACGGCCTCCACCTTGGCTGCCTCGTCCTCCGTCAGCCCGACCTTCTCCCGCAGCAGGCGCCCCTGCATCTTCTGGAAGCGCCCGTCATCCATGTCGGGGCCCATCTCGCCGCCGGGGCCAAAACCGGGTCCAGGGCCAGGCCCGCCGCCCATGCAGGCGCAGTCACCTTCGCCCTTGGCGCAGGGGCAGTCACCGGGCTCGGCATTGGCCAGGCCGGGGAACAACGAAACCATCCCGAACAACAGTGATCCGATAAAGAACTTCTTCATGGCGATTCTCCTTTTGTCTATTCCATAAGCAGGGCTTCCATGCCCTCCACGACGTAATCCAGATCTTCATCGTTTGCCGGTACCTCCAGCAGCGCAAACTCATCCAGCCCACCATCCGGGGCGAAGGTCGCCAGCATGGGCCAGTCCTCCACCGACTCCGGCAGCACGACCTCCTCGGTGGCCGGCAAAGCAGCAGCGCTGACCGTGGTCTGGGGGGCGTTTCCTTCCTGGGTAGGGCGCTCCAGGGCAGGAACCAGAACCACGGCCAGCACCGCCGCTGCTGCGATGGCGCCTGCTGTCAGCAACATCGCTGGCAGGGGTCTGTGCCTCGACGGGAGTAGCAGGCACGAACCCAGGAGGCGGTCCCTCGCATCTTTGGAGAGGGCGCCGGCGCTGCGGTCAAACAGGGCCAGCAACTCGTCCTCTCGCGAACTCGAAGTCTCGTCATCAACAAACGGCCAAAGCCTTTTCATCTCAACACCTCCACCGGCATTTCCACGAGGCCGGCCTTGGACAAAAACCCTGAAAGTTGCCTGGTGCCCAGGTGGACCAGCACCCTGGCGGACACCGTCGACGTGGCCAGGGCCCGCGCGATCTCCTGGTACGAGAGCCCGCCATCCAGCCGCATGACCACCGCGGCGCGGCGCTTCTCTGGCAGCGTTGCCAGGGCCCTTTGCAGCCCCTCCGCCAACTGGTCCGCCACCGCCAACTCGGCGGGCTGTTCGGGCGCCTCCGCACCTCCCACCAACACCTTACGCCCCTTGCGCCACTCGCTGCGCCGCAGAGTCCGGGCCCGCCCCGCGGCCATCCCCAACAGGAAGGCCCGCAGATGGTCCCGTGACTTCAGCGAAGGCAGGCGCTCCCAGGCCAGTTGCAGGGCCTCCTGCACGGCGTCCTCCGCGGTGGACTCCGAGCCGGCAAGCCGCGCAGCTACCCGGTACATCAGCGCCAGGTGGGGTGCCACCAACCGACCAAAGGCCCGCCCGTCACCCGCCAGGGCGTCGCGCAGGTCCGTGTCCGGGTTGTGGTTCTCGGTGGTCATCAGCTCACCCCCTTCACGCCATGGTAA
>CAIXZC010000086.1 GCA_903923815.1 uncultured Myxococcales bacterium
CCCACGCAGGTGGCGGCGTTGGGGGTGCAGACCTGGGGCTTGCAGGTGCCCTGGTCGCAGTACTTGCCGGCGCTGCAGGGGAGGGAGGAGGACCAGCCGAAGCCGTCGGTGTCGCAGGTGAGGGTGGCGAAGTCGCCGTCGCAGATGGTGGCGCTGGGGGTGCAGGTGTTGGAGATGCACTGGCCACCGGCGCAGGCCTGGCCCTGGGCGGCGCAGGCGGTGCCCTTGCACAGGCCGTTCTGGCAGGTGGGGTTGGTGGTGCAGGGGGCGTCGCAGGCCTCGCCCTCGTTGCGGGGGCGCAGCTTGCACACGGCGTCCAGGGGGTCGCAGGCCTTGGCCTGGCAGAAGCTGTCCTGGGCGGTGCTGCAGTTCACGACGGAGCCGGGCTGCACTTCGCAGAAGGCGGGGGAGGCCTTGGTGTTGCAGTACAGGTAGCCGTTGCACCAGTTGGCGTCGTTCAGGGGCCCGCAGTCGTCGTCGGTGGCGCAGGCGCACTGGTTGAGGCCCGTGCAGACGGTGCCCATGCACATGTCACTGGAGGTGCAGGAGTCGCCGTCGTCGCAGGGGCCGGTGATGGCGGCGTGGAGGCAGCCCTGGCCGGCGGTGCAGGTGTCGTCCGTGCAGGGGTTGGGGTCGGTGCAGTCCAGCACGTCGGGGCCGGCTTCGCACAGGCCATCCTGGCAGAAGTCGCCCAGGGTGCAGGGGTCGGCGTCCTGGCAGGGGCCCTCGGTGGCGTCGTGGTTGCAGTCGCCGGTGGCGGGGTCGCAGGTGTCGGCGGTGCAGGGGTTGTCGTCGTCGCAGGGGTTGGCCATGCCCAGGCACAGGCCGGCCAGACAGGCGTCCTGGAGGGTGCAGGGGTTGGCGTCGCTGCAGGCGCCGTCGCGGGGCGTGAAGACGCAGCCCAGGGCGGGGTCGCAGGTGTCGTCCGTGCAGGGGCTGTCGTCGCTGCACGAGGTTGCGCTGTGGGTGCACAGGCCCGCGGTGAGGTCGCAGAGGTCGTCGGTGCAGGGGTTGCCGTCGTCACAGATGGTGGGGGCCAGGGCCTCGTCGGTGGCGCCGTCGCAGTCGTCGTCCTTGGCGTTGCACAGCTCGGTGGCGGCGGGGCTGATGTCGCTGTCCTGGTCGTTGCAGTCCAGGCCCGGGGCGGTCCCGGCGAAGTAGCCGTCGCCGTCGTTGTCGCTGCCATCCTTGCCGTCACAGTCGGCGTCCACCTGGTCGCCCGCCTCGTCGGGGGCGCCGGGGTGGATGGAGAAGGCGTTGTCGTTGCAGTCGGCGCAGGAGTTGAAGCCATCCTTGTCCTGGTCGGCGGTGTTGTCGGTGGCGCCGTCGCAGTCGTCGTCCAGGGAGTTGCAGGCCTCGGGGGCGGCGGGGTGGATGGCGGCGTTGCCGTCGTTGCAGTCCAGGGAGGCGGGGCTGTCGTCCTGGTCCAGGTCGTCGTCGGCGGCCAGGCAGCAGCGCAGGCCGAAGAAGCGGGGGTCGGCGTCCTGGGCGGGGGTGGCGAAGCGGGCGCAGGTGCCCTGAAGGCCGTCCAGCACGGAGCCGCCAAAGAGGGTGCCGTCGGAGGCCCACTCGGCCAGATTGCCCACCAGGTCGAAGGCGGCGGCGGCGGGGGCGTGGCAGTCGGGGTTGGCGCCGCAGGGGTCGGCTTCGTAGGGCAGCTCGGTGTTGCAGGCGGCGGGGGCGTAGGTGGCGCCGTAGGGGTAGGCGGTGGCGGCGGGGGCGCAGGCGGCGGCCAGCTCGGCGGGGGCGCACAGGCGCTTGTTGACGGCGGCGCAGATGGAAGCGGCGGCGTCGCGCGTGGCCACGTAGCCCAGGGGCAGGAGGCCGGCTTGGTTGGGCCACTCGTACTGATCAATGAAGAAGGGCGTGACGCCGGGGACCTCGGTCATGGTCGCGGGGGGCCAGGGGACGGGGGCCGGGTCCGTGGTGTCGGAGGCGGCGTCGGTGGGGTCCACGGTGTCGACGGTGTCGGGGTGGGCCACTGTGTCGACGGTGTCCGCGGGGTCCTTGGTGTCAGCGGCGTCCAGGTGATCGAGGGTGTCGAGGGCGCCAGCCGTGTCCGCGTCCGCCAACTGGCAGCCGGAATCGCAGGGCCCGTCGGGGCCGATGTCCTGAACCTGCGAGTCTCCGTCGTCCCCGCCACAACCCACCAGCAAGGCAAGCACCAATCCAACCAGACAAGAGCGCAACATGGCAGAACCTCCAAGGGACAACAGCGGCCCCAAAAAGCGGCGCCATTGTAACGTAACGCCGCGATGGTTCAAGGCCAGTCCCCGGGGTGGTCACGGCCGTCGAAAACGCGCGCGCAAGCAAGCCGTGCAGCCTCCCGTCCAAGCCGCGCACGCAGTAACAGTAAGCGGATCGCCTGTCCGTCCAAGCCGCGCACGCAGTAAGCGGATCGCCGGAAACGAGGGCAAAGTAGGACCGTCCCCGGGGCGACAACGAGGGCAAGTTAGGACCGTCCCCGGGGCGAGGGGAGATTAGGACCGTCCCCGGGTGGTCAGGAGGTCCAGGAGGCCGTTGACTACGGTTAGGGGGTGGATGGGGCAGCCGGGGAGGTAGAGGTCGGGTTTGTGGGTGGACAGGAAGCTTCGGTCCAGGGTGCCGTTTTGGAAGACGCCGCCGGAGATGGCGCAGGTGCCGGCCAGGATGAGGAGTTTGGGGGCCGGGGTGGCCTCCCAGGTCTCGTTCAGGGCGTAGGCCATGTTCTGGCTGATGGGGCCGGTGACCAGGACTGCGTCGGCGTGCCGGGGGCTGGCCACGAACTCTATGCCGAAGCGTCCCATGTCGAAGTTCACGTTGCCGCAGGCGTTCAGCTCCAGCTCGCAGCCGTTGCAGCCGGCGGCGGAGACCTGCCGCA
>CAIXZC010000087.1 GCA_903923815.1 uncultured Myxococcales bacterium
CGACCACGCCGAGCCCACCTGCCTCCCCGCCTGCTCCCACAAGAACTGCGGCGACGACGGCTGCGGTGGCCTCTGCGGCACCTGCACCGCCCCCGCCACCTGCAACGCCAAGGGCACCTGCGAGTGCGTCTCCGACTGTGGCGCCGATGGGGGCAGCCTCTTCTGCGGCCTGGATCCCTGTGGCAACAACTGCGGCGCCTGCGCCGGCGGCCGCATCTGCCTGGGCGGTAAGTGCGTCTTCTGCACCCCCGACTGCACCGGCAAGACCTGCGGCGACGACGGCTGCGGCGGCAGTTGCGGCTACTGCCCCCCGGGCATGTGCGACCAGGGGGTCTGCACCTGCGTGGCGGACTGCAAGGACAAGAACTGCGGCTCCGACGGCTGCGGTGGCACCTGCGGCAACTGCAACTACGGCTCCTGCGTGGAGGGCGTCTGCCAGTGCACCCCCTACTGCACCAACCGCGAATGCGGCGATGACGGCTGCGGCAGCGTCTGCGGCACCTGCGACGCAGACCAGACCTGCTGGAACGGCCAGTGCGTGACCCCCAACTCCTGCGAAGGCGTCTGTGGTGGCAGCGCGGGCTACGGCCTTTGCTACTGCGACACCACCTGCATGTCCTACGGCGACTGCTGCGACGACATCTGCGAGTTCTGCCCCGACGTGCCCGGCTGCTGCAAGCCCGCCTGCGACGGCAAACAGTGCGGCCCCGACGGCTGCGGTGGCAAGTGCGGCAAGTGCCCCTCGGGCCAGGGCTGCTTCGACGGGGTCTGCCAGGACTGCACCCCCTCCTGCGACGGCAAGGAATGCGGCGACGACGGCTGCGGCGGCGTCTGCGGCCTGTGCCTCAGCGGCAACTGCGTGGAGAACAAGTGCGAGTCGGGCCCCGGCTGCCTGTCCAAGAACACCCCCGGCTGCGACGGCTGCCCCTGCGAGGAGTGCGTCTGCACCGCTGACTCCTGGTGCTGCGACTACAAGTGGGACGCCCACTGCGTGGACCTGTGCCTGAATCAGTGCAAGGGCCGCTGCGGTTCCCTGCCCTCCTGCGGCGACGGCACCTGCGACCCCGCCGCCTCCGAGAACTGCGACACCTGCCGGGCGGACTGCACCTGCCAGGCCCCCCTGGTCTGCGGCTGGGACACGGACGAGGCCCGCTGCATGGAGGATTTCTGCAGCCTCTTTGGTACCCCCGAGATCGGCTGCTGCATGAACAACTCCCTGCGGGCCTGCCTGAACGACACCATCCCCTTCCAGCAGGCCTGCGGCGCTTACAGCATCTGCGGCTGGTTCACGGGCAACGCCTCCACCGACCCGGGCTACTACTGCGGCTCCTCCTGGGAGTTGAACCCCGCCGGTGACCCCAGCGGCAAGTACCCCCTGGAATGTGTCACCTGCAAGGGCGACTGCACGGACAAGACCTGCGGTGATGACGGCTGCGGCGGCTCCTGCGGCATCTGCGGCGTGGGCAAGATGTGCAACGACGGCACCTGCTGCGCCCCAAGCTGCAAGAACAAGACCTGCGGCGACAACGGCTGCGGCGGCTCCTGCGGGCTGTGCGGCATCGGCAAGCTGTGTTACGACGGCGTGTGCCGGCCCCCCTGCTACGCCGACTGCGAGGGCAAGAACTGCGGCAGCGACGGCTGCTACGGCACCTGCGGCACCTGCGAGTTCGGCACCACCTGCGCCAACGGCACCTGCACGCCCGCCTGCCAGCCCTCCTGCGAGGGCAAGAACTGCGGCTCCAACGGCTGTGGCGGCGTCTGTGGCCAGTGCCCCATCCCTCTGGTCTGCCAGGAGGGCCAGTGCATCCTGGAAATGGACGGTGGCACCGACCAGGACCTCAAGACCGGCGATGACGGGCACAGCGAAGTTGATGGTGGCAAGGAAGGGGGCCACGGGGGAGGCGGTACCTGCGCCGTGTCCCACCGCGCCGCGCCCCTCGCGCCCTGGCTACTGCTCCTGGTCCTGCTGGTCCTGCGCCGCCGCGCCGATTCGAAGCTGGGCTGAGGCCCGCCCCGTGACCGCCACCTCGGTGGCCGGCCCCAGATAGATCCTCGCATCCGTCCGACCCCCACAGCGCTCGGCCACGAAGCCCAGCGCAGCGGTCTCCACGCTGTCGCCCAGCACCCGCGCGCAGGCGCCGTCCAGCACCAGGGCCCCCGGGGGCGCAAGGGCCGCCAGGCGCTCCGAGATCTCCAGCCGGGAGCCCGCCACCGCCGAAGCCAGGGACAGGAAGTCCCCACCGTCCGCAAAGACCCGCCCCAGCACCACGGCTGCCCGAATGCCCAGGTCCGGGACCTTCACGGCGGCCAGGTTCTCCAGGGTGGTCATGAGGTCCAGGGCGGCGCCCAGGGCGGCCTCCACCGCGTCCCGGGGCTCGGGGTAGACGGCGGGGTCCACCAGGATGCGAAAGCGGGTCCCCAGATCATCCACCACCAACATGCCCTCCTCCGCCAGCACAGAGGTGAACAGCTCCAAATCCTCGGCCAGCAGGGCCCGACAGTCGGTGGCCTCGGCCCCGGCACAGTCAAAGTGCATATGGACCATCACCAGATCCCGGCCCACCGCCCGGGGGTAGTCCGGGCCCAGGCGCTCTTCCAACAGGCGCTCCACCTGCAAGGACTCCTTGTCCAAGGTGTAGGCCGCTCCGTGCATGATGGAAGGCCGGGGGCGCTCCAGGCTGCGGGCCAGTTCCTGCTCCAACACCCGGGGCCCGCACAGCAGGTCCGCGTAGACCCGCAGTTGGTCGGCATTCACGGCCCGGTAGTCGCCGCCACCGGGGCGGTTCTTCTCCCGGGCGTAGGCGCAGACGGGCTGGGCAAGCTGAAGGTTCCCCCCCGCGGCCCCCACCTCAACCTGGGACGTCCCCTGGGGCAGGGCCACGGGCGGGCTCTCCAGGAACCCCACGGGGTCCGGCAGCCCCGCCACCCGGCGCAGCTCCCAGGCCACCTCCCGGGCGGACGCCGGGCGCTTGCCTGGCTCCTTGGCCAGCATCCGCGCCATCAACAGGTCCAGCTCCGCCGCTTCCTTTCTGAACATGGACAGCCGGGGCGCGCGGTTCTTCACGTGGGCCCGCATGAGGTCCACGGGCTTGTCCCCCTGGAAGGGCGTGCGGCCGCACAGCATCTCGAAGAACAGCACCGCCGCGGAGTAGATGTCCGAGGTCACCCCCACGGGCAGGTTGCGGATCTGCTCGGGGCTCATGTAGGTGGGGGTGCCGCAGATCTCCCCCTCGTGGAGGTCGGCGCAGTCCTGGTCCTGGGCGATGCCGAAGTCCAGCAGCTTGACCCGGGGCTTGCCGCCGGCCCGGCTGATGTAGATGTTCTCGGGCTTCAGGTCCCGGTGGATGACCCCCCGGGCGTGGGCGTGGTCCATGGCGGACAGCAACTGCAGCATGATGGAGAAGGCCTCGGGGATGGGCAGGCACTCCCGGGTCTTGAGCTCGTCCGCCAGGGTGCGGCCCTTGAGCAGCTCCATGGCCATGTAGGGGTAGCCCTCCAGGCTGGTGCCAAAGGCGTGGACCTTGACGATGCCCGGATGGGACAGGCCCCGCAGACAGCGGGCCTCGGCGAAGAACTGGCGGATGGCGGTCAGGTCCTCGGCGCAGTGGCGGCGCAGAAGCTTCACGGCGCACTCGCGGTTGCGCAGGCGGTCAAAGGCCCCCAGCACCGAGGCCATGCCGCCCTTCCCCACCGCCTCCAGGATCATGAAGCGCTGGTCCAGCAGCTCGCCCTTCACCGGGGGCCGCGCCTGGAAGGGCAGCAGCGGCGTGCCGTCCCGGGGACAGAACGCGCGCCCAGCCTCCAGGTGCCGCCGACAACGGGGGCAGTAGCTGACCGGACCGTTTGGCATGAAACCTCCGCGGGCAGCATATGCCCGGGGGGATCGGTGCCAAATTTTCGCGAGGTTTATTCGCCGCCCAGGAAGCGCTCGGCGTCGATGGCGGCCTGACAGCCCATGCCCGCCGCGGAGATGGCCTGACGGTAGCGCTTGTCCGCCACGTCCCCCGCCGCGAAGACGCCGGGGATGTTGGTCATGGTGTGCTTGGAGGTGACGATGTAGCCCTCCTCGTCCAGCGTGATCTGGCCCTTGAACAGGGCCGTCACGGGCTCGTGGCCGATGCCCAGGAAGAAGCCCTCCGCGGGGATGGTCGTGAGGGTTCCGTCCACCACGTTCTTCACCACCACCGCCTCCAGCTTCTTGTCGCCCTTGAGCTCCTCGATGCCGCTGTTCCAGACGAACTCCAGCTTGGGGTTGGCGAAGGCCCGGTCCTGCATGGGCTTGGAGGCCCGCAGCCGGTCCCGGCGGTGGACCACCAGCACCTTGGAGGCGAAGCGCGTCAGGAACATGGCCTCCTCGATGGCCGAGTCGCCGCCGCCCACCACCACCACCTGCTTGTCCTTGAAGAAGAAGCCGTCGCAGGTGGCGCAGGCCGACACGCCCCGCC
>CAIXZC010000088.1 GCA_903923815.1 uncultured Myxococcales bacterium
GACACCTCTCACTCCGACACCCCCACACCCTCCTCCTACCTGCTCCCCCATGAACGCCTCCAGGCCTGGCGCCAGGCTCGCGGCTTCTATCTCCTCTGCGACCAGGGGGCTCATCGAAGGCGACCAAGCTGACCGGGCTATCGCCGCTGGCCGCAAGGTCGGCTCAATGCTGGCAGGGCTGCTCAAGGTGCAGGGGCCTTGAACGCCGGGCATCCCCGGGGGCTTCTTCGGCCTTCATCTGCCGGGTATTCGGCCGCCGCTCTCCAGACAGGACTGCATGTCCTGGAAAGCGGTGAAGGTGCCCGTCATCTTGTAGAACCGACTACTCCTGGAATGACAAATGCCGTTGTTGCTTTTCTTGACCGGGGGGCCGTCCGGAAACTCGGGCCGCTCCTTCCAGGCTTTCGGCTGCCGTTGGGGGCTTGCAGGGGGCTGCCGCACCGAGGCGGCGTTTGGGGCTGCGGTGGTCTTTGGCGCTGAAATGGCTGCCGCTGGGGCGGGGACACCGCCGCCGCCCCGCCCGCCGCCGCCCGAGCCACCGGCCTGATGGCCTTGGGCTGGCGAAGGGGCAGCAGAGGCGGTCTTCTGGTCCGGTTCGTCAGGCTGTCCCTGCCTGACGTCCTGAGCTGTCGGCGCCGCAGCATCAGAGGCCTGCACGGCGGCATCTGGCTTGACTGGCTGGCCGCCGCAATCGGAAAAGTACCAGATCACCCCAGCCACCACCGCCAACAAGATCAGGCATCCATAGGCAGCCTGTTCAGCCTCGCGCGCCGTTGCTTTTGTGCCTGAGGCCTTTGAGTTTCGCGGCTTGCGGACCCGTGGCATGGGCTTACTCCATTACAAGCTGGTAGCCATCGGTCAATCGGGTGGCCTGGCCAAGGACTACCAGCGTTTCCAGGAGTTCAAAAACGCGGTCGCTTCGCCGGCCCTTGAAGCCCGCCGCAACCTGCTCTGCTGTGGCCCTGGCGGCCAGGGTGGCCAGGCGTTCTCGCACGGCCAGGATCTGCTGGGGCACGGTCTCGGGCCAGGGCTGCTTGGAGCCCCGGGCCACGGGACCGGGCGTGGGGGCCTCTAGCTCCCCTTCCTGGACCAGATCCAGGGCCCCCTGGGTGGCAGCCGTTGCCGGACCGCCGGGAACCTCGTTGGGAGATTGGAACTCCGGGCGCAGCCAGCGCACCAGCCCGGCCTGCTCCTCCGCCCGGCGCTGTTTGTTCAACGCCAGCAGCCGACCTAGCACGTCTTGTTCGGGAAGATCCTGGGGCCAGCCGTAGGCGGCCAGGACCGCCCGGTCCAGCTCTTGGTGTAGTTGCAGGACGACCTCCGCCAGCCCCTGCTCGTTGGTGCTGCGGTCCTTGGCGTTCAGGGTCTCGCCCGTACGCAGCTTTTCCACGACGTTGTACAGGTCCGTAAGGGTCAACCCGGGGTGCAAGGCCTGTCGCTGTTTGCGGGTTGCGTCAAGCTTTTCAGCCAGTTCACGAATGCTTGCCCGGGCTGCCTCGTCGCAGTCGGGGAAGGGGAAGGTGTCGAAACAGCGCGACTTGGTGTAGCGCGGGTCGTTTCCTACTCCTTGTCTACCTCCGGCAGCAAGCGACCACGTCACATGGATCAAGCTCGAAAGGACGCCAAGGAAGAAGCCATCAGGAAGTCCGAAGTTCACGAGCATGTTGTCCGGCAGGATCTCCTGCCCCAGGAACACGAAGAAGCGGTGTTTGGAAGTCTCGACCGTGGCAATGAATCTGGTGAGCCCATCCAAGGCAGGCCTAAGGTCCTTTCTTGGCTCGCCGAAGATCCACCAGTTCTGGGCATAGGTTGCCCGATTGTTCAGGTCCCTCTCCGGCTTCACCCGCTCCAGGACCCACTGATAGCCCTCCGGGAAGCGGTCCCTCACCTCCTGGGCCGTGAGGCCAAAGAGATCAATCACCATCACGCCCCTGCTCTTGCCTGCCAGGTCCCTGCCGTTGCGATAGTGGCGAAGGTGCCGTTCCAGCCCCGTAATGCGACCCAGGCCAAGGCTTCGGGCCTCTTCCGGCGCGACGATGAAACCCGCCCCATGCAGCTTCACTCCCGGGGAGCAGAGCCCGGCATTGGCCTTCAACGGCAGCGCCGTCGTCAGGTCCACGCCCACCGTCAAGTCCGGGTTGATTGCCCCTTGGAAGAAGGTCAGATCCACCCTGGCGGCGCCATCGGCGTCGGTGGTCTCCCCCGCAACCCGCAACAACCTGCCCGGCAACCTTCCACGCTGACCCACGGTCATGGCAATGCGCACTGCGGCCCCCTCGGACGAGTCCACCCAGGGGTGGTCCGGCACCGCGAAGGCCAGGGACAAGGGATTGGCGGCAGCGCCCAGGTGGTACTCCAACACCCGCCGGCAGTTCTTCTGGGTCAGGCTGTTGGTGGTGATGAAGCCGAAGGCGCGGATCCGACCTTCGCGAAGCAGCAGCGCTGCTTTGTGCCACCAGAACATGACCAGGTCCACGCTCTCGGGGACCTCGGCCCAGGCCTTGC
>CAIXZC010000089.1 GCA_903923815.1 uncultured Myxococcales bacterium
CGGCGGCCACCCTCGGCCAGGACCTCGGGGCCCTGGGGAGGGGCGATGGTGCGGGCCACGGCGGCGTAGACCAGTTCCATGCGGTGGAAGGGGGTCTCGTCCTTGGAGAGGGGCACGTAGGCGACGACGAAGCCGCGGCGCCAGGCCAGATCCCGCATGTTGTAGAGGAAGTGGGTCTTGCCGCCACCGTAGGCACCCACCACCAGCTTGAAGGCGGCGCCGCCGTCCTGGCCCACGTAGCTGTCCAGGTAGTCCTGGGCCATCACGTCCAGCCAGGGCTCCAGGCCCACGGAGAACTGGTTCGAGCCCCACTCGGGGGGAATGCCGTGGGCGCCGACCACTTCAATGATTCGCCGGGCCCATTGTCTGTTGAGATTCTCAGCCAACTTGATCCTCCCTCTTCACGAACTGGACGGAGTGAAACAGCGTGCCATTACCGGCTGCATCGTCGGGCAGCCAGAAGGCGTTGCCGGGCTTGCGGGTCTGGTCTCGAGTGGCCACGCGGAGGCGCAATTCCTGGCCCTCCAGGCGAAGGCCACGCAGGCGGGACAGGTCATAGGAGAAGCGGGCGCGGGGGTAGTCCTGCTTCCAGGTGCCCTTGCCGGGGCGGTCCAGGAAAGCCTGCCCCTGCAACAGGAAGGCCAGGCAGGGGTGGACGGCGCTGAGGGGCACGGTCTCGGAGTCGCGCAGGCCCAGGCGGGCGGCGGCCATGCGGGTGGCGGCCAGCAGCAGGTCGGGGAGGGTGGCGGCGTTGTGACCGGAGGCGAAGAGGGTCTCCTGCTGGCGAAGGGTTTCCAGGGCAGCGTCCACGCCAATGGGGAAGCTGTGGAGGCGCTCCACGCCGGGGCCCCACTGAAGTTCGCAGGTCTTGAGATCATCGGAGGCCAGGAACTGCCAGGGGCCACTGGTCCAGCGGGGCCAACGGCCCGAGAGCTTGAGGCCTGCGGCCTTGAAGGCGTCTTCCAGGTCGGCCCCGAAGGTGGTCTGGCGATCCCGCAGGGTGGGGGCCTGGGCTTGACGGGCGAGGTCCAACTCGGTCGAGAGGCTGGCGGTGGTCAGGCCAAGGCGCTGCAGCACCGCCGCGGCGTCCTCCAGGGGGCCATGCAGCAGCAGCGGGTCCTGCTCGGGGTTGGCCAGGACGCGCTGAAGGGCCTTGAGGGACTTAGCCGCGGGCCCCAGTACCTGGGCGACCTCCTTGAGCCTGACTTGCAGGTCCTGGGTCTTCATTGAAACCAACCTCCCAAGAGCGCTTCCATACGCACCTTCCCAGAATGAATGTCCGTTCCACAGGGCAGACTGCGAAATGATAGAACAACTGGCGCCAATCGGGGCTGTCGGCGACAACAAAATCTGCACGGGAACCTGGGGCCAGGATTCCCGAATCTTCAACTCCCATGGCAGCGGCGGCCCGAATGGTCACCGCGCCGAGGGCCTGTTCAGGGGTCATACCACACTGAACGCATCCCAAAGTACCTGTCAGGAGCAGGTTAGGGCTCATGGCAGACCCGGGATTGTAATCAGTAGAGAGCGCGGGGGAAAGCCCAACGTCCAAAAAAGCCTTGGCGGCAGGGAAATTCCTGTGTCCCAGGAAGAGGGTGGCGGCGGGCAGGAACACCGGCACCACCCCGGCGTCGGCCAGCAGGCGGGCCTCGGCGGGGCCGGCGTAGTCCAGGTGATCGGCGCTGATGGCACCCAGTTCGGCGGCCAGGGCGCAACCCCCCGAGGGGCCCATCTGCTCGGCGTGGACCTTGAGGCCCAAGCCCAGGCTGCGGGCGCGCTGGAGGATGCGGCGAGCCTGGGCGGGGCTGAAGGCGCCCTCCTCCACGAACACGTCGGCGAAGTCGGCCAGGCCCCGGCGGGCCACCTCGGGCAGCATCTCCTGAAGGACGATCTGGATGTAGGTCTCGGGGTCCGCGCGGTGCTCGGGGGGGACCACGTGGGCCCCCAGGAAGGTGCAGCGCACATTATGGCCGAAGTGATCGGGCAGGCGGCGGCAGACCTCCAGGAGGCGCAGTTCGCTTTCGGTGGAGAGGCCGTAGCCGCTTTTGGCCTCCACGCAGGTGACGCCCTGGGCCAGCAGATGTTGCAGGCGGTCCCGGGCCAGGCTGGTGAGGTCCTCCACACTGGCGGCGCGGGTGGCCCGGACGGTGGAGGCGATGCCACCACCGCGGCGGGCGATCTCCTGGTAGCCGACGCCGCTGCAGCGGGCCTCAAAGTCGGCGAGGCGATTGCCGGCGAAGACCAGATGGGTGTGGCAGTCCACCAGCCCGGGCAGCACCAGGGGGGCCTGGAGAGGCTGGCGGGGGACCTGGGTGGGAGTGCGGGCTTCCAGGGTGGCGCGGGGACCGACCTCCAACACGCGGCCGTCCTGCACCAGCAGGGCTGCATCCAGGATGGCCCCGAGGGAGCGCGGCTGGGTGTCGGCACAGGCAGCCTGGGCGGGCACCATGGTCACCAGCGTCTGGATGCCGGTGAAGAGGGTGGGGCCCGCAGGTGCGTGGGAGGCAGGATTCATCTGGTGGCCTTCAGCTCCTTGAACCAGGCGACGAAGGCGGCGAGGCCCGCATCGATGGAGGTCTCGGCGCGATAGCCCAGCAGGTCCCGGGCCTTCTCCACGGAGGCGCGGGTGTGGGAGACGTCACCGGGCTGGGCTGGGTAGCGGACGATGCGGGGGTTGACGTCCAGGGCCTTGGCCAGGGCCTGCACCAGATAGTCCAGCGTGACGGGGCGGCCACCTCCCAGGTTGAACACCTGATAGCCCTTGAGGTGATCGGCGGCGGCCAGGATGCCGTCCACGATGTCCTCAATGAAGGAGTAGTCGCGGCTGGACTGGCCATCCCCGAAGACGGGCACCTCCTGACCCTCGGTCATGAGGCGGGCAAACTTGTGGATGGCCATCTCGGGGCGCTGGGCGGGGCCGTAGACGGTGAAGAAGCGCAGGGCCGTGATGTCCATGCCGTAGAGGTGGCACCAGGTGTGGCAGTAGAGTTCGCCGGCGCGCTTGGAGGCGGCGTAGGGGGAGACGGGGCGGTCCGCGGGCAGATCCTCGCTGAGGGGGCGGGACTCGCCGTCGCCGTAGACCGAGCTGGAGCTGGCGAAGATCATGCGGCCGGGGCCCCGGGTGCGGGTGGCCTCCAGGACTTTTAGGAGGCCCGTGACGTTCACGTCGTTGTACTCGTGGGGCAGCTCTATGGAGGGGCGCACGCCGGCCTTGGCGGCCAGGTGGATGACCAGATCAAAGGGGCCCTGGGCGAAGGTGCGGTCCAGATCCGCGTCCCGGCGCAGATCCCCCTCAATGAAGGTCAGGCGCTGCTGGCCAAGGGCTTGAAGGCGGGCCAGGTTGAAGCGCTTGATGGCGGGGTCGTAGTAGGGGTCCAGGTTGTCCAGGATGACCACCCGGTGGCCCTGGGAGAGAAGCCGCCCGCAGAGGGTGCTGCCGATGAAGCCGGCGCCTCCGGTGACCAGGTAGGACTTCATTATCGGTCAGGCTCCATAGAAAGAATTGATGCGGCCCACGACCTCTTCCTGTTCGGCGGCGGTGAGCCCCGGGAAGATGGGCAGGGCCAGGACCTCCCGGGCGGCCTGCTCGGCGACGGGGAAGGAGCCCTCGCGGTAGCCCAGGTTGGCGAAGCACTTCTGAAGGTGCAGGGGCACGGGATAGTAGATGGCGTTGCCGATGCCATGCTGGCCCAGGTGGGCGGCCAGGGCGTCCCGGTCCTTGGCGCGCACCACGTACTGGTGGAAGACGTGGGTGGAGCCGGCCTGCAGGCCCAGGGGGCGCACGAGCCCGCGGGAGACGAGACCAGCCTGTTCGAGGAGCAGGTTGTAGCGGGCGGCCACGTCCTGACGGGCCTCGTTCCAGGCCTCCAGGCGGGGCAGCTTGGCCAGGAGCACGGCGGCCTGGAGGGAGTCCAGGCGGTAGTTCCCGCCGATGCGCTCGTGGTGGTACTTCTTCTTGGACCCGTGGGCACGGATGGAGCGCAGCTCGGCGGCGTCGGCGTCGCTTTGGGCGCTGATGAGGCCACCGTCACCCAGGCAGCCCAGGTTCTTGGAGGGGAAGAAGGAGAAGCAGCCGAAGCGGCCGATGGAGCCCGCCAGACGACCCTTCCAGCGGGCCCCCATGGCCTGGGCGATGTCCTCAATGATGGGGATGTTCCGGGCCCCGGCGATGGCCAGCATGGCGTCCATATCCACGCACTGGCCAAACAGATGCACGGGGACCAGACCGGCGGTGCCGGGGCCACAGGCGGCCTCCACCTGGGCGGGGTCCATGAGGAGGGTGTCCTCCTCCACGTCCACGAAGACGGGCTGCCCACCGGCGCGCACGATGGCGTCGGCGGAGGCCACAAAGGTGAAGGGGGTGGTGATCCAGCGGCCACCGGGGGCGAAGCCCACGGCCTCCAGGGCGGCCACCAGGGCGTCGGTGCCACTGGAGACGCCCACCGTGTGGGGGACGCCCAGCCAGGTGGCCAGCTCGCGTTCAAGCTGGGGGACCCAGGGGCCCAGGATGTACTGGCCGGACTGGTAGACCTCCAACAGGGCGGTCTTGATGGCGGCGTCAACTTCGGCGTGCATTCGGGAGATATCGAGGAGTTGGACCACTGGAGCCTCCTTGCGCAAAAACGCGGCGATTGTACACGACGCGCGGGCGAGGGTCTAAGGCATTTTTTGTGGAAAAGACACACTTGACGCGCCCGGAAGGCCGGGCATATTCTGCCGCCCATGAAAGTTGCAATTGGTGCCGATCACGGCGGATTTGCCCTCAAGGAAGAGCTCAAGAAAGCCCTGGTGAACCTGGGCCACGACTTCGTGGACTATGGCACCGGGTCGGAGCTCAGTGTGGACTACCCTGACTTCGCCTTGCCCGTCGCGTTGGCGGTGGCCTCCGGGGAATGCCCCAAGGGCATCCTGGTGTGCGGCACGGGCATTGGCGTCAGCATCGTGGCCAACAAGGTGCCCGGGGTGCGGGCGGCGCTGGTGCACTCCATCCAGACAGCCACCCTGGCGGCCGAACACAACGACGCCAACGTGCTGGTCCTTGGGGGGCGCCTGCTGGCCGGGGCCCTGGCCGCCGAGATGGTCAAGGTCTGGCTGGCCACGCCCTTCGACCAGCGGCATCAAAGGCGGGTGGACAAGATCAGCGCCGTGGAGGCGCGCTTCCTGACGAAGAAGGTCTAGCCATGCAGTGCCCCTTCTGCCATCAGCAGGAATCGAGGGTGGTGGACTCCCGGACCATCATGGAGGGCCACGAGATCCGCCGCCGCCGCGAGTGCCCTGGCTGCGGCAAGCGCTTCACGACCTACGAGCGGGTGGAGAACTGCCTGCCCATGGTGGTCAAGCGCACGGGCAACCGCACGGCCTTCGACCCCCGCAAGGTGCGCCACTCGATCAATCTGGCGGCCAAGAAGCGGGACATCCCCCAGAAGAAGATTGAAGAGTTCCTCAAGCTGCTGGAGGTCAAGCTGTCCGGCAGCGGCCGCCCCGAGGTCACCAGCACCGAGATCGGGGACCAGGTCCTGGCCTTCCTGCGGCGCTGGGACATGATCGCCTACATCCGCTATGCCAGCGTCTTCAAGGACTGCAAGGACGCCGACGAGTTCATCAACCTGGTGCGTAGCTGCGAGACGGAAGAGCCCCAATGATCCCCGCCGAACGTTTCATGGAACTGGCCCTCGCCGAGGCCCGCAGGGGGCTTGGCGGCACGGGTCCCAACCCCATGGTGGGGGCGGTCATCCACAGGGACGGGCTGGTGCTGGCCACGGGCTATCACGCCCGGGTGGGCGGGCCCCACGCCGAGGTGGACGCCCTGGCCAAGCTGAGCGCCGACGGTGCCCGGGGGGCCACCCTGGTGGTGACCCTGGAGCCTTGCAGCCACCACGGCCGCACGCCGCCCTGTGTGGACGCCATCCTGCGGGCCGGGATTGCCCGGGTGGTGGTGGGCATGCTGGATCCCAACCCCCTGGTGGCTGGTCGCGGGGTGGCCCTCCTGCAGCAGGCCGGCGTGGAGGTGCAGCAGCCCTGCCTGCCGGAGGCCTGCGCGGCCCTCAACGAACCCTACGTGAAGTACATCACCACGCGGCGCCCCTGGGTGACCCTCAAGCTGGCCTCCAGCCTGGACGGCAAGATTGCCACGGGCTGTGGGGATGCGCGCTGGGTCAGCGGGGACGCCGCCGCCCTGCAGGTCCACCGGCTGCGGGCCCAGGCCGATGCCGTGCTGGTGGGCAGCGGGACCCTCCTGCAGGACGACCCCTCGTTGGATTGCCGGCTGGTGCCCCACCGCAGGCAGCTGCTGCGGGCGGCGCTGGACACCCGGCTGGCACTTCCCTTGACCCACAAGCTGGCCTCCCCCGGGGGGCTGGGGCCGGTGCTGCTGTTCCACGGTCCCCAGGCGGATTCCGACAAGCGCGCCGCACTGCTGGGCCGGGGCGTGGACTGTGTGGAGGTCCCGGCCACGGCCGCGGGCCTTTCCCTGCCCGAGGTATTGGCGGAGTTGGGCCGCCGGGAGGTGTGCCGCCTGCTGGTGGAGGGTGGCGGTGGGCTGGCGGGGTCGCTGCTGGGCGCGGGGCTGGTGGACGAGCTGTACTGGTTCGTGGCGCCCAAGCTGGTGGGGGCCGACGGGGTGTGCTCGGTGGGGGCGCTGGGGGTGGAAAGGATGGCCCAGGCCCTGCAACTGGAGCTGCGCTCCGTGGAAAGACAGGGCCAGGATTTGTTGGTTATTGCCCGACCTTTGCGGCCTTGACGTCCAGGCGATTGTTCAGCACCCCGAAGCTCTTGCCGCCAAGGTGATGCAGCGTGGGGAAGGCCTGCTGGTTCCACACCGAATCCTCCCCCAGCGCCCCCACCCGAGCCTCTGCACGCAGGGCCTCCACCAGGATCAGATCCTCATCCAGGACCTTCAGCACCGCGCACTCCATGAAAGCCGCCAGATCCGTCAGCACGGGCACGCTGGGGTGGGACTGGCCGGAGACGACCTTCAGGCCCAGGCGGGTCAGCTTGTCCTCCTCGTGACCGCTGACGGAGCCCAGGTACAGCACCTTGTCGGCCAGATCGGCGGTGGGGATGCCAATGGCCAGATAGCCTGAGGCCAGGGCCAGTTCAGAGGTCAGGTGGCTGCCCGCAAGGGTCAACAGGAATTGGGGCGGGGCGTCGCTGTGGCTGTGATACCAGGCCACGGGACAGGCGCTGACGCGGTTGCCGTCACCTGCGCTGACCACGATGACGGGGCCGCTGTTGGTGAGGCGGTAGCACTTCTCCAGGGGTACTTCCACAAAGGCACTCATTGTAGACCTCCGCAGGTCAGGGGATGCAGGCGCAGGACAGGCCCATGCACAGTCCGGCGGCGAACGCGTCCGCGCAGTATGCGCAGCAGGTGGCGTCATTGCAACCGGGGCCCGCGGGACAGGCTATGGAGGCTTCGATCTGCTGGAGGACGCAGCGCTGGGTGGGCAGGGAGTCGGCGGGGGCCCAGAAGACGGAGAGGCGGGTGCGGACCACGCCGCTGGAGTCGGCGCCGGTGAAGAGGCGGGCGCGACCGGCATAGCGGACCTGACCGCGGAAGAAGCCGAACATGGAGACGAGGGTGCGGCCCGAGGTGCCCTCCTTGGCGGCTATGGCGATGGCGGTGGGTTCGCCGAAGCCGAACTGGGAGGTGATGGCGGCGGGGACCTGATCCAGGTAGGCCCAGGCGTTGGTGGGCGTGGCCACCAGCATGTGGGAATAGTAGACGGTCATGAACTGGTCGGAGGCGAAGGCGGCGGCGCCGGGGGTGCCCAGGGCTTGATAGCTGTAAGGGTACCAGATCTGGCAGCCCAGGCCGTCCAGGAGGGCGGGGGCGAAGTTGGCGGGGGGGGCGCCGGCGGGGTTGGGGGCGGGGCAGGGGGCGTCGTCCCAGGCCTCCAGCACGGACTCCCAGGGGCCCAGGTCCTCCTCGGCGACCAGGTCCAGATCGTTGGAGGTGGCGTCCTCCTCGGGGGGCTGGTCGCAGGAGCTCAGGCCCAGGGAGAGGAACAGCAGGGTGAGAACAAGTCGTGGCAGCGTCTTCATGGGGGGAAGATAACGCGGGTTGGGGGACTGCGCCAATTGTGGGTCGGTCAGCGGGGGGCGCGGCGGCGGCGGGCCAGGGCCAGGAGGGCCAGGAGGAGCAGGAGGGGCAGGGTGGGGATGGCGGTGGGGGCGGCGGAGCAACCGCCAGAGCCGTGCTTGGGGTCGGGATGATCCAGGTCGTCGGTGGTGACGGCGTCGGGGGCGTGGGTGTCGGCCGCGTCGGTGGTCAGATCAATGAGGTCCGCGGGAAGATCGGTGAGGTCGGCGAGGGCATCGGGCGCAGCTACGTCCGGCGGGGGCAGGTCGGGGACGCAGGCGGCGTCCTCGCACAGGGAGCCGTCGGCGCAGGGGTGCAGGTCGTCACAGGTCTCCGCGCAGCCCTGGAGGGTGCAGGAGTAGGGGGCGCAGTCCTGGGCCTCGGGGGTGCTGCAGGTGCCGGTGTCGCCGCAGGTGCCCCGGGGCTGGAAGAGGCGGCCGTCGCAGGAGGCCTCGCTGCAGGTGGCGACGCAGCATACGCCGTCCACACAGAAGCCCGTCTGGCACTGGTTGGGGGCACCGCAGGGGTCGCCCTGGGCAAGCTGGGGGACGCAGATTCCGGCGGAGCACCAGGCGCCGGTGGCGCAGGGGCTGTCGTCCACGCAGTCGCCGGCGCAGGCGTCGACGCCGCATTGGAAGGTCCCGCAGTTCTGCTGTTGGAGGTCGGGGCACAGGCCGGTGCCCTGACAGAAGGCCTGCAGCACGGCCAGGCCCGCCTCGCAGGAGCCGGGGCGGCAGGAGGTCTCTTCGCCGGGGTAGAAGCAGGCCGTGGGTTCCTGGCCGTCGCAGTGACCGGCGCAGGGGCTGTCGTCGCTGGCGCAGGGGCTGCGGTCGCCGTGGGGCGCGCCCTCCACTGGGCTGCAGGTGCCAAGGGCGTCGTCCAGGTCGCAGGCCTCGCACTGGCCCTCGCACTCGGTGTCACAGCAGACGCCGTCCACGCAGAACCCCGAGCCGCATTGGCCCGGGTCCTCGCAGCCCTGTCCTAGCACGATGGGGACCACGCAGAGGCCCCCGAAACACAGATGATCGGGCGCACAGTGGGCCTCAGACTCGCAGGCCTCCAGGCACAGCAATTCCCCACAGGCGTAGGTGCCGCAGGAGATGGTGACGGGATCGGGGCAGGCGGCGGCAAGGCCCGTGCAGAGGGTCTGCTGGTGAGCCAAGCCGTCCGTGCAGCCGGCTTCCAAGCAGACGTCGGTGTCGGGCAGGAAGGCGTCCTCGGGGCACAGGTCGGAGACGCCGTCGCAGGTCTCGGGCAGGTCGCAGGGGCCGTCCACGGGGCGGCACTCCTGATCGGACTTGTCGTCGCTGGGGCAATCGTCGGCGAGGCCGTCACAGAAGTCGGGCAGGTCGCAGTCCCCGACGGAGGGGCGGCACTCCAGGTCGGATTTCAGGTCCTGGGGGCAGTCATTGGAGAGGCCGTCGCACAGCTCGGGCAGGTCGCAGTCGCCGGCGGCGGGGCGGCATTCCAGGTCGGACTTGGCGTCGTCCGGGCAGGCACCGTCAAGGCCATCGCAGGCCTCCGCTGGATCGCAGACCCCGGCGGAGGTCCGACAGGCCCGGCCTTGCTTGACGGGCCCGCAGGTGCCACTTGTGGCGGCGCCCAGATCCTCGCTGCAGGCCAGACAGTCGGCCAGGTCGCCGTCACCGCAGGCGCTGTCGCAGCAGACGCCGTCCACGCACAGCCCCGTCAGACAGTGGTTGGGGTCCGTGCAGTTGGCCCCCTTGGGCAGGGCCAGATGGAAGCGCCCCTTGATCAGCGTGTTGCCGCCCTCCCCAGGGGAGACCCAGCGCTCGTAGAGAATGGCGGTGCGCCCAGCAAGATCGGAGGCGGCCACGGGGGCAGTCTCTCGCCCCGGGGTGGCAGAGAGGTCCTCGGCGCCAACGGGGGTCACGGCGCCGGTGGTGGGATTGACGGCCACCGCGCGGACGTCCGAGGCGCTGGCGGCGGTCTTGTCGTCCTGCCAGGTCACGATGAACTGACTGCCGTTGTAGGCCACCGAGGGCTTGAGGGCGCCGACGACGCCGCTGAGGGCGAGGGGGGCGGCATCCAGGGGGACGCCGTCGCTGCCCACGCGCAGGGCCTTCACCTCGCCGGGTTGGCCCCAGGTGGCGGTGTAGTCCCAGGCCACCAGGCAGGGGCCGCCGGGGGCGCAGGCGATGGCAGGGCGCCGGCTGTAGTTTCCGCTGAAGAGGGTCCGGGGGCTGGCGTCGGCCAGGGTCCCAGAGGTGTTCACGCGGGTCAGCAGCAGGTTGGCGCCGTAGATCCGCAACACCCAATAATGCAGGCCCGAGTGGGCAACGGCCAGGGACGTGTTGTAGGTGTCCAGCTTCTCGCCGGCGGCGCCGATGACAAAGCCGGAGGGGTCCAGGGTGGAGCCGAATTCATTGATCCGGGCGCCACGCAGGACGCCGTAGTCGCCGCCCATGCCGGCGCTGAGGACCTCCAAAAAGACCAGCAGACACCCTGAGGTGGCGCAGCCCAGGGCGGGCATGGTCTGCTTGCCGGCCAGGTTGGGGACCAGTTCGAAGGGGTTGGCCTCACCAAGGGACCCGTTCTGGAAGGTGCGGCCCTGGACGCGGGCTACGGGGTATTGGCCTTGGGTGCTGGCGACCAGGAAGTAGCGACCCGTGAAGCCCGCCGCGTGGCCGGAGCCGTAGGCTGGGAAGAGGACGCTGGGTTGGCCCAGGGGCTCGCCCAGATCGTTGAACAGGGCCCCGAGAAGCTCATAGATCATGGTGCCGGTGTCGTCCAGCCGCTGGTTGGTCATGGCGGCCAACCAGGACCCGTCGCGCCCCGAGGCCACCACGGGCTTGGTCTGGATGCCGGAGGCCCGGCTGACCAGCAAGGGATCGCCCAGGACCTGACCGTCCGGCGCCACGAAGACGGACCGCAGGCCCCGGCGCGAGTTGGAGGCCGCCACCAGGAAGTTGGTGCCATCCCAGGTAACGGTGGTGTTGCCCGTGCTGGACTCCGTGTAGAGGGTGGGAAGGGTCAGGCCCGAAGGGTCCTTGAGGGCCCCGTCGGCACCCAGGCGGGCAGCCCGCAGCGGGGCTTCGTTGCCACCCACGGGGCCCGCCCAGGAAACCAGATACTGGTCCCCCGAGAAGGCGGCGCCGGGCCTCATGGACTGCTGGGGATACTGCCCGGCGGTGAGGGCCACATGGGTGGTGGCCGCGCCCGCCGTGGTCACCAGCGAGGTCATGACCTGGTTGGCCGGATAGTCGTTCCAGGCCACCAGGAAGCGGTCCGTACCCAGGACCACCCGGGGGCTGACCTGATCGGAGGCGCCGCCGTCCAGGGTGTACTCCGCCCCCGTCCAGACGCCGGCGCCCGTCAGGCGGCCGGTGAACAGGTTGTAGTCGCCACCCCGGTAGTCCTGCCAGGCCACCAGATAGTCCGTCCCGTTGAAGGCCAGACTGGGCCCCATCTGGCTTTTGGTAGCGGCCACCAGGGCTTGCCCCTGGGGCTTGACGACTGTGCCGTCGGCCAGCACCTTGGTGCCGTAGAGGTCCGCCTCTCCGTTCCGGTCGTCAGTCCACAGCACCCAGAAGTCCGTGCCGTCCGACCCGACCCCGGGGTTGAACTGCCTGGTGGCGGCGTTGCTGATGACGAAGGCGGGCGCGGGCAGGGTACCGTCGGGATCAATGAAGCGGCCCAGGATGTCCCCCGAGCTGCCCATGCCATCGCTCTCCCACACGGCCAGGAAGCGGGTGCCGTTGAAGGCCACCACGGGGGCGCGCTGGAAGGTGACGGGGCCCGAGATGCGAAAGCCGTTGGGGTCCAGCAGGACGCCCTCGGGGCTGACCCGGGCGCCGTGCAGAAAGACCTCGGCGCCGCTGCGCCGGTCACCCCAGATCAGCAGATGCACGCCCCCGCCGAAGGCCGCGTCCATCATGGTGGAGGGCGTGTAGACGGTGGTGGCGGTGTGGGCGGAGAACTCGGCAGCCAGGACGTTGCCGGGGGGTGGGGCTTCGCCGCCAAGGGCAGGGCAGGAGGCCAGGAACACCAAGATGGCTGCCCAAAGAACACCTTGAAGACGGTAAGACATACGGCCCTCCTGGGGTCAAAGTTTCTTTGGCTGACGGTGACTTGACGTGATGAATGTAATGGCAGTCGGAGAGGATCTGCAAGCACTTGCTTGGTCCCCTTGCGGTGCCCCCTTGAATCCGCTGGCCAAAGCTCTAGACTGGGGGCGCTTTGTCACCCCGGAGGGGTCATGTTGCGGCCTTGCCACCTGCTGTTGTTGTTGCTGCTGACGCTGCCCGGAGCCTTGCGGGCTGAGGACTTTCCTTCCGCGGGGCCCTTTGCCCGGGGGCGGGCGGGGATGGCGGCACTGGCGACGGACGCTGGGGCGGTGCTGGGGAATCCGGCGGCCCTGGGGCTGCTGGAGGCGGGCGCCAAGGTGGACCTGGCGGTGCTGGGCTCGGTGCAAAGCGGCAATGCGGGGCGGGACTACGGCGCGTCCTTGGCGGCGGAGCTTGGCTATGTGGCGCGGCTTCCCGGCGGGGCCCGGTGGTTGCCCGTGCTGGGGCTGCTGGTGCAGACCCCCGTGGACGGTGCCTTCAAGCTGAAGGTGCCGGCCAACGACGACGAGTTCTGGCCCCAACTGGGCCTGGAGGAGTCCACCACACGGCTGGCCATCGGGCTAGCAAGCGAGGTCCTGGAGGGGCTGGTGCTGGGGGCCTCCGTCGAGTACGTCCCCGGGGTCACCGGCTTCGTGCGCCTGGACCTGGACGACCCGGAGGGGCAGAACCGCGTGGACGTGACGGTGGAGACGGCCCTGGCGCCCACCTTTGGCCTGATGTGGCGCCCCCTGGACAGCCTGGACCTGGGCCTTGCCTACTCGCTGGAGGTCCCCGCCGACCTGTACATGCCCGTGCGGGTGCTGGCCAGTTCCATTGACATCAACGCCCGCGTCATGGGCCAGCTCTTCTCCCGGCCTCCCGTGCTGCGGGCGGGGGCGGCCTTCCGACCCGCGGCGGCCTGGACCCTGCGGGGCGAACTCCAATGGCAGCGCTTCTCGGCGATTGCGTCGCCCTACGCGGACCTGGCGCTGCTGGACGCCGACGGGCAGGACAGCCTGGACGTGCTGCGGCCGGACCTGGGCCTCAAGGATTCGCTGGTGGCGAAACTGGGCGCTGACTGGCGGCGCGGGGACCTGCTGCTGGCCTCTGCAGCCTCGGTGGAGACCCCCGCCTGCCAGGACTCCAGGGGCATTGGCAACGCCCGTTGCGCTTACATCTACAGGCTTGGTGCGGCCCTCGCGGCTCCCATTTTGAAGGGCACTGTGCCGCTGGTTGGCCACCTTGAGACCGGGGCCCGCTTCACGGGGCGCCGGGTGCTGGAAAAGAACACGCCGCTGCCGGGCAACCCGGGCTATCCCAACGCCACCCAGGGCGCGCTGGCCTGGGAGGTTTCGGGCGGCCTCTCCCTGGAGTTCAGGTGAACCCATGACGCAAGTCTTCAGATACCCGGTTGCCCTGTTGGCCCTCCTGCTGGGGTTGTCGCTGGTGGCCTGTCAGCCCGGCGAGCCCGAGGACAGCGACGGGGATGGTCTGTCGGATGCCCAGGAGGCGCGCTTTGGCACGGACCCGCTGAACCCCGACACGGACGGGGACGGCCTATGGGACGGCGAAGACGGCACCCCCCTTGGGGACGTGACCCTGGAGGACCTGGTGCTGGGCGTTGAGGCGTCCCCCAGCGAGGAGACCGAAGAGGGCTTCTCGGTGCGCTTGACGGTGACGGCGCTGGCCCCCGGAGGTGCCCCCGTGGAGGGGCTGGCGCTGGACGGGACCAGCGACTTTGGGACCTTGAGCGCCGTGGTCGCCGAGGGGCAGGGGAGCTACGGCTGTGTGCTGGTGTCCCAGACCGAAGGGGTTGCCCGGGTGTCCTTCGAGACCCGCTACCTGGAGCGGCGCGTGACGGCCTTCCTGCTGGTCTATCTGGGCTCGGCCCAGGTGCCTCTGCCGGGGGTGGCCACGGGGGCCTTCGCGGGACTGGGCGGCATTGACGGGTACCTGAAGGTCTACGCGGTGGATGGCGCCAGCTTGGAGGCCAATACCGGCAAGCCATTGCCCAAGGCGGGCGCGCGGGTGCTGGTGGCCCTCAGCAAGGACCCCTCGCGGCGCTGGGTGGGGGTCACGGGGGCCGACGGCACTGTGGACTTCCAGGACCCGGACCTGGAGGGACCAGTGGACATCACGGCCGCCGCCGAGGGTTGCCGCTACTTCACGGTGGTGGAGGTGAATGCCGCAAACGTTTCCCTGCCGCTGGCGCCCCTGGACCCGGTGCCAGGCCTGGAGGACGACCGCACGGGCGTGCTGACGGGCGTGGTCCGGGGCTTTGACGGCAGCGGCGCGGTGGAGGCCTTTCCACCCTCGGAGGGCTTCTCACTGCTGAACGTGGGCCTCATCCAGACGGCCATTCGCAACGCTCCCCTGTGTTCGCTGAACATGGGCTACGTGCTGCAGTACAAGGACGTTACCCTGGGTGGGCTGGGGTCCCTGATCACGGACCTCACGCCTCCCAACATGGTGCTGTACACGGACGGCGACCCGGACAGCGCGACCTTCAAGATTGAGGGCATGAAGCCCGGCAAGCAGCTTGTCTTTGTGCTGGCGGGGCAGGCCAAGGGCGTGGACAAGGCCATGCAGGACCCCTACCGCATGGACTTCAAGCCCCTGGCCTTCGGTATGAAGATGGTCGAGATTCGCGCCGGCGAGGAGAGCTGGGTGGAGCTGGATCTGGGGGTGGACTTCCGCCAGCCCGGGCAGGTGCAGCAGTTCTTGGCCAACGTGGGGGACCTGCCCTCAGACCACGTCACCGGCGCGCCGCTGCCCAACGGAATGGCCCTGTCCGTCATGGATACGGGCGGCCTGGGCTACATCTTCAGTCAGGTGAACACTGCCTACAACCAGCCGGGCTTTGAGAACCCCATGAACCTGCTGTACCCCGCGGCGGACAGCGCCTTGGTGAAGGGCCTGGGGTTGGATCTGCTGAACATGTATGTGCTGCTGGGGGCGCGGGGGGCCTACCTGGGGTCGGACCCGCCTGGCATCAGCACGGTCATCCGGCGCCAGTTCCCCGCGGACCAGCCGCTGCAGCTTGACCGTTCCTATGTGTGGCTGGACCTGCCCCAGGTGGTGCAGCCCACGCCCCCCGACCCCACGCCCGCCGCCCGCTGCCCCTCGGGCACCAAGATTGCCGACCCCCCGGGGGCCTGCGTCTTCGCCGATGCGCCTAGCCATTTCTATCCCCTGGACCGGGCCGGCGGCACCCTCAAGGACCGGCGCTTCCAGTGGCTGCCCCTGACCGGGGCCTTCCAGCCCGACGTGTGGGTGCTGCGCCTGTCCTACATGGTGTCGGCGCCCGCCAACCCGCTGCTGAAGGGCTATGCCATCGGCGGCCCCGACACCTACCTGCTGTGGGAGGTGGTGCTGCCCGCGGCCCGCACCAGCTACGTGCTGCCTGTGCTGCCTGCGGACTTCCCCGGGCCCGAGCTGCGCAACCCCGTGCCCAACCTGGACAACGCCAAGGACCCCATGCACTTCGGGCCGGACACCCTGGAGGTGGAGATGACCGCCTACCTGATGGGCGAGCGCAAGACCTTCGACTACCACGACGACTTCGCCTTCGAGGACCTGAACCTGGACTCGCTGGCGGTGGGGCAGGACAGCTTCCCCTTCCGGCTGCCTGCGGACTTTTCGACCAAAGGAGACCCGCAATGAACGGCGTCATCGGGGTTTTTGACTCGGGTATCGGGGGCCTTACCGTGGCCCGCGAGTTGGCCAGCCGCTTCCCCGCAGAGGAGTTCGTCTACCTTGGCGACACGGCGCGCCTGCCCTACGGCAGCAAGTCCCCCGAGACGGTGCGCTCCTATGCCGTGCGCTGCACCGCGTTCCTGGCGCGCTTCCCCCTGAAGACCCTGGTGGTGGCCTGCAACACCGTGTCCTCCATGGCCCTGCCCAACATCGCCGGGATGGTCAGCGTGCCCGTGCTGGGCGTGATTGAGCCCGGCGCCGCCACGGCCGTGCGCCGCAGCGTCAGCGGCCGCATCGGGGTCATTGGGCAGCCCGTGACCATCAACAGCGGCGCCTACGAGCAGGCCATCAAGCGCCTGCGCCCGGAGGCCGTGGTGACCAGCGCCGTGTCCCCCCTGCTGGTGCCCCTGGCGGAGGAGGGCTGGATGGGCAGCCCCGTGGTGCGCCTGGTGTTGGAGCGTTACCTGGCCCCCGTGCTGGCCGCCGACGTGGACAGTTTGGTGCTGGGCTGCACCCACTACCCGTTGTTCAAGGCCGACATCGCCGCCGTCACCCGCCAGCGCGGGCTGGCCGTGGAGCTGGTGGACAGCGCCTCCGCCGTGGCGGACGAGCTTGAGCGCCTGATAAACGCCGGCCTCATCAAGCGCCGCCCCGACGGCGGCCAGGGCAGCATCCGCTGCTTCGTCACCGACAGCCCCGCCTCCTTCGCCAGCGTCGGCGCCCGCTTCTGGGGCGCCGGCTTCGGCGCCATAGAGCAAGTGGACCTGTAGGCCGCAGCGCCGGTCCCTTCCCCCGACCCGGGGGAAGGTGGCGCGTAGCCCCGGACGAGGGGTGTCGTGGCTACCGTTACGGTGGGCACGCTTGCACAACGCCGGGCCGCTTGCACAACCGACCCACGCTACCGCTGGAGCGGGCGCGCCAATGGACAATGGACATCATGGACGCCGGGCAGGCCGACAGGATGGACATCATGGACAAGATGGACGGGATGGGGCGCGCCAAGACAATGGACTGGCAGCGCCGCGCCGCTTTGCGGCGCTGGCTGCCATGGACGGGAACGCGCTTGCCCAGCGCCGGTCCGCTTGCACAAACGACCCACGCCACCGCTGGAGCAGGCGCGCCTGGAAGGACGCCAAGGACTGCAAGGACAGCAAGGACGAAAAGGACGTCAAGGACGGGTGGGGGCGCGCAAGGACAAAGGACGGGCAGCAGCGCGCCGCTAGCGCGGCGCTGGCTGCCGATGGACAGCCGTGGTACGCCGTTACTGTTGCCACCGCCGCCCTTTCGTTGCCTTGGCTTCGTCCATTGTCCATGGCGCGCCCCCCCGCTCGGCCGGTCGCCTTCCGGTCCTTGGTGTCCATGTTGTCCATCCTGTCCATGGTGTCCATGGTGTCCATGTCGGGGGGCGCGCCGTCCATGATGTCCATTGTCCATCGTGTCCATCCGAGGTTGGAGCTTCCCCGCTGAATGAAGGGTGTCGGGGCTACTTCTCCAGAATCGCGGCGAAGAACAGATCGGCGTTGTGTTGGCTGGCCAGGGTCTGCAGGTAGGGGCCGGGGCTGGCGCTGAGGCATGGGGGGACGGGGCGCAGGTGGATGTGGGGGTGGTCCTTGAGCACCGCCTCCACCACCTGGGGGCCCTCCTCTGGCGAGTAGCTGCACACAGAGTAGACCAGCCGGCCGCCTGGGGCCAGCAGGGTCAGGGCGTGGGTCAGCATTCGGCGCTGGAGCTCGGCGTTGCCCGCCAGATCGGTCTCCGAACGCCACCACTTGATCTCGGGATGGCGGCGGATGGTGCCTATGCCCGAGCAGGGGGCGTCCAGCAGGATGCGGTCGAAGGAGGCCGGGGGCAGGGGCAGGGGGGCGCCGATGTCGGCCTGCAGCACCGTCACCTCGGCCAGTTCGGGGCGGGCCCGCAGCTTCTCCAGACGCCGGGGGTTGATGTCCACGGCGGTGATGGCACCCCCGCGGCCCCCGCAGCGATCCAGGATGTGCAGGGTCTTGACCCCAAGGCCCGCCGCCAGGTCCAGCACCCTGCGGCCCTCCTCCGGGGCCAGCAGCTCCACCACCATGCAACTCGCCGGGTCCTGGGGCAGCAGCACGCCGCTGGAGAACAGGCCCGTCTCGTAGGGGTTGGCGTCGGAGCCAAAGAAGACGGACTCGGGGAAGCGCGGATCAAGCTGGGGCGTCAGGCCCCAGCGCTGGCACTCGGTCTCAAGCTGCGCCCGGGGACAACGAAAACGCATGGCCACCGGGGCGGGCGAATCCAGGTCCGCCAATTCCTGAAGGTAGGCCGGGCCTGCCAGGGGCCGGAGGCGATCGGCCATCCAGGCGGGCAGGGAGTGGCGCAGCTCGGGGGGCAGGTCCCCCGCCAGGATCACGGGCCCCTCCGTGGAGGCCCGCCTCAGGATGGCGTTGACGAAGCCGGCGGTGCCCGCGCCCTTGGTGTTGCGGGCCAGGGTGACGGTGGAGTCCAGGGCGGCGTGGGGGGGGATGCGGTCCATCAGCAGAAGCTGGAACAGGCCCAGGTGCAGGATGTCCCGCAGGCGCGGATCGGAGGGGGCCTTGCGGGAGGCGAAGATGCCCAGCAGGTGGTCCAGCAGCAGGCGGCTGCGCAGCACCCCCAGGGCCAGGTGATTGGCCAGGGCACGGTCCGCGGGCTTCAAGGCCGCGAAGGCTGCCACGTGACGGGTGGCGGCCACGGCCAGGACCCGGTCCTTGCGGACGGTGTCCAAAATGGCCAGGGCGGCCGATCTATCCTGGTAACGGGCTGCCAAGAGCCACCTCCGGTGAGGTCCCCCAAGGCGGCAAGGGAGACGGCCGCCGGATTATACGCGGCCCTCGGAATCTTGGAAGGGGTCAAAATTTCCGTTCCTCCGGGGCCTATCCATGGGATATGATCGGGCCCGCGTTTGGGACCCATGGTGGTCTTGTCAACTCATCACGGGAGGTCAGGGGCTATGAAAAAGGCGTTGGTTCTGCTGCTTGGTCTTGGCTTGTGGACGTTGGGTTGTACCGCCACCGAGGACGGTAAGGATGCGGGTCCCGGGAACGACATCCTGACCAATGACGGCCTGGGCCTGGACGGCTACGTGCCTGGCCAGGATACCCTGGGCGACCAGCTTGAGGGGGACCTGGGTACCGACCAGGGCGGCTGGACTGGGGACCTCTACGAGGACATTCCCCAGGGGCTTGGAGAGGTCTTCCAAAGCGAGCTGTGCGACGCCTTCTGCTCCGTGGCGGGGGACTGCCAGATGGAAGAGGCCGGCGAGACCTGTGTGGCGGATTGTCTGGCCCTGCTGGAACAGGACGCCAACTTCAGCGTGAAGGCAGGCTGCCTCGTGGAGACCTTCAACTCCAACGAGGGCAACTGCCAGGCCCTCACGATCTGCGACGACGCCGTCATCTCGGACGTCTGCGTGGAGCTCTGTGGCCGCGTGGGCGAGTGCGGCATGTACGTGACGCCCTTCAACGAAATGTGGGGCAACTCCGTGGATGAGTGCCTGGTGGCCTGCTCCTCCGCCGCCATCAAGGACGAGAACTTCGAGGCCAGCGTCACCTGCATGGGCGGGGCCCTGGAGACCTGCGACCAGTACGCCACGGCGGAGTGCTTCGGGGTCGTCGAGGGCGTCTGCGACCGTCTGTGCAACGGCCTGGATGCCGCCGCCGCCACCTGCGGCCTCATCGGCATGGAGGCCCCCTTCGCCACCGCCGACGCCTGCTTCACCTGGTGCACGGACCTGGGCCTGGGCAACGCCCTGGCGGCGGAGTCCTGCATCAACGAGTACTCCGGCGACATGTTCTTTGGCTTCCCCCTGCCGGCCTCCTGCTCCGAACTGGCCACCACCAACTGCCTGGCCGGGGATCTGGTCATGCCCGAGGGCGGCGTGGCCTTCGCCGAGTATTTCTTCGATCTTTGCCGGGACAACATCGAGGAGGACATTCCCCTGCCCTCCGTCCTGGCCTGGCGCGCCATTGGCTCCATGCAGGCAGCGGGCCTCCTGGAGGGGGCGGACTTCCCCGCCGCCATGGCTTGCGCCAACACCTTTGAGACCTGCCCCGGCAAGCACGCCTGGATGGAGTGCTTCCTGGACGCCCACTGGGACTACTCCGAGGCCGACTGCCAGACCATCATGAACTGCCAGGACCAGATCGATGACCAGTACCTGCAGGGCATGACCTACGGCGACTGCATCTTCTACTGCGACTACCACAAGGACACCTACGCCGACATGCTGGCGGACATGCACACCTGCATGGGCAACAGCCTGGGCGTTTGTTCCCAGGTGGAAATCTGCATCGCCGGCCCCATCGACTGAACTCGGTGACCAACATCAACGCAATTAAGGAGGAATGATCCGTGAAGACGCTTGCGCTTGGTTTCTTGATCAGCTTGATGGCCCTGGCGGGTTGTGCCGCCACCGACAATGGCAAGGATGCCGTCCCGGGCAACGACACCAGTGGTGGTGAGGTCAGCCTGGACGGCTATGTGCCCGACGGCGGCGACGCCGTGCCCGGCCTGGACACGCTGGGGGATGCCCTGCCCGACGTGGGCGATGGGGTCCTCACCGATGTGGAGCCGGCCGATGGCAGCACCGACAATGACCTGGGCGGCTGGCAGGGCGATCTGGTCGAGGACGTCCCCACGGGCTTCAGCGAGGTCTTCGAGTCTGAAAGCTGCCAGGCCTACTGTGAGGCCATGGTGACCTGTGAGCTGGCCTTGGACCAGACCGTCTGTGTGGCGGACTGTGGGGCCCAACTCAACAGCGATCCGGACTTTGGGGTCAGGATGCTGTGCATCCTTGGCAGCTTCTACGAGAACCAGGCCGGCTGCGCTGCCGTGGCGGCCTGCGCCGAGGCCCAGATCTACGAGGGTTGCCGTGCCCCCTGCACCCGGGTGGGCGAGTGCGGCCTGTATGAGCCTCCCATGAATGACATGTGGGGCAACACCGTGGATGAGTGCCTGATCTCCTGCAGCGGCGGCGTCAACTCGGAGAACTTCGAGGCCGACCTCGCGTGCCTCAATGCCGCCCTTGAGACCTGCTCCACCCTGGCCGTGGTGGAGTGCTTCGAGGGGGACCTCAAGCAGTGCGATGACCTGTGCAGTCTGGCCTCCATCTCCAATGCGGAGGCCGGCTTCTTCGGCGCACCGTGCCTGGAGAACGGCGACTGTGCCAGCGGCTATTGCGTGGACTCCTCCTTCGGCAAGTTCTGCAGCCAGACCTGCCTGGATTCCTGCCCCGACAACTGGAGCTGCGAGTCCCTGCCCGATGCCCAGCCCGATCCCATCTCAGTGTGTATTCCTGCCAGCGTGTCGGGCTGCGATCTCATTGGGGCCGACCGCCTCTTCGCTGACAACCAGGCCTGCCTGGATTGGTGCGCGGCCCAGCAGACCGGCCCCACCTATGCGGCCCGGGCCTGCGTGGACATGCTGGACACCAGGGACTACTTCGGCTTCGAGCGCCCCGCCTCCTGCGCCGAGATGGCCACCGAGGCCTGCTTCCCCGCGGACGTGGCCCTGCCCCCCGGGGCCCTGGCCTTCACCGAGGCTTTTGCGGCGCTGTGCGAAGTGGAGGGCGGCGAGATCCCTCTGCCCGAGATCCTGGCCTGGCATGTCGTGGGCATCCTGGAGGCCGCAAACCTGTTGAACACCGCGGACTTCTACGAGGCCCGGGATTGCCTGGAGGCCTTCGAGACCTGCCCCGGCGAGTCCGGCTGGCTGACCTGCTTCGTGCCCACCAAGTGGGAACACTCTGAAGCGCTGTGTACCAGCGTAGTGGATTGCATGACGGAGCTGGAGCCCGGCGCCCCCCCCCAACTGACCCTCGCTGACTGCCTGTTCGTGACCAGCTTCCACCAGACCTACCATGCCGCCGAGCTGGCCGACATTTGGACCTGCGTGCAGGCCGCCGGCGAGGTCTGTCTGGACGTCAAGGCCTGCGTGACCGGCGACAACGCCGCCCGGTAATCACTCCCCTCTTGAATCCCAAGCCTGCCTGCTCCAGACTCCCGGCCGGAGGTTAGCCTTTGACCGAAGTCCCCCACACCAGCCCCAGCCCAGACCCCGGACCGCTCCTGGCCCTGGCCTTTGTGCTGGCCGCCCTGCTCCAGTACCTGCAGGTTTCCGTTCACCTCGGCGAGGCCGCGCTGCTGGGCCTGTCCCTCGCCCTGCCCCTGGTCGCCCTGGTGGCCTTGGCCCTGCGCCGGGGTTGGCCCGCCGCCGCCGCGCTGCTTGGGTCCACGCTGTTCCTTCGGCGCCTCCTGGAGCTGGCCCTGGGCTCCGTGATCCTGGCCTCCTTCCTGCCCGAGGATCCCCTCACGGCGGGCACGGGCCTGGCCGGGCTGCTGCTGCGTGCGGGCCTGGCCCACCCTCAGGACGGTGCGGCCTTTCACCTGTTGGTGGCCCTCTGCGCGGTGGCGGCCCTGGCGGGTATCTTCCGCCGCGGCCTGCGTCCCTGGCGCCGCCGCCTGGGCCCCGTGTTGGCCCACCTGGGCCTGCTGCTGGTGCTGGGCGCGGCCTCCGTGTCCCACTACGTCTCCCTTCAGGGCCTGCTGAAGTTGGAGGAGGGCCGCTCCTCCTCCGAGATGCTCTACCAAGCCCCCGACGGACAGGTCCGGGCGACGCCCCTGCCTTTCACGATTCGCCTGGAGGACTTTCGGGTGAAGCGCCAGCGCCAGACGGGCACCCTGCTCTGCTCCCAGTCCCCCCAGTCCCCCCTGGAGGACCTGCCGGGCACCCTGGTGGATTGCGGGGGCCTGGGCCTCCAGGTCCAGAAGGAGATCCGCGCCCTGCCCATCCAGGTGCCCACCAAGGGCCCCGACGGCCAGGAGACTGAGGTCACCCGCTTCGTCCAGACTGAAGACGGCGCCCGGGCCCTCCTGCTGGGCAAGACCCCCACGGCCAAGACCGAGCTGGTCCTCTTCCCCGAGGACCCCGCGGCCCTCCCCGGCTCCCCGACCACCCTGAGGTGGCAGGCCCGGGAGGACCACCGCGCGGACTTCGTCAGCACCCTCACTGTGAACCAGGCAGGGGGGCCCGTCTGGCAGGGCCCGATCTCCGTCAACCGCCCGGCTGATGTGGGTCCCTGGCGGATCCTCCAGCACGGCTTCTCCTTCGAGCGGGAGGACCAGACCACCCTGATGATCGTGTACGACCCCGCGCGCCCGTTCCTTTACCTTGGCCTTGGCCTGCTGTGCCTGGGCTCTGTGCTGCTGGCCCTTCGCCAGATTCGGCGGGCTCGGCGGCTGGCTGCGGGGGGGGAGGTGGGGGGATGAACGATCTGGCCGCCCTTCAGCCCCTGCACTGGGTCTCCCTGCTGGGCTTCCTGTTGCCCCTGCTGGGTTTGGTGCCAGCGCTTCGCCGCTTGCCGGGTTGGCTGGCCCTGCCGCTGGTGGCGGCGGGCCCGGTTGCCCTGACGGTCCTGCTGGGCCAGCGCTGGGTGGAGTCGGGCCGCCCGCCCCTCCAGTCCCAGTACGAGACGGCCCTGTTCCTGGCCTGGTGCCTGGGCGTCCTGGCCCTCCCAGCGCTGCTGGGTCTGCGTCGCCTGCTGCCCGCCCTGGTCCTCTGTCTGGCCGCTGCCCTGGCCCTGGGGCTGGGCACCCTGGCGGGAGGGAAGGGGGGCTCGCCCCTGCCCCCGGCCCTGGCCAGCATCTGGTTCATCCCCCACGTCCTGGTGTACTTCTTCGGCTACGCCTGCTTCCTGGCGGCGGCTCTCCTGGCAGTGGTCCAGTTGACCCGCGCCCCCGCCCCCGGCGCCCCCTGGCTGCAGCAGCCCCAGGCCCTGGCCGATCTGCTGGTCTACTCGGGCTTCGCCCTCATCACCCTTGGGATGACCATGGGCTGCGTCTGGGCGGCGGAGGTCTGGGGGGGCTGGTGGTCCTGGGACCCCAAGGAGACCTGGGCCCTGCTGACCTGGCTGTATTACCTGAACCTCATCCACCTGCGGCTGGCGGGCCTGGGCGATCGTGAGGCGGCCCTACGCACCGTGGCCGGCCTGCTGCTCATAGCCTTCACCTGGCTGGGCATGAAGCTGCTGCCCGCCTCCCCCGCCGATCTGCACGTTTATCAGTAGGGCTTTGCTTTTTCTCAAATGCTGCCTATCTTGTTGCCGTTCGGCGGCCAGTCCGGCCGCCCCATTTCCGGTGATGGGCTGTTCCACCGACAAGGATGCAAGATGGCCAGGGAAGACAAGACCGTGAAGAAGGACTTCGTGAAGGACCAGGTCCGGGACCGGGCGCGCCGGCAGGCCCGGGATCTGGTGGACGGCCTGACCCAGCGGGCAAGGCAGGACGTGGACCACCGCCTGCGCACCATGGATCGGGAGCGCTTCGATCAGGACGAGCAGGTGGAGCCCTTCTGCGGCACCCGCCTGGACTCCCTGGACGGCCTGGAGGAGGGCGTCCTGCTGCTGTTCAATGGGCTGCATGAAGAGGTCCGCGCCGCCATGCGCGAGGGCGACCTGCGTCGGTCCCGGGAGTTGCTGGGCCGGATGCTGGCCCTCCCCCTGGACACCATGCCCCGCCTCAAGGGCATCGTGATCATGCTCCAGAGTGACCTGGAAAGACCTTGACCGCGCCGTCTCCCCCCAGCCCCTCCAATATTCCACCAAACCTGCCTTGAACCTGGAAAAAACGCTTGACAAGGGTCGGTGGTTGCTCTACAAACCCTGACTCTGAACGGACCCATCCCGTTGGGTTTCTTTGATTATTTGTGCTGGCGTAGCTCAATCGGTAGAGCACCTGATTTGTAATCAGGCGGTTCGGGGTTCAAGTCCCCTCGCCAGCTCCGCCGACTGCCAAAGGTGTTTTTCTATGGCGGGGTTCCCGAGCGGTCAAAGGGAGCAGACTGTAAATCTGCCGCCGTCAGGCTACGAAGGTTCGATCCCTTCCCCCGCCACCATGTTTTTCGCCTTTCGCGGGAGTAGCTCAGTTGGTAGAGCATCAGCCTTCCAAGCTGAGGGCCGCGGGTTCGAAACCCGTCTCCCGCTCCGCTGCCCGCGTGCCGAAAGGCCTAGGGTGTTACGCCTACGTAGCTCAGAAGGTAGAGCACGTCCTTGGTAAGGACGGGGTCACCAGTTCAACTCTGGTCGTAGGCTCCATGATAAGTGGCAGAGGGGTATGGGCCCACATTGTTGAGCGCAAATCCAGCACCGTTTTAAGGAGGAAGTAAAGATGGCAAGGGAAAAATTCAAAAGGACTAAGCCCCATGTGAACGTGGGCACCATCGGCCATGTGGACCACGGCAAGACCACCCTGACCGCCGCCATCACGCGCGTTCAGGCTCGGAAGGGCCTTGGAAACTACATCAGCTACGACGACGTGGCCAAGGCTTCTGCCTCCCAGGGTCGTCGCGATGCCACCAAGATTCTGACCATTGCCTCCTCCCATGTGGAATACAGCACCGAGAGCCGCCACTACGCTCACGTGGACTGCCCCGGTCACGCTGACTACATC
>CAIXZC010000090.1 GCA_903923815.1 uncultured Myxococcales bacterium
GTGCTACCCTGCCGGCGCTGGAGGGCGCCATGGGGAAGAAAAGCAGGCAGAAGATAGAGCGTCGGTATGTCCCCTGGGAGACCATCGTCAAATACCGGCCTGGACAGCCGCCGGAGGTCATCGGGCCACCGCCTGTGGAGGTGCTCGTGGAGGTGCCCGAGGAGGACTGGGAGCCCGATGAGGAGGCCAGGCGCCTGATGCTACTGCTGGCTGCCCTGGAAGCCGGGGTGGAGGCGGGGCTCTACGACCTGGACCCCAAGGAGACGATGCTGAAGGCCGGCCTGGACTACGCCAAGGCTGAGTCGGCCCGCCCATCCCTGCAGCGCTTCATGGAGGAGGCCGGGGCCTTCGAGGGCCGCAACAAGCCCCGCAAGCCCCCCCCGCCGGTGCTCAGCGCGCAGACCTGCACCAAGGCCATCTTCGCAGTCCGGGACTACATCATGGAGCACGCCTGGTGCGTGGACACCTCGGGCCCCAGGGCCTACTACAGCCCTGGCTTCAAGGCCTTCATCCTGGAATTGCTGGGCCCCAGTGGGCTGGCCGCCGGAGCCACCATGCCCGAGGCCGTCAAGGTCACGGGGGTGCCTGCCACGACGCTGGCGTCCTGGATGCGCCAAGCCCGCAAGAAGGCCATGGCAGCAGCCAGCGCTACCCCCACCGACGACCAGTAGCCCAGACCCGGAGCAATACGATGTCGCATGAATGCCATGGTGGTCAGTCCACCTCTCGTCCGGCTGTCCTTGCCGGGTACCTGTTGCGGTCCATGTGGGACATGGCCGAGCTGGGGCTCAAGGAGCTGACCCTCCAGGGGATCATGGCGGCCCTTGGGGTCTCGCGGTCCCAGACCTACGAGTGGGCTGGCAAGGCCAAGGAGTGGCGGGCTGCGCAGCTTGGGCCCGGCAGGCCGAGGCGCCAGAATGAGCAGCCGAAGGCCAGGGCCGAGGATGGCAGCCAGCACCTTGGGGACCTGGTGAGAGACTGGCTGATGGCCCACCCAGGGGCTGTGTGTCCTGGGCCCAAGCGGATGGTCTACTCGGAGGTCTTCCGGGCCTATGTGCTGGATCTGGTGGGGCCGGGCGTGGCCGCCTCGGCGTTGACCAGGGAGCAGGCTGCCCACGCCTGCGGGGTCTCTCCCAATACCCTGGCCAGCTGGCTGGCTGGGGGCAAGCGTGTGGCCCAGGTACCACCTGCGGTGGAGCCAGTCGTGCCGCCAATGACCGATCCCGTGGCAGCGCCGGAGTCCGTGCTGCCCACCTCCCAGTGGGCGGCCCAGGCGGCCCAGGTCCTGGAGCTCTGGAGCAAGTGGCACGGGCCCTTCGGCGCCTTCTGCGCCAGCCTCAAGGACCACCAGATCCTGATGAGCGCCCACACGGTCCGTAACATCCTGGCAGTCTCGGGCAAGCGGCGGGCAAAGCGCCGACGGGGCGCCAATCCCGACCCGGAGGCCATCCGGGGTGAGCTGCTCAGGATGTTTCCAAACGCCCAGTGGAATGCCGACGGCAAGAGTGTCCTGGTCAAGGTGGGAGAGCAGGCCTTCTGCTTCACCATGGAGCTGGTGGTGGACACCGCCACCGCTGCCCATCTGGGCTTCTCCCTCCGGGAGCACGAGGACAGCCAGGGGCTCATTGGGGCCTTGGACCAAGCGACGGCCTCTGCCGGAGAGCCGCCTCTGGGCCTGCTACGCGACGCCAGAAAATGCAATGTCTCCGAGGCCGTGGAGACCCGCCTCAGCGAGGCCGGCATCATCAGCCTGGTCAGCACCATCGGCCGCCCCCAAAACAACTCCCCCGCCGAAAACAGCTTCAGCCTGATGGGGCACAAGCTGCCAGTCCCGGTGTTGCCGTCGCCCGAGTCTCTCTCCCCATCGGAGCTTGGCCGCCTGGTGATGGCACATCTGCTGCTGGGGGTCTGCATCGGCCGCAACCACACGCCGCGGCTCCGCCAGGGAGGTCGGACCCCGGTCAGGTCTTTTGCGGAGTCCAAGCCCACCGACGAGGACAAGGCCAGGGCTCGGGAAGAATTGCGGCGGTTGCGACGCCAGGTCGAGGCCCAGGCGCAGGCTGACCGCCTTCGCTGCCAGCCCATGACCCTGGCCCTGGTCCGCCAGGCCCTCCTGGACCTTGGCCTCTCCGACCCCAAGGATCAGTTTGCGCCCGCCATCGCCCACTACGGCCTGGAGGCTGCCCTTGAGGCCATCTCCATCTTCCAGGCAAAGAAGGAGGCTGGGACCCTCCCCGAAATGCATCACGAGCGCTACCTGCTGGGCATCACCCGCAATCTGGCCTACCGCAACGAGGACACCCGGACCTACGAGGCCCTGCTGGACCTGCGGGCCAAGGCGGGGGACCTGGTCCTGGCGCCCCTGCACGCCCACGACTCAGACCTGGCCGTACGCCTGCCTGCCAAAGACTACCTCCCCGCCGTACTGGACCTCGCCCTGGCCTCCCCCGCCCTCATCGACCGCACCTACTGGCGCCGCCGCGTCCTGGCCACCCTGGAGACCCTCCAGCCTGCCGCCCGCAACGACCTGGGCCGGCACTGCGCCAGAAAGGTCGCCGCCCGCCAAAGCCTCCGCCACAAGGAGAGAGACCTCTTCATCTCAGAACTCGCCCGAGTCGTCATGCCCCTGGTCGCCTGACCCGAGACCTGACCCCGGAGCGGCGTCGACAATCAGGTCCAAGACCCCTGCCCTGACCTCTCCGCTGTGCTGGTTTTCTGGATTGACTCTTGGCCCGGAGAACCCGGCGAACCTCTGACCCGACAAAAACCAAAATGGCTGACTACCCCAGCCCTGTCTCACACCCGGTAAACGCCATCCGGTGTCCGGAATTTAGGCAATGCAAAGTGGTTGACATCCACACCACCGTCAAGGCGGAATCAAGCTTGAGGGCGTACGCGATCACCGCATCGAGATCGAAGAACTCGACGGACTCCAGCGAACGCCAGATTTCTTCCCAGCCGCCGCCGTGGCGGGGCGTGTCCAGGACATCAACCATGGTGCGCTCCAGGGTGGTCACCCGGACCAAAGAGCCGGCCCGCTGCAACTGCAGCACGCCCCCGCCAAGGTCCGGCTGCCCGCCCAGCGGCGGTGGCACTGGGACCGGTACGAACTCGGTCCCGCGGAATTCGAAGGGCCTGACCCTTGAGGCCGTGAGGTATTGGACCCGCCGGGAAAGCGAGTGCGCCCTCCCGTGGAACTGCAGCGCGCCGTGATAGGCCACCACCGCGTCCGGGGCCAGGTTGCTGGCAAGGACATAGGGGTCAACCTGCAACTCGCCAGGGGTCTGGCCGCGGGGTACCACAGCATACAGCCCTCGGCGAATGCGCAGCAGATTGCCCGCCTGCACATGGCGTTTGACGATGGCCAGACTGGACGCCGGTTTGACGGCAGCCCCAGCCTGATGGACAGCCGCGAAATCCTCGAGGCGGAAGACCGGATGCCCAGCGAAGTAGTCCAGTGGTTTCATGTTACTTGCCGTTTCTACCCTCAACGGCTACAAACAGTAGCCGTTTCGATGCTAAGTGACAAGTGGAATGTTGGCTGGCCTTCGCGAAAGGTGGCCCCATGAACCTGACCAAGCCTCAAGTCGAGTGAATGCAAGGAAGTAAACTCTGAGTTCACTTTCGCGAGGGTGCCTTGGAGACCTACCGCAGACGCATATCACCAGGGCCAAGCTGGCCGAGCTTGCCACCATGGTCGGCCTCATCGACCAGGAACTGGGCAGCCTGCTTGAGGGCGTTGGCCTGGCCAACAGGGATGCTCCACCGCCGGTCAGCAGGAACCTCCCCCTTGGGTCAGGGCCTGGGGTGGCGGGAGGCGAAGGCCAGCTGGGCTTCGACGGCTTGGGTCCAGATGGCCCGGTCACCAGTTCACCGGGCGCAGCGGAAGCCAATGTAGTGGGCGTAGTCGGTTGGGGGGACGGCACCTCGGTTTGAGACCCGCAGGGAGTCGGCGGCGAAGCTGAAGCCGCCGCCACGGATGACGCGGTTGACCCCGGTGTCGGGGCCCTGGGGGTTGGTCTGGGGCTGGGCCTCGTAGAGTTCGTGCCAGTCCGCGGTCAGTTCCCAGACATTGCCCAACATGTCGTAGAGGCCGAAGGCATTGGCCGCCCGCAGCTTGACGGGGTGCTTCGTCTGGTCCGAGTTGGCCGAGTACCAGGCAAGGTCGCCCAGGCAGGCGGGGTCGTCGCCGCAGGTGTACCGGGTGGTGGTGCCGGCCCTGGCCGCGTACTCCCACTCGGCCTCGGTGGGCAGGCGGCCACCCACTGCCTCACAGAAGGCCTTGGCCTCAGCCCAGCGGACACACTCCACCGGGAAGTCCGGGCCGCCAGCAGCGTAGCTGCACGCCGGGTTCACCCCAAGGACGGCCTCGTACTGGGCCTCGGTGACCTCCGTGGCCAGCAACTCGAAGGCCGCCAGGGTGACGGTGTGGGAGGGTTTCTCCAGGTCTCCGCAGTCGGCGTCCTCAGGCGAACAACCCATGGTGAAGCTGCCTCCCGGAAGGGCCAACCATGGCAGCTCCACCGGCTGGGTCAGGTCCACAAGTGTGTCCAGAGGATCAACGGCTTCGGGTGCCTGGGTGTCCAGCGTGTCCTGGCCCAGGGAATCCAGCGTATCTGGCGCCTGGGTGTCCAGCGTGTCCTGGCCCAGGGAATCAAGCGTGTCGAGTGCCTGAGTGTCCATGGTATCCAGGGTGTCCTGGCCCAGGGAATCCAGCGTATCGGGCAACCGGGTGTCCAGTTGCAGGTCCTGCCCCGCCGCGCCGTCCTGGTCCACTTGATCCCCTTGCCCGCTGCCCTGCCCAGCGCAGCCCCAGCCCGCCAGCAACGCCACCAACAACGCCACCCCAGCAGCCTCGCGCAACATCTGTACCTCCTTGTGCAAGGGCCAAGCCCCCCGACTTCCCGACCAGGACCTCCAGGCAGCGCCAGCCAAGCCCGTCCAGGAGTTAGTCGAATGTACGGCCGACGCTACTTGCTGCCCTGCGGGGTGTCAAGCGTCCACCCAGCCCAATTCAAAGGGGGTGACAGCAGCCAACCACCAAGCTGGCGAAACAGATCCGTCGGTGCCGGTTGCCATGAAGGCTTCGTGGAACGTTACGGTGCCGGCGGGGACGGGGCCGTTGAAGGAAAGGGCGAAGAAGGCCTCGGGGGGGACGCCCTCGTGGGCCAGTGCTGTGGGGTTGTGGAAGCCGAACCTGGGGTAGTAGCTTGGATGGCCGGTCAGGGCAGCGACGATGCCTTGGCGCTGGAATTGTGGTCACACTCACATGGGCCAGCCGAAGCAGTCCATGAACATGGTGCAGGCCGGCATTTCAAGGAGCTCTTCGAAGGTCGGGCAGAGCTTGTCTATCTTGGCGATACAGGCGTTCGATTGGTCCACGGTCAGTTCATTGCAGGTCTTGGAGGTATTGAGCTGCAGACCGTCCCAGGAGCACTGCTGGGAGGCGTGCTGGCTGCAACTGTCCACCCCCGCCATCATGCCGCAGGCATGGTAGGCCTCGCAGGCATCAAGCTGCCATTGCAGGCAGTCTGCAGGCGCATTGTCGCCGTCGTCCGAATCCCCGCAGGAACCCAGCGCCGCCGTCAAGCCAACCAACAGCACCATCCACATTCCACGCATTTGGTCTCCTGGGAGTTTGCCTCTGGCCACCGGCATGCCGTCCCCTTTGGCCAGGATCATGCCGCCAAGGTCTGGGCCCCGGCGAGGTGACCGGGGCCAGGATCTTTCCACCCCGGCTGGTTGTCAAGCGGGTCCTTACGGCCCTCGGGCAGGGGCCCGGTGGTCAAGAAGCACCCGCACAGGGCGCCTGCGACGGCGTTCCTGGACTTGCTTGGTGGCTACCCAGGAGATGGCGGGACGGGGATCGTGACGGCGCGGCTGTTGCAGCCCCTGGGCCTGGGGTGCTAGGGTGCCCGTCATCTGGCCAACCACGGAGAGGAGTACCCCATGGACCTTGGACCCCAGTGCAAAAGCGACAATGGCTTCACGGCGCGGATGCGGTGGCATCAAAGCTGGTACCGGGCGCAGGTGCTGGGGGTGGAGTGCGGCGTGGGGCCGCGGCGCGGCAGCCCGGGACGCTATGGCAACATGCTGCGGGCTGAGGACGGTGCCCGGGGCCTGAACTTCCTGACGCCGGCCATTCACAGGTTGGCGGAGGCGCGCCTGGCACTTGGGAAGGGGCTGGTGGAGCCCTTCCGTTTGCGCTGCAACCTGCTTTCCAGTCAGCCCATGTGCTTCAACCTATTCGGGCACTTGGCCCTGAACCTGGACCTGGCGACGCGGACTCTGGCCGCCCTGGAACCGGAGGTGGCGCGGGTGGAGGGCATCTGGCTGGAGTGGGCGCCCCAGGACGCTTTGAATCACCTGGGCGACCGCACGGCCTTCGATGCCTTCGTGGTCTACCGGACCCGCGCGGGGCAGGCCGCCTTCTTCGGGGTTGAGACCAAGCTGACCGAGCCCTTTTCCCAGTCCGAGGCCTTTGACGGCCCGCGGTATCGGCGCTGGGTCCAGCACCCGGCGGCCCCCTGGCGGCCCGAGGCGGCGGGGCAGTTGGCGGACCTGCGGCACAACCAGCTTTGGCGCAACCACCTGCTGGCTTTTGCCATGCTGCAGCAGCCGGAGCCGCAGTTCGCGTTGGGGGCGCCGGTGGTGGTGGGGCATCCGAAGGACCCGGGGCTTCCCAAGACCCTGGAGGGCTACCGGGCGCTGCTGCGGGACCCGGCGTCGCTGCGGGACTGGCCTCTGGACCGCCTGCTGGAGGCTGCCACCAAGGCCGCGCAGACCAAAGAAGACCGGGCCTGGGCGGAGGGCTTCAAGGACAGGTACTTGAGGCTGGAGCTGAGCGAAGGGTAGGCCCCCCTGATGCAGCCACGGCCCTTGCCGGGCATTTGCGGGGGATAGCGTGGGTGGAAACGCCTTTCGTTGTGCGCTTGCACGAAAGTTCACTCTGAGTTAACATTCGCGCAACTGGAGGGCACATGTCGGGCAAGCCTGATTGGAACGCGTTGTTCGAAACGGCCTCGGTGCAGGACGGATACTTCACGACGGGGCAGGCTGCGGAGGCGGGGTACAGCAGGCCGCTGCTGGCACGCCATCTGGCGGGCGGGCGAATCGTGCGGGCACAGCGCGGAATCTATCGAGTGGTCCACTACCCATCATCCGAGCATGAACATTTGGTCGTGGTGTGGCTGTGGTCCGGGAGGGAGGGTGTGTTCAGCCACGAGACCGCGCTGACGCTCTTCGACCTGTCGGATGCGCTTCCAGCCAGGGTGCACCTGACGGTCCCGGAAGTTTGGAAGGCCCGGCGCCTGAAGACCCCTGCGGGGGTTGCGCTCCATTTCGCGAACGTGGTCGACAGCGACCGGGCTTGGTTTGGCTCTGTACCGGTCACTTCTCCGCTGAGGACCCTGCTGGACTGCGCGGCGGACCGGGTCAGCCCAGACCTTGTCGCCCAGGCCCAGGCCCAGGCGCTGCGGCGTGGCCTTATTGCGGAAGAGCTTGCGTCCGTGCAGGCGTATGTATCTGGCGCGAGAGGAGGTGCATAGTGACCACGGTTACCTACAGCTCACCAGCCGCTTTCGGGATGGCTATCGAGTCTCGGCTCCGGGTGGAAGTGGCCCGTACCGGGATGGACAGCCAGCGTCTTCGGCAACTGCTTGTGTTCCACCGGTTCCTGGCGCGTCTCTTCCGCGAATTCGGAGATGCTGTTCTGTTGAAAGGCGGACTGGTCCTGGAAATGCGATTGTCCCGGGCCAGGGCAACCAGAGACATTGACCTGCGGATGGTCGGATCTCCGGATGATGTTCTCCTTCGTCTACAGAAGGCGGGGCAAATGGACCTTGGGGATTTCCTACGGTTCGAGGTTCTGCCCGACTCCGACCAGCCAGAACTGGATGCTGAGGGGATGCAGTACACCGGGCGCCGATATCGCTGCGAACCGACGTTGGCGGGGAAGCGGTTCAGCAGGCCCTTCGGCCTGGATGTGGCATTTGCCGAGCCAC
>CAIXZC010000091.1 GCA_903923815.1 uncultured Myxococcales bacterium
ACCGTCTCTCACCCCGACACCAACACGTACCCCGACACCAGCCCGGACCCCGACACCGGCCCGTACCCCGACACCGGCCCGTACCCCGACACCCTTTCCCCCTCCGACACCAACTCGTCCTCCGACACCGTCTCCCACCCCGACACCAGCCCGGACCCCGACACTATTTCCCCCTCCGACACCAACGCATACCCCGACACCCTTTCCCCCGCCGACACCGGCCCGGACCTCGACACGGCCTACCTGCCCGACGGCCTGGGCGACAACGACACAATGATCGAGGACACCGTAGACCTGCTGGATCAGCCGGACCTTGCTGACATTCAGATGCCGGTCCTTGGTAGCGATCCTCGAGGCGTGTGGCTGGTCCCGCTGGGGGTGGATCGACTATTGGTCAGGGTGGAGGGTCCGGCCAGGCCGCTGGAGTTGAAGCAGGCACAGGGTGGCCCTTGGTCCCTGGCACTAGGACGCCAGGCCAGTCGAGGCTGGGAGTACGAACTTGCCTTCTTCGGAGCCACCTGCACAAACCCCACCTTGGAGGACGGCCAGGATGCCTGGGAGGCTGGAGCCGGCGCGATCTGCGGCACCCCGAGGCGGCTGGTGTTCGTCTCCGACTATCAAAATGGGTCTGCCTTCACGCCCCAGAAACTGACGCCCCTGTTGGACTTCCGTCCGGACCTGCTGTTGCTTGGCGGTGACTGCGTGTGGGACGCCATGGCCAAGGAGGACTGGGCGGACTTCCTGGTCAGCCTGGGGCCATTGCTGGCGCGGGTGCCTCTTTTGGCGGCGGCGGGCAACCATGACTCCACGCCCCTTCAGCCACCTTCCTATGCCGCTTGTGGTTGGTACCTGGGAGGCGCGTGCCAGGGGGCCAAGGTCTTCGAGAGAGGGCCCCTGTCGGTGCTGCTGGCTCCCTACGGAATGGCGCAGGCCGACCTGTTGGCGGCCGTGGACACGCTGCAGGGGTCCCTCCGGATTCTGGTGCTGCACCACCCGCCGGTCACGGAGGGCTTCCACAATGCATCCTACGGCGGGCAGTTGCCCGGCTTGCTGGCGGGCAAGGTCCAACTGGTGCTGTCTGGCCACAACCATGCCTACGAACACTACCTGATCGCCGGGACCCATTACCTGACGGCCGCCTCCCTGGGCGCCGTTCGTTACGAGCAGGGCCCAGGCACAGTCGATGGGCTGGTGGCGCAGGACTGCTGCGCCGACGGGGTGTTCCTGGAATTGACTGCGGGGGTCCTGACGGTGCAGGCCCGGGACCTGCTTACGGGCGCTTTGGCGGACGAATTCAGCATCAACTATTGAAACTAGCCCAGCAGGGTGCCGAACTCCATCAGGCCCACGGCCAGCAGGTTCAGCCCCAGCAGCACCCCCACCAGCAAGCGGTTCCGGCGGCGGGCGGTTCCCAGCAGGCGCTGGGCCTGGGCAAGGTCGGTCAGGGCCCGCAGGCGACGGATCCGGTGATCCAGGGAAGGGTGGGTGAGGCTGCGGCGACGGCGGGAGGCGGTGGTACCCCGGCCCAGGTTCTCCAGGGCCCCAATCATGGCATTGCTGTCCCCGTCCAGCAGCACCACGGAGGCCAGGTCCGCCTGGAACTCGAAGCGCCGCAGGAAGAACGAGAACACCAGCACCGTGTACAGCATCAGCAGGCCCAGCAGGGCCACCGTGGAGTCAATGCTGCCGGGCTCTACGAAGCCTGGGCTGGCAAAGCTTAGGGCCAACAGCCCCGCGGAGACGAAGATGGCGGTGGAGATGCCCAGCAAGAAGTTGTAGGCGTGGTGGTGCAGCAGGCCGTGGCCAAGCTCGTGGCCCAGGACAGCGGCCAGCTCCTCCGGGCCCAGGGTACGCAGCAGGTGGTCCGTCACGAAGAAGCGGCGGTAGCCCGGAAGGATGCCCGACATGGCGGCGTTGGCCACCCGCTGTCCCCCCGTGACCCACACCGTCACCCCCGACAGCTTCACCCCGGCCTTGGTCGCCAGGGCGTCGAAGCGCGTCTGCAGGTCGGGCCCCAGGGGGGTCTCCACCAGGGGCACCGCCGGGTACAGCAGGCGCACCAGGGCTGGGCTGAAGGCCACCAGCAGCAGGAAGATGCCGGCCCCCAGCAGCATGGCCACGGCCGGGTGGGCGGCCAGCAGGCGGGCGGTCTGGGACTCCATGGCCAGGGCCAGCAGGTTCAGGTAGAAGAGTTGGGGCCCCAGCATGACCAGCAGCAGGCGCAGGGTCTGCAGGGTGGTCTCCCGGGCCTGGAAGGGACGGCCCAGGCGGCGGGCGATGAGGTAGGCGTTCTCCAGGCGCAGCACCAGGAAGGCCGCCAGCAGCGGCAGCATGGCCAGCACATCGGACAGAATGAACCCGAAGCCGTCGGGGGCGGGAACCCAGGGCCAACCGGCGTACTCCAGGCCCAGCAGGAAGGTGCCCACCAGCAGCGAGATGCCCGCCAACGCCAGGCCCGCCGCGGGCAGGCGCCGGACCCGCGCCAGGCGTCCGTGGTTGGGCAGATGGGGCAACAGCCGGTGCAGGCCTACCAGCAGGGCGGTCACCAGGGCCAGGGCCAGGAAAGCAAACAGCCCCCGCAGCCCCCCCGGTTGATGCCAGGGTTGGGGGTCCCGGAGGTGCACAAACAGCAGCGGCAGCACCAAGAGGAGCGCCAATCCCATGATTCCTCCGGGCCGGTGTTGGAAAATCCGGCTTTTGGGATTATAGTGCCGTCCGCCGTACGGGCAAGCGCTAGTCCCAAGTCAGGGACCTCCCGTGGCTATTGGAGGTGTTATTGAAAGCTGGAAACCCCGAAACCGGCCTCGTCATTGCTTTGGATGGACCCGCAGGGACGGGCAAGAGCACCGTGGCCCTGCGCCTCGCCGAGGACCTGGGCATCACCTATCTGGAGACCGGCGCCCTTTACCGCGCGGTGGCCCTGCTGGCCACGGAGGCGGGGGTGGACCTGGGTGATGAGGACCGGCTTGCCCAGCTTTCCGCCGACCTGGACATCAGCTTCGAGGTCGTGGAGGGCCTGAACCGCGTCAAGGTTGCCGGGGTGGACCGGACCGCTGACCTGCGCAGCCAGGACATGGGCGCCGGAGCCAGTCGGGTGGCCAGCCTGCCCAAGGTGCGTGCCGCCCTGCTGGAGCTTCAGCGCGCCTGGGGTCGCAAGGGTGGGGTGGTGGCCGAGGGCCGGGACATCGGCACCGTGGTTTTCCCTGAAGCGACCGTGAAGATCTTCCTGACGGCCTCCGCTGAAGAGCGCGCCCGCCGCCGCCAGTTGCAGCTTGAGCAAAGCGGCAACCAGCAGCCCTTTGACGAGATTCTGCGGGCCGTGCAGCAGCGAGACCGGGACGACTCGACCCGCGCCACCGCGCCCCTCAAGCAGGCACAGGACGCCACCCTCATCGACTGCACCAACATGACCCCCGAGCAGGTCATCGCCACCGTGCGCGCCCTCATCCCGGGCACCGGTGACACGGTCCTCTGGCCGGGCCGCGGCATGGAGAACTACCGCTCCGGGCTGGTGGCCATCCTGGGCCGCCCCAACGTGGGCAAGAGCACCCTGCTGAACGCCTTTGTGGGCTGCAAGCTGGCCATCGTCACCCCCAAGCCCCAGACCACGCGGCATCGCATCATGGGCATCCTCACCGGGGATGACTTCCAGGTGGCCTTCGTGGACACCCCCGGCATCCACGAGAGCACCAAGATGCTGAACAACCGGATGGTGCAGGCCGCCTGGGGCACGCTGGAAGAGGTGGACCTGGTGTGCCTCGTGCTGGACGTGGAGAAGAACTCCAAGAACAGCGAACGGAACCACGAGAACAACCTGGGCATCATTCGCCGGGTCCGCGAGGCGGGCAAGGGGCTGGTGCTGGTGCTGAACAAGATTGACCTGCTTCAGAAGGACCGCCTGCTGCCCCTGATTGCGTCCTACGCCCAGGAGCCAGGCGTGGAGGAGATCATCCCCGTGTCCGCCAAGAAGCTGGACGGCGTGAAGTTCGTGCTGGAGGCCCTGGTGAAGCGCCTGCCCCAGCGCGAGGCCCTGTTCCCCGCCGAGCAGTTGACCGACCGCAGCGAGACCTTCCGCTGGTCCGAAACCATCCGCGAAAAGGTCCTGCTGTTGACCCATCAGGAGATCCCCCACTCGGTGGCCGTCACCGTGCGGGAAAGCGAATACCGCGACGGGCCCAAGCCCCTGCTGGCCATCAACGCCGCCATCCACGTGGAACGGCCCTCCCAGAAGGGCATCGTCATCGGCAAGGGCGGGGCCATGCTGCGCCAGATTGGCGAGGCGGCGCGCCACGATATTGAGGCGGAAGAGGGAATTCAGGTGCACCTGGCCTTGGTGGTCAGGGTTGAAAAGGACTGGTCCAAATACGAGGCCGGTCTCAAGAAGGTCGAGTACCAACCGTGAGCAGAAAACTGGTCGCCATCATCGGACGCCCCAACGTGGGCAAGTCCACCCTCTTCAATCGCTTCATGGGGCAGCGCAGCGCCATCGTGGAGGACGAGCCGGGCGTGACCCGGGACCGCAACTACGCTGAAGTCTGTATCAACGAACGTCACATCCTGGTGGTGGACACCGGGGGCTTCGACCCCGAACCCTCCGACAGCTTCCTGGAGGGCATGAAGCAGCAGGTCATGCTGGCCGTGGACGAGGCGGACCTCATCCTGGCGGTGTTTGACGCCAAGGACGGCCTGACGCCTTCGTACCAAAGCATGGTGGACATGCTGCGGGGCTGCACCAAGCCCGTCATGTGGCTGGTGAACAAGGCCGACAACGACATGATGGAGCACGGCGCCGCCGAGTTCTGGTCCCTGGGCATGGACGAACTGCTGTTCATCTCGGCCTCTCACGGCAAGGGCTTCAGCCGCATCTGCGACCGCATCATGGAGCTGCTGCCGGAGGCCTCCCCGGACGAATTCCAGGCTGAGGCCTCGGAGTACGCCGACGCCACCCGGGTGGCCGTCATCGGGCGCCCCAACGCCGGCAAGAGCACCCTGATCAACAAGCTGCTGGGCGAGGAACGCCTGCTGACCAGCGACGTCCCTGGCACCACGCGGGACTCCATCGACACCCTGCTGGTCATGCCCGACGGCCGCCGCTACGTCTTTGTGGACACCGCGGGCATCCGCCGCAAGAGCCGCATCACCGACCGCATCGAGAAGTACAGCGTGTTCCGTGCCATGTCCGCCATCGACCGCTGCGAGGTGGCCCTGGTGGTGCTGGACAGCAGCCGCGAGCTGGCGGACCAGGACGCCCGCATCATCAGCATGGTGACGGACAGCGGCCGGGCCCTGGCCATCATCGGCAACAAGTGGGACCTGGTGGACAAGAACCACAAGACCGCCCTGTACTACGAAAAGGACCTGCGCGAGCGCCTGCCCGACTCGGCCTTTGCGCCGGTGCTGTTCATCTCGGCCCTGAGCGGCCAGCGCGTGAACAAGATCGTGGAACTGGTGGACCGCCTGAAGACCAACTGGACCACCCGCATCAAGACCGCCGAGGTCAACCGCGTGCTGGTGGACGCCCTGCGCCGCAACCCGCCGCCCTTCGTGAACAACGTGGGGCGCCTGAAGTTCCTCTTCGCCACCCAGGTAAAGACCGCGCCGCCGGCCTTCGTGGTCTACTGCAACCACGCCAAGGATGTGCCCGAGAACTACCGCCGCTACCTGATGAATCGCTTCCGCGAGGAGTGGCGCTTCGAGGGCTCGCCGGTGCGCATCTACTTCCGGGGCCGCAAGAAGCCCGGGGAGACGCAGGAAGCGCGGGGCAAGGTGCAGGTCAACGAGGAAGAAATGTTGCAGGCTCAGGAGCAGGCCGCCTGGGAGGATGACATCCCCGAGGAGCTGCTGCTGGATGATGCGGCCTGGGAGTCAGAGGACGAAGGGACGTATTAGGTGTTCGTGGGGCCGCAACTCCAGGGTAGGGGGGCGGCGTGGGGGGAGGCGCAGGGACCGAAGCTGGGCCGCGCTCACCGTGATTGACAGCTTGGAGGCGATGCCCAGCCGCCGCAGCGTGATGCCCGCCAGTCTTCCTTCCGAATCAAACAACGGTGAACTGAACAGCGCCCCAAGGGGGATGCACAGGAACTCTGCCAAGGGGGGCTCGCACCAGGCTCGCCCCTGATGGTGGAAGATGGACGCGAACTGGGCCCGGGGATTGTCCACCGAGAAGTACAGCTCGGGCTCGTTGCCGTCGGTCCCCGCCAGGGCCGGCACCCGGGTCGGGTCCAGGGCCTCTTGACACTGGATGAAGCCCAGATTCAACTGCCTGTCTTCAAAGCGTTTTTTTATTGTGCAGCGGGCCTTGCCAGGACCCCGCAGGGCCACCACGTCCGCCCCCCTGGTGAGGTCCAGCGAGTGCATCAGCACCAGCCCGTGGACGGGGTGCTGGAAGGCCACCGCCTGCCCCGTGACGACCAGCCCCGAGTCGGGGGCGTACTCGCTGCGGGTGGGTTTCACGCGGGCGTCCAGTTCCCACAGGGAATCCGCAAGCTTCCGGCGCAGGTCCTCCATGCCCTGGTAGGACAGCAGCACCGAGCCTTCGGAGGGGTGGGCAGGGCTTGGTAGCAATAGCAGGCACAGGGTCAGTCCAGCAAGCGCCGACCGCAGGCAGGTCATTTCAGATCCAGCATTCGCTGAAGGGCGAGGCGGGCGTCCCGGGCGATGTCCGCGGGCACCAGGACCTCGTTGCAGGGCGGGAAGGTCTCCAGCACGGCCAGCAGCTTTTCCAGCGTGGTCTTGTACATGTTGGGGCACATGGAGACGTCCAGGGGGATGATGCGCCGGTCAGGGAAATCCCGGGCCAGGCGCTTGATCAGGTTGACCTCGGTGCCGATGACGAACTGTTCGCCTGGGGCGCCGCGGCGCACGCAGTCCACCAGATAGCTGGTGGAGCCAGCACCGTCCGCCATGGAGATGACCTCGGGGATGCACTCGGGGTGAACCAGGATGCGGGCCTCCGGGTACAGGGCTCGGGCGGCCTCCACGTGGTCCGGCTTGAACCAGACGTGGACGTGGCAGTAGCCGCGCCAAAGGGCAAGCCTGGCACCCTGAAGCTGGGCCTGGGTGAGGCCGCCGTCGGGGGCGTGGGGGTCGTACACGCACAGGTCCGTCAGGCCCAGGTGCTCGGCGGAGTTGCGGCCCAGGAACTCGTCGGGGATGAACAACACGCGGTGCCCGTCGGCCAGGCCCCACTTCAGGGCCCGCACGGCGTTGGCGCTGGTGCAGACCAGACC
>CAIXZC010000092.1 GCA_903923815.1 uncultured Myxococcales bacterium
CTGCAGGGCCCTGTTGCTTGCCCTGGACGCCGGGGGCCGCCTGCTGGACCAGGACCTGGCGACCTTCACCATCGCGGCCGAGCCCGTGGGGGATTCCCTGTTCTTCAGAGAGGTGCCCTTGCCCTTCTCCTTTGCCGTCAAGGACCCCTCGGTGATCCGCTGGCGTTTCGGGGGCATCTCCAGCCGGGAAGAGCCCAAGATCGTGTTGGATGGGCTGCCCGTGTGCGGAAACTGCCACTCCTTCTCGCGGGACGGGAAGGTGCTGGGGTTGGACGTGGACTACGCCAACGACAAGGGCAACTACGCCATGATGGAGGTGAAGCCCCGGATGATGCTCTCCAGGGAGAACATCTTCTCCTGGTCTGACTTCAAGCGGGATGACGGCGGGGTCACGTTCGGGCTGCTGTCCCAGGTGTCGCCGGATGGACGCTACGCCGTCAGCACCGTGAAGGACCGGTCGGTCTTCGTGGCTTTGGATGACGACATCGCGTATTCCCAGTTGTTCTTCCCGGTGAAGGGCATCCTGGCCGTCCACGACAGCCAGACCAAGGGCTTCGCGGCACTTCCCGGCGCGGACAACCCCGAATACGTCCAAAGCAATCCTGCCTGGGGGCCGGAGGGCGACTACCTGCTGTTTGCGCGGGCGCCCAAGGTTGAACTGACCAACATCGCCGACAACGACAAGATCCTGCTGTCCGCCACGGAGGCCGAGGACTTCGTGAAGCGCCGGACCCTGGTGCGCTACGACGTGATGAAGATCCCGTTCAACAACGGCGCCAGGGGCGAGGCTGTGCCATTGGAGGGGGCCTCGGGGGACGGCAAGAGCAACTACTTCCCCAAGGTGTCTCCGGACGGACGTTGGGTGGTGTTCTGCAAGGCGGACTCGTTCATGCTGCTGCAGGCTGACGCCCGCCTGTTCATCGTGCCCGCCGAGGGTGGCAAGGCCCAGGAACTGGCGGCCAATCGCAAGGGCATGAACTCCTGGCACTCCTGGTCCTCCAACTCCCGCTGGCTGGTCTTCTCGTCCAAGGTGGAGGGCCGCTACACCAAGTTGCTGTTGACCTACATCGACGACCAGGGGGTCTCCCACCCGCCCGTGCTGTTGGACTGGCTTACGGCCTCTGACCGGGCGGCAAATATTCCGGAGTTCGTTCCCCTGGAGCCCACTGCCATCGACCGGATAATCGAGAACTTCCTGGACGACACCAACTTCCTGCGCGCAGGGCAACAGGCCATGCAGGACAAGGATTACCCGCTGGCGGTGGCGCAGTTCCGGCTTGCCCTGGAGAAGAACCCAAACAACACCCGCGTGCTGGAGCATCTGGCCCTGGCGACGCTTGCGGCGGGGGATCGGGACACCGCGGCTTCCATCTTCGAGGCGCTGATGAAGCTGACCCCGGAGAATGGAGGGGCGGCCTACAATCTGGCTCTGCTGAGGCGTCAGGCGGGCAAGACCCAGGAGGCTCTGGCCTTGCTGGAGGCGCTGGTGGGAAAGGAAGCCCAACTTCCCGGGCTGCCCCTGGAGTTGGCAAAGATCTACCGCCAGGTGGGCCGCACCGCAGCCTCGCTGGAGGCCTTCCGGAAGGCCAAGGAGTTGGCGCCGGAGGACCTGCAGGTTCGGTATCTGATGTCCGTGGTGCTGCTGGAGACGGGGCGCGCTGCCGAGGCAGCAGAGGAACTGCAAGACGTGGCCAAGGGCCGGCCGGAGGACCTGGCCAGCATCGATCTGCTGGCCACGGCCCAGGGTCTTGCGGGGGATTACGAGAACGCTGCCCAGTCTGCCGCCCAGGCGCTGGAACTGGCCAAGAAGCAGGAGAACGGCGACAAGACCGCGGAGTTGACCACCAGACTGGACCTCTACCGCCAGGGCAAGGCTTGGGCCCCCGAGGCCAAGTAGCGAACGCTGGCAGAACCGA
>CAIXZC010000093.1 GCA_903923815.1 uncultured Myxococcales bacterium
CGGAAGCCCAGGTCTGGGGCGGTGTAGCCGGGGTCGCGGTAGCCTCGGTTGGAGGCCCGCAGGAAGGGGCCTGTGGTGCGGTAGGAGCCGCCCTTGACCACGCGGTACAGGCCCGTGGCGGGGCCCACCGGATCGGTCAGGACCCCCGCGTTGGGGCTGGCCCCGGAGGCGCACTCGTTCCAGGGGCTGGGGGTGGTGTCGGCGCCGGCACCGGCGCAGAAGTAGTCCGACCCGTACCAATCGGCCACCCATTCGTACAAGTTGCCCGCGGCGTCCAGCACACCGTAGGGGCTGGCGCCGGCCGCCTTGGAGCCCACGGCCCAGGCGCTGTTGGTGCCGCAGCCCATGAGGCCGCTGTTGAACACCGCCAGGGTGCAGTCGGGGCTGGGGTTGCCCCAGGGGAAGATGGCCCCCTCCGTCCCCCGCGCCCCCTTCTCCCACTCAGCCTCCGTGGGCAGGCGCAGGCCCTTCCACTTGCAGAAGGCATCGGCCTGGGCGTAGGTGACGCAGTTCACCGGGAACTGGTCCTTGCCCGCCACCTGATAGAGGCAGCCGTCGGCGGCCCCTGGGAGGCTGCACTTGCCACCCACCACGCAGGCCCGGAACTCGGCCACGGTGACCTCCTTGCGGGCCAACTCGGCTTCCTTGATCTTCACCGAATGGCTGGGGTACTCGTCCCCCTCACAGGCGTTGTCCACTGCCTTGTCACAGCCCATCTTGAAGTTGCCGCTGCGCACATAGGCCAGGCCCTCGAAGACGCAGAGGCCCAGGGGATCCTGGCACTCGAAGCCCACCCCGCAGGTGCCGCAACTGCCGCCGCAGCCATCCGAGCCGCAGACCCGGGCGCTGCAGCTTGGGAAGCAGTCGGAGCACTGACCGTTGAGGCAGTTCATCCCCAGCGCGGCACAGGTCTTGCCGGCGCAGTTGCCGCTGGCGCACTTGTCCTCCATGGTGCAGCCGTTGCCGTCGTCGCAGGGGCCGCCGTCGGGCCTGGTGGACAGCTTGCAGATGCCGTCCTGGGGGCGACACTCGTACTCCTTGCAGCCGGGGACCGGGCTGGGGGGGCAGGTGACTGCCGTGGTGGCGTTGTAGGCGCAGCGGGAGGGGGTCTGCTTCTTGTCGCAGGTCCAGATGCCGTTGCAGTAGTCCCCATCGTCGTACTTCAGGCACTGCCAGTCCTCGGTGCAGGCGCAGGTGTCCGAACCCGAGAGGCACTTGCCGTCCTGGCAGTAGTCGTTCCCCGTGCAGGGGTTGCCGTCCTCGCAGGGCCCGGGGGCAGGGGCGCTTTCACAACCCTTGTTGGGGGTGCAGTAGTCAGCCGTGCACTGGTCATCGTCGTTGCAGGCCAGCTTGCCCGGGCCGGGTGTGCAGGTGCCGTTCTGGCAGAAGTCCTCCAGGGTGCAGGGGTCGGCGTCCACGCAGGGGTTGGTGTTGTGGGTGTGGTAGCAGCCCTGGGGCAACTCGGGGTCGCACAGGTCATCGGTGCAGGGGTTGTCGTCGGCGCAGTCCTTGGGGTCGCCGGTGCATTGGCCGTCCTGGCAGTGATCGTCCAGGGTGCACAGGTTGCCGTCGTCACAGCCCCCGGGCACGCCCACGTTCACGCAGCCGCTGGCGGGGTCGCAGCCGTCGGCGGTGCAGACATTGGAGTCATCGCAGCTCTTGGTCACGTGGGTGCATTTGCCCTTCTGGGCGTCGCAGTGATCGGTGGTGCAGGCGTCCTGGTCGTCGCAGCTCCAGTCCAGGGTCCCCGAGTCGTCGGGCTCGCCGCTGCAGTCGTCGTCCAGGCCGTTGCAGCGCTCCGGGGCGCCGGGGAAGATGAGGGGGTCCAAGTCGTTGCAGTCATCCCCACCCACGGTGGCCGCCACAAAGCCATCGGCGTCTGCGTCCGTGCCATCCTTGCCGTCGCAGTCCGCGTCAATGTCGTCGCCCAGCAGGTCCTCGGCCCCAGGGTGGATGCCAAAGAACTCGTCGTTGCAGTCCGAGCAGGCGTCAAAGCCATCCCCGTCCGCGTCGGCGGCGTTGTCCACCTTGCCGTCGCAGTTCTGGTCCAGGCCATCGCACAGTTCGGTGGCGCCGGGGTGGAGGGAGTCGTCATCCTCGTTGCAGTCCAGGGAGGACTGGGAGCCGTCCCCGTCCCGGTCATCCCGGGGGCTGGTGCAGCAGCGGAAGCCCACCAGGGTCGGGTCCACGCCCTCGGGGGCCGTAGCCGCCGCGCAGGAGGCCTCCGTCCCGGAGCCCGCATGGCCACCAAAGAGCAGCCCCTCTCGGGTCCACTCGGCGGCGTTCCCCGCCAGATCGAATACGGGCGCTTCGGCGCTGCGGCAGGCCAGCTTGCTGCCGGGGGCCAACAGGACGCCGCCCACGTCGTTGCAGATACCTTCAACGTACACGTCCCCACCCTCCAGGTAGGGGTACAGCAGGCCCGTGGAGCCGGCGCAGGCAAAGCGCAACTCCTCCCGACCGCACAGGCGCAGGCCCCGCAGGCGGCACTCGGCGGCGGCCTCGGCGTTGCCCAGCCCGGTCATGGGCAGGACAGGGTCGCCCAGCGAGGTTTCCAAGGCATCAATGTAGAAGGGGCCCTCCGCACCCACCAGCCGCTCCAGCCCCACGGGGGCATCCAGGCAGAAGTCCACGGGGCACAGGGGGTTGGGTTCACAGACGTTGCTTACCTCGTTGCACAGCTCGTAGGGGCTGCAGGGGCCGCCACAGGGCTGCCAGGTGTCGATGGTGTCGATGGTGTCCAGCAGGTCCGTGGCCTCCAGATCCGGGGGCACATCGGCGCCCACCTCGGGGAGGTCCGGGGCCAGGTCGGTCAGCACCTCCGGGGCCAGGTCGCCCTTGAGGTCCGAAACCTCGGCCTGGGGCACATCGGCCAGCGTTTCCGGTCCGCCAACGTCACCGGACTGGGTGTCCTGCGGCCTGGTGTCCGACACCACATCTTTGGAGGCGCCGCCCCCGGAAGAGCAGCCCGCCGCAACCAGCGCCAGCAGTCCCAACAGCATCATTACGCGTGTGTTCATGACCCGAACCTCGCCCAAAGCGTGTCCCGCCGCATCCTAGCCTCCCTGCCCCGCCCAAGGCAAGCTCCACGAAGCGGGCCGCCGGGCCTGCCACTTCCTTGCTTCAGCGCGTTTCCGGTCTACAATCCACCCCCGTGGAGGTTTGAATGGCGTCCGGTCCAGAAACTTCGTCCCCGTCCTGCCCCCTGCTGCGGCCCCTGTCCGTGGCCCTGGCGGCCATCCTAACGGCGGCCTTCCTGGCGGGTACGCTGACGGCCCTGCTGGACCTGCACTTCGCCGCGGGGCGCTCCCGGGACCTGCTGCTGGCGGTGTTCCTGGACCAAGGTGCCGCGCTGCTGCTTGGCGCCCTGCTGTTTCCGCTCCTGCGGGGCTGGGAGCACGCCGCCTCCCTGGGTGGCCTGTTCTGCAACCTGCGGGGCCGCGCCGAGGCCCGCCTGGGCCGCATCACCTGGTTCTTCCTGTTCCTGACGGGGGCCATGGCCATCCTGCCCTTCCCCCTGTTCTTCATGCTGCACCGGATCTCCGGGGCCATAGATGACGAGACCACCCGCGGGCTCTTCGTGGCCGCCGGCTCGGCGGGGGCCTGTGCCGCGTCCCTGGGTCTGGCCTGGGCCTTTGCCGCCAGCGCCGCCCCCTTCCTGCGTCAGCGCTTCCCCCGGGGCCCCCACCCGGTGACCTTCTACTGCCTGGCCTTCCCCCTGCCCTGGCTGGCCCTGCCCATGCTGTTGCTGCTGGCCCGCCCCCAGGACTTCGCGGCCCTGGGTCCGGCCCTGCTGTTTGCCCTGACGCTGCTGCTGCTGCCGCCCCTGTTTCGCACCCTGGGGCTGCTGCCCGCCCGCCCTTTGAAGGCCCTGGCCGCCGTGCTGCTGCTGGCCTTCCTTGGTACCGGTACCTTGGGCGCCCTGGGCCTGGCCCACAGCCCGCGGGTGACCGAAAGCTCCCTGCTGGCCAGCCGCGCCTACAAGGTCCTGAAGGGTGCCCTGGACTGGGACCGGGACGGGTTCATCGCGCCCTTTGAGGGCCTGGACTGCGACGGCGACGACCCCAAGGTGAACGCCTTCGCCTACGACAAGCCGGGCAACCGCAGGGACGAAAACTGCGACGGCCGGGACAGCCGCAAGGCCGCTGGGCTGGCCTGGAAACCCCGCAGCCCCTACCACCCCGACGACGCCCGCCCCTGGAACGTCCTGTTCATCATGGCGGACACCCTGCGCGCCGATCACCTGGGCTTCCAGGGCTACGGCAAGCCCACCAGCCCCAACCTGGACGCCCTGGCCGCCGAGTCCCTGGTCTTCAGCCGCCACTACACCAGCAGCCCCACCACGGCCTTCGCCCTGGCCACCATGTTCACCGGGCTCTATCCCACGCAGGTGCGCTGGGAGCCCACCGCCGCCAAGAAGGATTTCGCCATCCACCCCGGCCAGCCCATGCTGCAGGACTTCCTGTCCAAGGCCGGCTACAACACCGCCGCCATCGTGGACGCCTGGATCTACGCCCACATGCTGGGGCTGGAGGCGCGCTTCGACGACTACCGCACCCTCTACCCGCCCTCCCAATGGAAGCTCAAGGCCCGCAACTCCACCCCCATCTCCGTGTCCAAGGCCCTGGACTATCTGGAGGACGCCGACGAGGCCATCCCCTTCTTCCTGTTCCTGCACCTGGAGGAGCCCCACGAGCCCTACGTCAGCCACGGCGCCCCCGCCAACGGCTTCGGCCGCGGCGCCCTGGGCCGCTACGACAGCGACATCCGCTGGATGGACCATCACCTGAACCGCCTGTTCGAGCACCTGCGCGCCCGGGGCCTGCTGGAGAACACCGTCATCGTGTTCACGTCGGACCACGGCGAGGAGTTCGGCGAGCACGGCATGACCCACCACGCCCATCAGCTCTATGAGGAGTCCGTGCGGGTGCCCCTGTTCATCCGCATCCCCGGGGTGCCGGGCAAACAGATCGACGCCGCAACCTCCCACGTGGACCTGCTGCCCACCCTGCTGGACCTGACGGGCACGCCGGACGACGGGCGCATCCTCCACGGCACCAGCCTGTTGCGGGTGGCGGACCAGCCCTCCGTGGTGGCGGGGCGCCCCGTGTTCCTGACCCTGGCCAACCGCAAGGCCCTGCCCTCCCGGGACCTGGCGGGGGTGCTGATGGACAACCTCAAGCTGCTGCGCAACCTGGAAAGCGGCACCTCCCGCTTCTTCAACCTGACACTGGACCCCAAGGAGAAGCGTGGGCGGGCGACCTCCAAATGGGACCCCCAATCCAAGCTCAGCGGGGCCCTGGAAGAATTCCTCTCCACGAAGGACCCCTCCTGGGGCTATCATTAGCCCCCACACGGAGGCACCCATGGACTACGTCAAGTACTACGAGGCCGCCGACCTGTCCGCCGACTGGTCCGCCGAACACTCCGAGCTGTTGCAACGCATCCACCGGCGCCTGCTGGCGGGGCGCACCCTGGGGGAGGTCCTGGACTTCCTCTTCGACGAGACCAAGACGGCCGTGCCCTGCGACCGCATCGGGCTGTCCTTCCTGGAGGACAACGGCCAGCGGCTGGTGGCGCAGTGGGCCCGCGCCGACTATCAGCCCGTGCTGCTGGGCAAGGGCTACGCCGGGGACATGGCGGGGTCCAGCCTGCTGCGGGTGCTGGCCACGGGAGCGCCGAGGGTCATCAACGATCTGGCGGCCTACCTGGAGGAACATCCGGGCAGCCACTCGTCCGCCGTGCTGGTGCGGGAGGGCGTGCGCTCCAGCATGACCTGCCCCCTGAAGGTGGACGGCCGGGAGGTGGGCTTCCTGTTCCGCTCCTCCCGGGAGCCCAACGCCTACACCGAGGCCCACGTGCGGCTGCATCAGGCCATGAGCGAGCTGCTCTCCCAGGCGGTGGAGAAGGCCTGGCGCATTGAACAACTGGACGCCGCCAACCACGCCTACCTGGAGATGCTGGCCTTCGTCAGCCACGAGATAAAAAACCCCCTGGGCAGCATGATCACCCAGGCAGGGGTGCTGCGGGACGGCCTGTTGGGGGACCTTCAGCCCAAGCAGAAGGAACAGATCGAGAAGATCATCAGCAAGGGCCATTTCCTGTTGGGGCTGGTCAAGGACTACCTGGATCTGGCCCGGCTGGAGGGCCATGAGACCGAGGCCAACCTCACCGCCGTGCCCTTCCTGGCCACCGTCATCCGCCCCGCCCTGGAGATGGCCGAACCCCAGATCCTGGCAGCCAATATGCGCCTGACCTTGCAGCTCCCCACGGTGGACCCCCAGGTGTCCTGCGACCCCACCTTGCTGCTGATCGTCATGAACAACCTGTTGGGCAACGCCGTGAAGTACGGCCGCCAGGAGGGCCGCCTGCGCCTGAGCGTCAGCCCCGAGGGACCCAACCTTGGCGTGTCCGTGTGGAACGAGGGCCCAGGCTTCTCCCAGGAGCAGCGGGGCAAGCTGTTCCGCAAGTTCTCCCGCCTCCAGGCCCCCGAGCTGCTAAAGCAAAAGGGCACGGGCGTGGGCCTCTACACCAGTTGGAAGATAATCCACCTGCACCAGGGCACCATGGACGCCCGCTCCGAGGAAGGCCAGTGGGCCGAATTCAGCTTCCAGATGCCCCGGGGGGCCTGAGCCCCACCCCAACACCCCAACACCCCAACACCACGGCCAACGCCACCGTCCCCGCAGCCAGCGCCGCAACGCGGCGCGGGGGGGAAGGCAAAGCTGGAGGGATCAACTACGTGGGGCAGACGCCTGAGTACTTCCCCTCCCCCGCTGGGGGAGGGGAGTGAGGGGTGAGGGCTGTCGTACGCTGAAGGGGCGACGGGGTGTGGGGTGATGGTCACTTTGGCCACGACAC
>CAIXZC010000094.1 GCA_903923815.1 uncultured Myxococcales bacterium
CATGGTCCACAGCGAGTCCCCCCAGGGTCCCACCGGGTTGGGCGCCGAGGGCAGCCCCCCCAGGTCCTCGGTGCTCAATTCCTCCACCGCCGCGGCAAAGGTCAGCGCGAAGCGAAAGTCCGGCGGAATGCCCACAAGCTCCACCGAGAACAGCCCCGTGCCCGCGTCGTAGGTGCCATCCACGGGCAGGCCCAGGTCCCCCACCACAGCCATCAGTTGCAACCCCGGGTGCCCCACCGCCTCCGCCGGCACCGTGGCCGGCAGACTCAGCGTCAGGGTGTTCAGCACGGCCCAACTGCGCACCTCGTTGTTGGTCGAGGCCAGCCGGTACCAGGACCCCAGCGTCTGAGCCGTGCCCAGGTCCACCGCCGGCGCCTCCGCATTGGTAATCCCCACCTGCGCGTCAAACGGATAGGCCCCCGGCTTGACCACCAGCGAGGGTCCCCCCGCCAGCGCCACCGTCCCGCCCGCCAAGCCGATGCTGCCCACTGCGGCAAAGCCATCCAGCGAGACCCCCGAGGTCCGATCCCCCGACAGGATCAGCGACGGGTCCCCAGGCTCGGGCGCAGGATTGTCGTCCACCACCACGCCCCCCGCCCCGCCACCGCCACCGCAACCCACGGCCGCAGCCAACCCCAACAGCACCGCCACAAGCAAGCCAACAACGCGCCAGCAGGACTTCATGGTTCCACGCTCCAGTCCATCAGTAAGTGGCGGCAGTATCGACCCACAGGCCAGCGCAGTTCAAACCCTATTTGGTGGGGGCCGCGGGGGAGGATCGGGTGGGCCACCACGCCTGCCCAAACATAGCCGCGCTTCCCCAAACCTAGCCGCGAACGTAGTGAGCGGATCAGTCCGACCGACGATTCCGCCGGATCCGCTTACTTCGTGCGCGGCTTGGATCGGCCGGACGCGCGGCATGGATCGGCCGGACGCGCGGCTTGGATCGGCCGGACGCGCGGCTTGGATCGGTGGGCCTGGTGCTTTTCGTCGTGACCAAAATCCATCCCTCGTGCATTAACCTGATTCGAGGGGCGTATTTTGTTGGGCTGCGCCGAGGCCCCTCGAGGGCTTGCCAATGGAGGTGCCAGATGACTGTGTCCGCGCTGTGGTTGCTGGCTGCACTTTTTGCCGCCGATCAGGAGACCATCAAGAACCCCGGCCAAGTGCTGGCAAGCTTCCCCCCAGACCTGGCCACTGAAGTGTCCACCACACCGCTTGTTGCCGTGGCAGTCACGCCGGAGACTGCGCTTCGACTCAGCCTTGATGGCCAGGTCCTGGCCGAGGATAAACGTGGCCCGACCTTCAAGACCTTCCAACTTCCCCAGCTTCCCCCCAATTCCGCTCACAGCTACACGCTTGAGGCCTGGTGGACGGAACAGGGCGAGGCGACCGCCGTGGTCCTCGGTCCCTACAACTTCGTCACGGACGATGGCCTGCCCAAGGTCGCCCCCACTTTGGCGCCGGCCACGCTGACCAGCACCCTGACCACCCTCTGGGACGCCAGGGCCGCAGCCGATACCTGCGGGCGGGTGCTGCTTGGCCAGTACCCGTCCTGGTCCACACCTCAAATGGTCTGGTCCACCATGACCCCCAAGACCACTGGCCAGGTTTCCTATTTCCTGATCTGGCAGAAGGGCGAGCAGGAACACCCCACCGCCCTGCCCGCCCACTGCCCCATCCAGTGGATCTCTTTTTGCGACGGGTCTGACGAGACCGACCTGGACTGCGCCTCCCAGGCGGAGGTGGTGGCAGTGGACACCGCCGGAACCAGATCCAAAACGCTGGTCGTCGAGATCCCCAGCATGAACGAAGTCGATTCCGAAGCCTCTGGCTGCGCGGTGGCCGCAGGCTCGCCCCAACTGCCTGGGTTCCTGCTCCCGATGGTCCTGCTGGGCTTGGTGTTGATGCGTATGAGAACGCCGCGCCGAGGTCCCGGATCAAGTCTCGTCAGGTAATTTGCCGGATCCGCTTACTTCGTGCGCGGCTTGGATCGGCCGGACGAGCGGCTTGGATCGGCCGGTCGCCATTGCCGAACATAGCCGCGAACGTAGTGAGCGGATCAGTCCGACCGGCGATTCCCCCGGCCCGCTTACTTCGTGCGCGGCTCTGACGGAACCTGGGGCTTGGCTGGTTCCTCTGGCTGGGTTTCGGACGTACTGGCGGTGCCGAATTCCTTGGCGTCGCGCTTGGGGTCCAGGCTGCTGACGGGGCGGCAGTCGGTGGGGACTGGGAAGGGCTCGAACGCCGCTTGCGCAACCTGTGGCCCGTCGGGCCCGGCCACTTCCTTGCGGTCGGGGTTCGGAGCGTGATCGGAGACCCACTTCTCCAGGTTGGCGATGCGCTCGGCGGTGTCGGGGTGGGAGGCCAGAAACGCCGGCGGCTTGAAGGTGGCGTCCTCTTCCTTCTTTTGAATCTTCCTGAAGAAGTCGGGCATGGCGGCGGGGTTGTAGCTGGCCGCGGCCAGCAGTTCCACGCCCAGGGCGTCGGCTTCTCGCTCCTGGGTGCGGGTGAAGGAGAGGCCCGCCAACTGGTAGGCGCCCTCGATGGCCAGGCCCCCAAGCCCCCCGAGGTCGCCAAAGATGACCGTCATGGCAACCCCCAGCCCCGCCCGGGCGGCCAGGTTCTTGAGGCCGTGCCGCTTGCGCACGTGCTGGATCTCGTGGGCCAGCACTCCCGCCAACTGGTCGGCGTTGTCCAGCTCCGTCAGCAGGCCCAGGTTCACGAACACGAAGCCCCCCGGCAGGGCGAAGGCATTCAGGTCCGGCGAGTCACTGATGAACACCCGGTAGGCCAGCTTCTCCTCCGCCGGCAGCTTGGCCGTCAGGCGATCCAGGATGGCCTGGACCTGCACGTTGGCCGCGGGGTCCGAGCACACCTTGTTGGAGCTCAGCACCTGGCCCGCCAGGGTCTCCCCAAGCTGGACCTCAGCGCTGACGGGCAGGGCCTTCAAGGCCCCATCCATGGCGCGCCCCCACAGGTAGCCAAAGCCGTAGTACCCGCCAAAGAACAGCAGGGCCAGGATGCCCGTGATGATGAGGGCGCGGTTCACGGTGGCCTGACCGCCGGCGATCTTGGCCAGCCGCGCGGCGTCCTCCGGCGGCAGCCCCTGGGTCAGCAGGGCCTGGGCGGCCTCGCGCCCCTCGGCCAGATACAGGGTGCAGGGCTGGTTGTCGCGGCTGGTGAAGGAGACCTCCAGCATCTTGCCCCCGAAGCCCCCAACCTTGAAGCGCGCCTCGCGGACGCGGATCTCGCCGTGGAGGCCCTCGTCCCCCTCCCAGGTCAGCGTACCGGGGAGGATGCGGACCAGGACGGGGAGAGGGGCGGCGGGGGCGCCGGATCCGCTTACTTCGTGCGCGGCTTGGACGGACCCGGGGGAGCCGGATCCGCTTACTTCGTGCGCGGCTTGGACGGACCCGGGGGAGCCGGATCCGCTTACTTCGTGCGCGGCTTGGAC
>CAIXZC010000095.1 GCA_903923815.1 uncultured Myxococcales bacterium
ACACCGAGGGCCACCCTTCGACTCGCTTAGCTCGCTCAGGGTAAACGCCCGTCATCTTTTCAATGGACTATTCCGCCCTGGAGGAACCAACTCGCCTGGATCTCGATTGACGGACGGGCGTTTAGAACGGCAGCGAGGCCTCGTCGGGCAGGCGGTCGGCGTAGAAGACCAGGTAGAGGTTGTCCTCCTGGCTGACGCAGGTGCCTTCGTCGTCGTGGTGGGTCAGGGACAGGGTGCCCCGCAGCAGGTCTCGCACCTGGGTGGCCTGGGTGCCCTGGAGGGTCGTCTTCCAGATATTGTCGCTGGGCGCTGGGACGGGCAGGGCCGGGTCCTCGAAGGGCCAGGCCAGGGCGGTGGCCAGGGTGCAGGTGTGGTCGTTGGAGGGTGCGGCGACGGCGCCCAGAACCAGGGCGTCCGTGGCCAGGACCTGGGCGGGCAGGGCCGTGATGGCCTGCAGGGCCGTGAACAGGTCTATGAGGCGCTGGGGGGGCGGCGGATCCCAGGCGTCGGTGCCGTTCTCGCAGCCCGGCTCTCCGGCGAAGGAAGACCAGGACGAGGCATTGAGGTTCAGCCCCGGCAGGGCCGCAAAGAGGCTCTCCGTGGGGCCGTCCATCATGCCGCAGTTCTGGTAGGAGCCCGAATCCGCATCGCTGACCCGGGCCGCCAGACCCAACAGCGAGTCGAAGGTCTCCTGGGATAGCTGGCCCTCCCGGAAGACCCGGTAGCCCAGGGTCCCCTTGGTGGCCTGATCCTGCCGCACGAAGCGCCCGGCGCCGTACACGTAAAGCACGAAGTCGGGATGGATGGACCAGTAGAACTCCGTGCCAAAGCCCCAGGACATCCCGCCCCCGCGCCCCACCGCGAAGATCAGGTCATCGGGCCCCAGGCCGCTCCAGTCCGGAGTGTCCAAGCCCAGGTCCTGGGGCGCGTCCCCAGCGGTGTCCGTCATCAGGTCGCCCGCCAGGTCCGGGGCCGCGTCGGCCAGCAAATCCTGGCCCCCGGTGCCGTCACCGACCAGGTCCACCACGGCGTCTACCGCAAGGTCCTGGGCCAGCGTGTCCTCCAGCACCATGCTTCGGCCGTGGTTGCAGCCAAGGGCCAACAGGGCAAGCAGCAAGGACAGGGACAACAGGGAACGGGCAGCGGTGCGGGCAAACATGACGGCCTCCTGGGCAGAACGTGACGGGCAGCATCAGACCACTTGTTCATTGGGTGCGCAAGCTGTTCTTGAACGGCACCGGGGCGCGGCCTTCCGTCCCTCGTCAGACCCCCCGCTGCTCCCCCCACACGAACTTGTGCATCTGCACATGGAAGCGATAGGGCAGGCGGTCCTCCTGCATCCACTGGGCCAGGGTCCGGGGGGGGACCTTGTCCCACACTGGCGAGAACAGCACCGCCGTGACGGGGATGGGCAGGCGCTGGGTCTCCAGCAGGCGGCGGGCCCAGTCGTAGTCCCCTCGGGAGGCCACGCAGACCTTCAGTTGGTCCCCCGGCAGCAGGGCCGCAAGGTTGGCCATCAGGAACGCGGGGCGGCCGTCGGGCTGGCTGTCCGGGCACTTGATGTCCACGATGCGCACCACCCCCCGGGGCAGGCCCGCGATGGGCAGACTGCCGTTGGTCTCCAGGATGACCTGCACGCCAATGCGCAGCAGCCCCGCGCACAGGTCGTTCACCTCGGGGCACTGCAGGGGCTCGCCCCCCGTCAGCAGCACCCGGCGGTGGCCCGACTCCTTGACGAAGTACAGCAGGTCGTTCAAGGGCATGCTGCGCCCCGCCTCGGTCTGGGCAAAGGCGGTGTCACACCAGACGCAGCGCAGGTTGCAGCCGGCCAGGCGCACCAGCAGGGCGGGCAGGCCGGTCTCCAGGCCCTCTCCAATGAAACAGGGGTAGATTTCTATGACCTGCAGCATGGGTGACCTTTCGGTTTTTTCCCCGGGACGGTTCCTGGGTTAGGATGGGCACGATTTATGAGGTGCCCAATGCGGAAAGTCAAGCTGGCCCTGGTGCTGTGGATGACCCTCATGGTGGCGGGGACGGCCCTGGCCCAGGCCCCCGCCCAGACCCCCACCATTGCGCCCCTGGGGCGGGCGGCGGGGTTCGTGACGGGGCTGGAGTTCCTGGACGAGGACCTGTACCTGAAGCTGCGCGTGGGCATGTCCATGACCCGCGATCAGTGGGCCTTCGGGGTGGGCGTGCCGCTGCGCCTGCGCCTCATGGACCAGGCCCCCGAGGAGTCCGGCGGCGTCATCCGCAAGCAGGACTGGGACCAGTGGCAGGAGTGGAGCCGCATCATCCGCTTCGTGGAATACGGCAAGCGGGGCGACCCCTTCCACCTGCGGGCCGGCGAGTTGGTGGGCGTCACCATCGGCCACGGCACCCTGGTGCACCGCTACTACAACACCCTGGACATCAACCGCTACCGCAGCGGCGCCCTGGTGGAAGTGAACTCCGACCGCGCCGGCTGCGAGCTGCTGACCGACGACTTCCTGGGCCCCCGCCTGCTGGCCGCCCGCACCTGGGCCAGTCCCATCCCCAAGTCCCTGGGCCTGGACAAGCTGCGCTTCGGCGTCACCGTGGCCAGCGACCTGTCCGCCCCCTGGACCCGCATCATCTACCGCGCCGACGGCGTCACCCCCGATGTCGGCTCGGACCTGCGCGCCACCGAGCCCGCCGTCCTCTACGGCTTCGACCTGTCCCACCCGTTGCTGCGCTCGGGCAACTTCGGCCTGGACCTCTACTCGGACTTCAACTTCGCCGGCGGCGAGGGCTTCGGCTGGCACCCCGGCCTCATCGCCACCATGAAGGAGCCCAAACGCCTGGACCTGGAGATGCGCGCCGAGTACCGCTACGTCACGGCCCGCTACGCCCCCTCCTACTTCAACGCCTTCCACGACTTCGAGCGCTCCCTGCCCATCCGGGGCAAGGACGGCATCTACCGCAGCAAGTGGCGCCACTACATGGAGGCCCCCGGCCTCACCGCCCGCCACGGCGTCTTCGCCGAGACCTACGCCATCCTCTCCGAGGCCCTGGGCCTGGGCTTCTCCTACGAGGACTACCAGGGCCCCGACAACACCAGCGTCATGGCCCGCGCCGAGCTGCCCTACGTGGCCAACCTCAAACTTGGCGCCTACTACTCCAAGCGCAACTTCGGCGGCCTGGACCAGCTGTTCGACCGGGACCGCTCCCAGCTTGTGCTGGCCGGCCGCTACCGCTTCCTGGGCTTCCTGTTCGCCTTCGCGGACTACTCGCTGTACTGGATCAAGACCAGCCCCAAGGGCGACCCCATCAGCTACCAGACCCTCGACAGCCTTGCCTTCGGCGTAGGCGCCGAGGCGGATTTTTAATTAGGCCCCCTCCATGACGGTCGGGGTTCGGAAGGGCCCTGGAGCGGTCAGCCTGGAATATTTTGGCCCCTTGCGGCATTAGAAGTTGTCGCGCTATCATGCGCGCGCTGTATGCAAAGGAGCATCCCATGAAGTTTCTTCCGCTGATCCTTGGCGCCGTCATGCTTGTCACCGCCTGCGGGCCCCAGTTCATCGAGGGCACCGAGATCGAAGACACCCCCAACAACCGCAACATCATGCTGTTGGTTGAAGCCTACCGCGTCTCCGTCGAGAAGAAGGACGCCGCGACCCTGGCGCGCCTCGTGTCCCGGGACTACTTCGAAAACGCCGCCACCACCGGCCAGGAGGCCGACGACTACGGCTACGCCGAGCTGCTCACCAAGGTGTTGCCCCTCCTGCAGGACAACATCAAGGAGGTCCAGTACAAGGTCACCGTCCAGCGCATCGTCGTGGTGGGCTCCACCGCCAGCGCCTTCCTGGATTACGATCTGAAGTTCCGCTACATGGAAGGCGAGCTTGAGGGCTGGTCCTCCAAGAAGGACATCAGCCGCATGGATCTTGTGTGGGAAGACGATCAGTGGAAGATCGCCGCGGGCCTCTAGGCCCCCAGCGCCTATTGCAGGTCCAGGGCTGCCCGGATGCGGCCCTTGCCCACGTCCAGCTCCTTGGGCACGATTTTCAGCTCCATGGGCACCCCCAGCCCCAACATGGAACCCAGATCAATTGAAGGCAGCGAGAAGGCCAGGCCCTGCTCCCGCACCATGTTCAGCACGGTGGGCAGCAGCTGCACCTTGATCAGGTTCACCACCTGCTCCTCCTTGCCCTTCAGGGTGTCGTTGACCTCCACCACATTGACCTCCACCAGGGTGGGGTCGGCGATGTCCACCGCGATGGTCGGCGCCCCCGCCTCGTCCTGCCCCAGGGACAGCGAAGCGTCCATCTTCAGGTACAGGTAGGCCTTGAACTCCCAGGGCGACCCGATGAACTTGAACTTGGCATCCATCAGCAGGTCCCCCACCTGCAGGTTGATGGCGCCCGCCTTGCCGCAGGTCGAGGCGTAGGGCGCATAGCGGAAGTCCAGGGCCAGGTTCAGGCCGCTGATGCCAAAGGCCGACATGTCCACGCCCGCCAGGGAGGTCTCGTCCAGCTTCAACTGCAGCGCCGAGGAGTTCCACAGCGCCCACAGGATCTGCGCCGCGAAGTCACCATCCAGGGACAGCTCCAGGTCACTGTCCGCCTGCAGCCCCGGGTCCTGGGTGCCACAGTGGGCCCGCACCAGCGACCCCAGGTTTTCTTGGGGAGGCGCGGAGGGCATGGAGGCCTCCAGCTTCAGCACGAGCCGCAGCCCATCGTAGTCCGTGACCACCGCCTCGACCCGCGGCAGCACCTTTAGCTGGGCCCCTTCGGTCATGCCCGGCAGGGCCGGCAGTGGCAGCGTCAGGCCATCCTGGAAGATAGCCAGCAGGGAGCCCATGGCCCCCTGGATGGTGTCGTTGATCATGGGCTCCACGGTGGTGAGGATCATGCCCTTGAAGATGTCCAGGAAGCCGTTCAGCAGGGCGGACAGGAAGATGCTGGGAATGCCCGTGATGTAAAGCTGGGGGTTCAGGAACTCCAGCTCGATGTTGGTGACGGACAGGGCCAGGGTGCCGTCGGGGTTGGCGCCGATGACCACCAGCGCCCCCAACTCCAGGGCCTCGGCCGTGATGAGGCCGTCGTAGGTGGTGCAGACCAGATCCTCGCCCCACTTCACGCACATCTCCACCGCCAGGGAGACCTCCAGGTTGGGCACCGAGATGCCCACCGACAGGCCGTCCGGCGTGGCGCTCATCAGCACCCGGGGCTGGTCAAACACGATGTCCTTGAGGGTCACCGTGAAGCCGTTCATCACCTGGAACTGGGTGGCGGGCAGCAGGGCCTTGAGGTCCAGGGAGACCAGCATCTGCTCCAGGATGCCGGCCAGATCATCCGGCGGGTCCTCGCGCTCTCCGTCATCAATCAATTCTTGAGACAGGAACAGGTGGGCGGCGTGGGGCAGCAGGGCCTGCCCGGGGTTGTCGTAGTCCGGCTTGGACCAGTTGGGGGCCTGGAAGCAGGACACGAAGTTCTCGCTGGTGTTGCCCCGCTCGTCCTCGGCGGTGAAGTGGAAGACGTTCATCTCGGGGGTCAGCGTGACGGGCACCGCGAAGCTGCCGTCCTCCGCCAGGGCCAGGGGGGCGTCATCCATGGTGGAGGCCACCACCGCGAAGACGTTGTCCCGGATGGTGCCGCTGACGGTCAGGTTGGGGTCGGTGATGGTCTCGCCGCGCAGAGGGCGCTCTATGTTGATGTTGGGCCCCGACGTGTCGCAGACGATGTCCACGCTGTCCTGGGCGCTGCCGTCGGCGGTGGTCACCGTGAACTTGATGCGGGACTCCCGCAGCAGGGCAAAGCGATCCGGGTCCACCTTCAGCAACACGGCGTCGGCGGGCTCCACCAGGATGGGCTGGATGTCCACCTCGTCCACGGCGTTGCCGTACTGGTCCGACATGGCATGGGTGATGGTCACGATCTGCCCCACGGGGTAGGCGTCCTTGACGGGCTTGATGCCGGCCATGAAGCCCACCACAGGACCCGCCACCACGGTCAGCACGGCCTTCTTGGCCACGAAGCTCTCGGTGACCACGCTGGCCGAGCACCGAATGTCGAACTTGCCCGCGCGGGTGCTGGACAAGGTCAGGCCGTCGGCGGCGACTTCCTCGGGGCGCTCCACGACGATGGTGCCGGGCACTACCACATTCTTGTAGGAGTCCAGGAACACGCAGGAGAGGGTGGCGCTGCCGCCGGCGACGATCTGGGCGGGGTCGATGGTGGCGGTGGAACTGGCGGGCTCGGCGCCCCCTACGGTCAGCGTGGCCTCCAGCACCTTGACGCCGGGGGCCGGGGCCTTGCAGGCCACCTCAAAGGTGCCGGTCTTGGTGACGGTCAGCTTCTCGGCGGCGATCTGGGCGCCCAGGGTTGGGGTGACGGTGTACTTGGGCTCCAGCTCCTCTTCGAAGCCGTCCTTGCGCTGGGCAAGGCAAGTGACTGTGGCGCTTTGGCCCGCCTTCAGCGCGCTTTCGGACAGCAGCGTCGTGACCAGCGCGTAGTCGGAGTTGTTGGGGACGGAGTCCTCGTCCAGGCCATCCAGGCCATCGCCGGAGGCATCAAGGGCCAGGCCCGGATCGTTGGCGACGCCCGACGAACAGGCACAGACCACCAGCAGCGCCACCAACAGCAAGTACGCCAATCTCATGGGGAACCCTCCAGAAAGACGGCGGCAGTATAACGGCGAGCGGGGTCGTTGACAACGATTCCCAAGAGGGCGGGCACTCAGGTCGGAGTTTTCTGTTGACTTGAGCCGGTGCGACTGGTAAATATCCCGCCGCTTGGTTGAGACCCCAGGAGGTGTTTAGTGGCCAATCATAAGCAGGCAATGAAGAGATACCGTCAGAGCTTGGTGCGGCGTGACCGCAACCGCGCGAGACGTTCCAGCATGAAGACCGCAGTGAAGAAGGCTTTGGATGCCATCACTGAAGCCGCCGAGAACCGCACCGAAGTGGTTCGCGCCGCCATCAGCGAAGTTGCCCGTGCAGGCCAGAAGGGCCTGATTCATTGGAAGACCGCCGCCCGCAAGGTGGGCAAGCTCTCCAAGAAGCTCTCCGCCGTCAACTGAGCATCCCCGGTTCCGCTTCAAGGCACCCCCTTCAGTACCAAAAAACAACTGATCGCCAGAGTCTTATCCAGGCCCTTTGGCGGCCGAGGCAGAGCTGTGCGCGTGTAACCGGACCCTTGTCTTGGCCCGGTTCGTGGGCACCAGGCTGGGTGTGCCAGGCCGCGTAGGCGTCCGCCCGAGGGCGCAGCAGTGCCGCTGAAGGCCCGAGGTCTGCTCACGCACAGACCAACAGGCTCGCGGGGTAAACCACCGCGCTGGACTCGAAGTCAGCTAATGGGGAACACGCGGGACCCAGAACGGGCCCGTGGGGAATCAGACCGGGGGGCGAGGCTTGGGCTTGCGGCCACGCTTCGGCGGAGTCGGGTTGATCTCGAACAGATAGGGCTGGCCATTGCTGCGAACGGTCCACGGCGTGGACAGCAACTCGGAGACCGTGGTGCCCATGATGCCCGCCAAGCGATAGAGGGTCTTCACGGTCGGCTCTTTGCGACCGCCCTCAATCTCCTGGTAGTGCTTGTAGGAGATGCCGCGCTCGGCGACCTGTTCCTGGGTGAGGCCCGAGGCCCATCTTGCCCGACGAATGTTCTCCCGCAACTGATTCAAGAAATCTTCGTACTTCATGTGACTACCTCTGTTTCGGCAATTCAGCTACCATCTCCGCTCCTGAGCCATCCAACAGCATACGGCCATAGGCTGTCGAATTCTCCCCGGTCAGGAACACGGCTGGCAGACTGACCGACAGCCGCGAATTCTACCCCATAAAAAATTTATGGGAAACACGAACCGTTCAAACCAGCCTGTCAGGCTGCAACTTGCTGCAAAAAAAGGAAAAAATAAACCCGCCAAAGGGCTGGTACAACGAAATAAACCGGGGAAATTGATCGAAAAATGGGGTAAATACGAGGGCCCCGGGGATTCGGAACCTTGCCCCGTGGGGTGCTGTGAAATACCATGGCGCCGCCTTGATGACGGAGTGACAGTGCACGATTTTCACAGAGCTCGGAGACAGTACCTGGACAGCGAGCAGATTCCTGCGCCCACGGCGGGCAATATGCGGGTCGGATTGCTGTGGCCCGGCAGCTACGAGTCGGGCATGGCGTCCCTGGGTTTTGCGGAGCTGTACCGTCGCCTGAACCTGCCGGGGGTGTCCACCTGTGAGCGCTACTTCGGGGCCCTGGGAACCCTGACGCCGGAGGGCGGGCCCTGCCTGTCCCTGGAGAGTGGCCGGCCTCTTGGCGATTGCGATTTGGTGGCGGTCAGCCTGGGCTGCGAGCGCGAACTTGGGGACCTGGTGGGGCTGCTGCGGGGCTCGGGCATTGAGCCCCTGTCTGCGGACCGTGGCGGGCGCCCCGGCGTGGTGGCGGGGGGGGCGGCGACGCGCTCCAACCCTTGGCTGCTGAAGCCCGTGGCGGATGTGGTCATCTGTGGCGATGGCGAGGACGCGCTGGAGGCGTTGGCGGCCATGCTGGGGGCGGGGCGAGGGGATCGCGAGGCCCTGTTGGAATATCTTGGGGGGGCGCCGGGGGCAGTGAGCGACCGGGGCGGCGATGGCCTGCCCGCCGTGTCCCGCCCGGACCTTCCGCTGGTGTCCTCGGTGGTGGCCCCCCGGGCGGCCTTTGGGGACATGCGCCTGGTGGAGTTGGTGCGGGGCTGCCCCCGGGCCTGTGGCTTCTGCGTCTGCTGCCGGCACCTGACCCCCTTTCGGCAGGCACCCAGGGACCTGGCCCTGGAGCGGCTGGCCCAAAGCAGTGGGCGCCTGGGACTGCTGGGCGCCGGCGTGGCCGACTGGCCCCACCTTGCGGAGGCCCTGGAACTGCTGGCCTCCCAGGGGCGCGAGGCGTCCGTCAGTTCCCTGCGGGCGGACCGCCTGGACGAGAGACTGCTGCTGGCCTTGAAGGGCTGCGGCACCCGCTCCCTCACGGTGGCCCTGGATGGTCCCAGTCACCGCCTTCGGGCGATGGTGGGCAAGGAGCTCGGCGAGGCGGCCTTCAAGGACGGGCTGGCCCTGGCCGCCAAGCTGGGGTTGGGGGTGGCCAAGGTGTACGTCATGGTGGGTCTGCCCGGCGAGACAGAAGAGGACCTGCGGGAGTTGGCGGACTTTCTGTTGGAGCTGGCCACCTTCTCGTCCTTGACCGTGGCCGTGTCGCCCTTCGTCCCAAAACGGAACACAGCCTTGCAGGAGGCGCCCTTCGGGCCCGTACCCTTGCTGACCAGCAGGATCAAGCTGCTGTCCCATCTGCTCAAGGGTCGCTGCCGCCTGTCCCAGGTGTCCCCCCGGGAGGCCGCCCTGGAGCACGCCCTCACCTGGGTGTCGCCCGAGGCAGTGGCGGACCTGGTTCCGCACCTCCGCCAGGGAATGTCGGCGGCGGACTGGAAGGCCCTGCTGCGGTTTGACAGAAGCGGCCCATTACATTAATGTTCGGCCCGCCTCGGTGCCCGTTGAGGAGCTCACATGCTGTCTGATCTGCTGAAGCGAATTGCTGAACGCCGTCTGTCCGTGGGAATCATCGGCCTGGGCTATGTGGGCTTGCCCCTGGCTCTGCGCCTTGCTGAACAGGGTTTGGAGGTGACGGGCATCGACCTGGACCCGGGGCGCGTGGATGCCCTGAACCGGGGCCGCTCGCCCTTCTCGGATCTGCCCTCCTCACGGCTGGAAGCAGCGGTGAAGTCGGGGCACTTCCGGGCCACCTGCAACCATGGGGTGCTGGCCAGCCTGGACGCCGTGGTGGTGGATGTCCCCACGCCCCTGGGCAAGACCCGCGAGCCCGACGTGTCCTTGGTCATGACGGCCCTCTCCCAGATGATGCAGCACGTCCACCACGGACAGCTCATCGTGGTGGAGAGCACCACCTGGCCGGGCTTCACCCGGGAAATAGTCCTGCCCATGCTGACCTCCGCCGGGCTGCATGTGGGCAAGGATGTGTTCCTGGTGTTCTCGCCCGAGCGCATCGACCCGGGCAACGACACCTACGGGGTCTCCAACACGCCCAAGATCGTCGGGGGCGCCACGGCCACCTGTGCAGAGGTGGGCAAGGCCTTCTACAGCCTGGTCACCAAGACCGTCCGGGTGGTCAGCTCGCTGGATGCCGCCGAGATGGTCAAGCTGCACGAGAACACCTTCCGTGCCGTGAACATCGCGTTGGCCAACGAGACCCTCATCATGGCGCGCCGACTGGGCCTGGACCCCTGGGAGATAATCGACGCCGCGGCCACCAAGCCCTTTGGCTTCATGCCCTTCTACCCCGGCCCTGGCCTGGGCGGGCACTGCATCCCGGTGGACCCCATCTACCTGTCCTGGAAGCTCAAGAGCCTGAACTATTCGGTGCGCTTCATTGAGCTGGCCGACGCCGTCAACACCAACATGCCCGAGTACGTCATCACCCGCCTCATGGAGCTGCTGAACGAACGGGGTCGCTGCCTGAAGGGGTCGCGGATCCTGGTCATGGGCGTGGCCTACAAGCCCGACGTGGGTGACATGCGTGAGTCCCCCGCCCTGCGCGTGCTGGAGCTTCTGGCCGAGAAGGGCGCCGTGGTGCAATACCACGATCCTCATGTGCCCACCATAGTGCTGGAGAGCGGCCACCGCATGGCCTCAGTGGACTTCCTGACCCAGGCCCCCGCCAGCGACTGCTGCGTCATCGTCACCGACCACAAGGCCGTGGACTACGCCGCCCTGGCCAGCCTTGCGCCCCTCATCTTCGACACTCGGGGCGTCACCCGCCACCAGCCCGCGCTGCCCAACACGGTGCGGATCTGACGATGACAAGAACCCAAGGGATCGCGCTGCGCTGGGTGCTGGGTTTGGCCATCGGCCTCTTGTTCGTCTGGCTGTCCTCCCGCCAGTGGCCCATGGAGAAGCTGCTTTGCGAGGATCTGCTGGCCTCCGGCGCCAGCCTGTCCTGCATGGTGGAGGGGGAGGTCTCCTGGCGTCTGGAGTATCTGTGGCTGCTGCCGGCCTTCCTGGTTCTGGCGGCGGTCCACTTCCTGCGGGTGCTGCGCTGGCGGCCCCTGCTGGACAGCATCGCCCCCCATACCTTTTCTGAGTTGAACCGCATCAGCGCGGTCAGCTTCATGGTCCTGTTTATCCTGCCCCTGCGCCTGGGCGAGCTGGCCCGCCCCTACATGGTGGCCTCCCTGGGCCGGGTCCGGAAGAGCGAGGTGCTGGGCACGGTGGTGCTGGAGCGGGTGCTGGACGGCCTGCTGATGGCCTTCCTGTTGTTCTGCGTGCTGGCCCTGCTGCCGGCGGACCACAACCCCTCGGCCTACTACACGCTGCGGGTGGGCTCCCTGGTGGCCCTGGCGGTCTTCTTTGCGGCCCTGGGCATTCTGTGGCTGGCCCTGTTCAATCGGGATCGCGCGGCGGCCCTGATCAGCTGCTGCACCCGGCCCTTCTCCCGCCGCCTGTCCCATCGCCTCTCGGACATGACGGCGCGGTTCATCGAAGGTCTGCGGGCCCTGCCCAGCCCGATGGTCTTCGCCCGCTGCGTCCTGTGGACCGCCCTTTACTGGGCCGTCAACGGCTTCTACTTCTGGTTCATCGCCCGGGCCTTCGGGCTGCAAGAGTGGGTCACCCCCATCGTCGCCTACGCCATGATGGCCGCCGCCGCCGTGGGCATGATGATCCCCAACTCCCCCGCCAACGTGGGCAGCTTCTGGTACTTCTTGCTGTTGCCCATGTACGTGTCAGGCATGCCCGCGGGGGCCGCCCCCATCGCCTTTGGCATCAGCGTCTGGGCCATGATGCTCATTCAGTACTGCGTGTTCGGGCTTTGGTTCATGGCAGGCAGCGGACAAAAAAACAGCCCGGTGATCCCCTGATCTGCCGGGCTGCTTTTGTGATCCTGATTGCTCAGGCAGGTTGACTAGCCGTTCTTTCCCCGCATGCGGAAAGCCTTACGGCGGCGCCTTTCAGCTTCGCGCTCCTTGCGCTTCTTCTCTTCGCTGGGCTTCATGAAGAACTTGCGCTTCTTCAGCTCCTTGTAGATTCCTTCATTGGCCATCTTCCGCTTCAGAGCCTTCAGGGCGCGCTCCACATTGTCGCCGTCGACAGAGACCTCAAGAGGAGCCCACTCGACAACTTCCTTCAGACGCATCGTCAATCACCCGCCTTCCCGTCGAAGCATCGACCGCGCAAAGCATCTATATTTTCGAGGGCTTGTCAAGGTCAAACCGGCCCCTGACCCCAAAACGCGTTGACACCTCCGGCGCCCCTGGCTGACAATCCGGCCCGTCCGTCGCGCCCCTGGGCTTGGCGGGCATGACACTGCTTGTTGGGAGGTCGCCCCGTGTCCAAGAGCCTCGAGTTGCTGCAGACCCTTCGCCGCTCTGTGGACGAGGCCTTCCTGCGTGCCCAGGGGACCTGCGAGCTGGTCTGCGGTGAGGGCTGCGACCAATGCTGCCGGGTGGACCTGTCCGTCTTCCCCGTGGAGGCGGCCCCCCTGCGGGAGCTGCTGGCCAGCCTGGACCAGGATCGGGTGCAGGCCATCTGGGCGCGCCTGGAGTCCCAGCAGCACTGCGCGTTCCTGGTGGAGGGCCGCTGCGCCGTCTATGACCAACGCCCCATCATCTGCCGAAGCCAGGGCATGCCCCTGTTGTTGCCCGACGGCAGCCGGGACATCTGCCCCGAGAACCCCGACCCCGCGACCCTGCCCCTGGAGGCCCACCTCGCGCTGGAGCGCCTGAACACCCTGCTGGCCATCCTGCACCGGGCGCACCTTCAGGAGACGGGGCTGGAGGATGGCCGGGTGCGGCTGGCGGACTTGGCCCGGGAGGCCCTGAGCCCCAGGGCAGGAGGTGTGCATTGAACC
>CAIXZC010000096.1 GCA_903923815.1 uncultured Myxococcales bacterium
CACCCCGCGCCCCGGCCTGGCAATCGGTGGCAGGTGGTACCCCGATGAATGCCAAGCCCCCGGCATTTCGACTTGCACCCGGGGCGACCTTCGTTCAACCTTGGACATCATTCCCCAGGAGGGCTCAATGGCCAGAAAGAAAAGCACCGCCAAGCGCCGCTTCGACTTCGAGGCCCTCTACCTGGGCGTCGGCGTGGGCGTTGTCTGCGCGGCCCTGGGCGTCTTCATTCTTTGGGCCCTGGAGACCGCCCCCGAGGGCGGCGCCACCACCACCGGCTTCACCGTCGCCCAGCGCCTGGCCCGCACCCTGCCGGACAACCTTCAGCAGGGCCTCGCCTTTGGCCTGGCCGTTCTCTTCGTGCTCTTCGGCGTCTTCAGCATCCTTTTGGGACTCTGGGGTTCGGTGAAGGGCTTTTTCTCTGGTCGTTAGGGGGGGGCCGTGGGGGGTCTACGTACATTCATCATTGCCTTGGTGCTGGGGACCATGCTGACCGGACCTTCCCTGGCGGCGCCGCCGTCCTCCCCCTCGCCCCCCTCCATCACACGCTGGCAACACACCCTGAACAGTCTGGCGCGCCTTGCGGCCCTCCAGGCAACCCTGAAGCACAGCCACGCCACCTGGCGGGCGGGCCTGACTTCGCGCTCTTTGCTGTCCCCCGCGCAGAAGCTGCAAAGCATCGGCCTGCGCAACCTGGACCCCGAGACCCTGGCCCTGCACAAGGCCGCGGACCTGCGGACCCGTCAAAAGCTGGTGCCCCACCCGGCAACCCTTCCCAGTAGCTGGGACTGGCGCAGCGCCCTGGGAAAAAACTGGCTGACCCCTGTGCGCAACCAGAAGGAATGCGGGTCCTGCTGGGCCTTCGCCAACGTGGCCGCCATGGAGGCCGCCGCGGGCATCTTCACGGGCCAACCCGACCCCTTCCGGGACCTCTCCGAACAGTTTTTGGTCTCCTGCTCCAACCTGGGGGACTGCAACGGCGGCCTCCAGGACCTGGCCTTCAGCGTGGCCAACCCCGTGCCCGACGAGGGCTGCCTGCCCTACGTGGCGGGCAACGGTCAATGCGCCCAGCGCTGCAACAACTGGCGCCAGCGGGGCCTGCGCTTCACCGAGTGGTCCCTGCTGCTGCAACCCACCCGGGACCAGATCAAGGCCGCCGTGCAGCAGCAGCCGGTGGTGGCGCGGATGCTGGTCTTCTCCGACTTCTACGACTATCAAGAGGGCGTCTACTATCCGGCCTACAACATCCCCGTGGGCGCCCACGGCGTCCTGCTGGTGGGCTGGGACGACGCCACGGAGTCCTGGATTGCCAAGAACAGTTGGGGCACGGACTGGGGCGAGGAGGGCTACTTCCGCATCGCCTGGGACAACCCCTGCGACTTCGCCCAGTCCATCTCCTGGCCAAGCTTCGACCCCTTCTTCGTCAGAGGCGTGGAGGTCACCGGCCCCCACCGGCTTGTCGTCTCCTTCAGCCAGCCCCTGCAGGCGGACCAGCCCCTGGACGCCACCCTCTACAACCCGGGGACGGGCATCGGCGGGCCCACCTGGAAGCCTGTGACCGCGGCCGTCTCGGAGGACGGATTCAGGCTGGTGTTGACCTTCGCCACACATGACTCCCAGGCGCTTCAAAGCCTGCTGCTTGGGGAGCTCAAGGCCAGCTCCGGCAAGGTCCTCCCAGAGGCCTTCCGGGACCTGCCCAACTGCTTTGGCACCACCTGGTCCCACTGGCAACACGACGCCGGGACCCACTTCGCCCCCGGCGCCGAGCCCCTGGCCTTCGAGGGCGCCCAGGCGCTGCTGACGGACGACCTGGGGGTCACCGCCGACCCCGGCACCGAGTTGTTTGCCGTGGGGGACAGTGCCAGCTTCATGGTGCAGGCGGGCAGTCTGGTGCTGCAGGGCACCGCCAGCGACCCCGTGGTCAGCCACGTGGGCGTGACCCTGACCAGCCTCACCGACGCCAACGGCAAGATCATGGCTGCGGGCCAGCTCTCCACGCGCTTTGC
>CAIXZC010000097.1 GCA_903923815.1 uncultured Myxococcales bacterium
CAGCCGCGCACGCAGTAAGCGGTTCCCCCACCCCGTCCGTCCCAGCCGCGCACGCAGTAAGCGGATCCCCGTCCGGCCCAGCCGCGCACGCAGTAAGCGGATCCCCAACCCTCTGGATCCCCGCCATGCACGAGGTCTGCTCCCCCTTCATGGCCGCCGTCCTGCGCTCCCTGGGCCGCCCCTCCAAGGTGCTGCCCCTGGAGACCCGCGAATCCTTCGACCTGGGCCGCAGCCGCTGCCGGGGCGGCGAGTGCCTCCCCTGCCCCGCCACCCTGGGCGCCTTCCTGGCCACCCTCAAGGCCGAGGGCGGCGACCCCGGCGACCACGCCCTCTTCATGCCCACCGCCGAGGGCCCCTGCCGCTTCGGTCAGTACTGCACCCTCCAGAAGCAGGCCCTGGACGACCTGGGTCTGGGGGCCGCCAAGGTGGTCTCCTGGAACAGCACGGACAGCTACGACGGCACCTCCATGAGCGAGCGCCGCCGCATCTGGAAGGCCCTGGCCCTGGGAGACGTCCTGTTCAAGATGCGCTGCCGCCTGGTGGCCAAGGAGAAGCGCGCCGGCCAGACCGAGGACCTGTACCTGGAAAGCCGCGAGCGCCTGGCCCAGGTCATCGAGCAGGCGGGGGACCTGGAGGGCGCCGTGAAGGACGTGCGCGACCGCTTCCTGCGCATCCCCACCCTGGAGCGGGAGCGCCCCCTGGTGGGCGTGGTGGGCGAGATCTACGTGCGCAACAACGCCTTCTGCAACCAGAACGTGGTGCGGGCCATCGAGGCCGCCGGCGGCGAGGCCTGGGTGGCGCCCTTCTCCGAGTGGATCATCTACACCGCCTGGATGGAGGCCTGGTTCAAGGGCTTCCGCCGGGGCGGCTTCCTGGAGCGCATGGGCGGCCTGATCAAGAACCGCTTCCTGGCGGGCGACTCGGAGGCCTGGCACCGCGCCGTGTCACCCATCCTGGACCAGCGCATGGAGCCCCCCATCGAGGAGACCGTGAAGGCCGGCGCCGCCTGGATGCCCATTGATTTTGAGGGCGAGTCCATCATCACCGTGGGCCGCACCATAGAGTTCGCCAAGCGGGACGGGGCCGCCCTGGTGCTGAACGCCGCCCCCTTCGCCTGCATGCCCGGCGCCATGACCTCGGGCATCTTGAAGGCCGTGGAGCGGGACCTGGGCATCCCCGTGGTGCCCATGTTCTACGACGGCCAGGGGGACATCAACGGCCTGCTGGAGAGCCACCTGTCAGCCATCCACCGCCAGCGTGCCCGCAGCGGATTGCGGGTTGACTTCCGCGCCGCCGGTGAACAATGATTGCGCCGTGTTCGAACCAAGGAGGGTTAATCCCATGGCAGATATCGAAAAGGTCAAGCAGGTCCTGGAAACCGTTCGCCCCTACCTTCAGATGGACGGCGGCGACGTGGAGTTCGTGGCCATGAACGACGAGGGCGTGGTCACCGTCAAGCTGAAGGGCGCCTGCGCTGGCTGCCCCGGCGCCACCCGCACCCTCAAGCTGGGCATCGAGCGCAAGCTCATGGAAGAGTGCCCCGAAGTGAAGTCCGTAGAGGCCGCGCCCTTCTAGAAGAAGACCCGCTCCATCACTTGCGGTTCGGTTTCGCAGCAGCGTCTGGTGGCTATTGGTCCTGGCAGCCGTTGTCGGGGGTCCAGTCCTCGTAG
>CAIXZC010000098.1 GCA_903923815.1 uncultured Myxococcales bacterium
CGCCACCCGCTGCCCAACTCGGAGGACCGGCACCGCCGCAGCCTCCTGCTGCCCATCTATCCGGGCCTAACCCAGGCCCAGCAGTTCCAAGTCGTGGAGGCCCTGGCCCAGACCCTCAGCCTGACCGGGGCACCCAGATGATCTCCCCTGACTCCGCGCCCCAACACCCCCGACACCCCAACACCCCCGGCAGGGGGCTGGGCTTCCGCGGCCAGGCCGCCGTTACCTACTGGCTGGTGCTGTGGCTGGCCTCGTCCTTTCAGGTGGCGGCCTTCGGGGCCAACCTCGCCCAGGACCCGTCCCGCCCGTTCTTCCTGCTGCGGGCCCTGCTGGCGGGCTCCCTGATGCTGCCCCTGTTCACGGCCCTGGGCCTCCTGGGCAGGCGCTGGTTGGTGCTGGCCTTCTTTGCCGCCAAGGCCCTGTTCCTGGGCATCAACCTGGCCTACTTCGGCTACTACCACTTCTACCTGAACCCGGTCATCGCCTGGGACCTCTGGGCCGAGGGCGTGGCCACGGCGGGGCGGGGCGGCATTCCCAGTCTGGGCTCCCTGTGGCTGCTGGTCCTGGACCTGCCCTTCCTGGCCCTGGCGCTGGCGGGGCTGCCGCACCTGCGGGTGGTCCTGGTGGGGCGACGGGCCCTGGCGGCGGCGCTGGTGCTGCTGCCCCTGTTGGTGCCCCTGTTCTACGAGGCCTACAACCACGTGGAGCGCCGCAATCTGGCCAAGCTGCTGGAGGTCGATACCAAGACCGGTCAGCAGCGCATCGTCCAGGTCTACGGCCCCCTGGTGAACTTCCTGGTGAACCTGCGCCTGTCCCTGGGCGAGGACCAGGTGCTTGCCCAGTTGGACCCCGGCCCCGAACAAAGCGGCTCCGGTCACGCCCCCCTGCGCAGCCTCGTGCTGATTCAGGTGGAGGCCCTGGGGGCGGGCCTGCCCGAGACCCTGGTGGACGGCCGCCCCGTCATGCCCTTCCTGGCCAGTCTGCGCAGCGCCGGTGCCTACTACCCCGCCATGCAGGCCTTCCACGCCGCAGGGGGCACCTCGGACGCCGAGTTCTCCATCATCAACTCGGTGCGCCCCTCCACCCAGCGACCCGCCATCAAGCTGCGCTCCTATGCCTACCCCAACTCCTTCGTGGCGCGTCTTGCCGCCGCGGGCTACCAGACCCTGGCCTTCCACGGCAACGACGGCAGCTTCTTCGACCGCCTGGACGCCTTCCCCCGCATGGGCTTCGGGGCCTTCCTGGACCAGCGCGCCCTGGGACTGCCCACGGCCATCTGGGGCGCGGACGACGCCCAACTCTTTGACGCCGTGGCCGCCCGCCTGATTCCGCTGCAGCAGCCCTTCCTGGCCTACGTCATAACGATGAGCAGCCACACCCCCTTCGACCTGCTAAGCGAAGGAGTCCCCCCGGGCGCCGACCTGCCCACCCGCTACCTGGCCGTCATGGCCGCCGTGGACCGCCGCCTGGAGTCCTTCGTCACCCGCCTGCGCACCCAGCGCCCGGACCTGACCATCATCCTGTTCGGGGACCACGCCCCCGGCGACTTCCACCCCTCCTACGCGACCGTCAACGGCCAGGTCCAAGAGACCGTCCCCCTCTTCATCCTGGGCCCCGACGTGGCAGCGGCCACCACCACCACCACCACCAGCACCATCACCACCACCACCTTCCTGGACCTGGCCCCCACAGTGCTGGAACTTTCAGGCATCCCCTGGACGCTGCGGACGCAAGGGCAGGCGCTGGTGAAGTAGGGGACGACGATCCGGGTGCACAACGCCAAGCCGCGTGCACAACCGACCCACGCTACCGCTGGAGCAGGCGCGCCAAAGGACGAAGGACGCCAAGGACCTCAAGGACGATAAGGACGAAAAGGACGGGGGCGCGAAAGGACGCCAAGGACAAAGGACCGGCAGCAGCGCGCCGCGTTGCGGCGCACTGCTGCCATGGACGGCCGGGGTACGGCGTTTCGGTCGCCACCACCGGCCTTACGTGCCCTTGGCTTTGTCCATTGTCCATGGCGCGCCCCCCCCGCCCGGCCGGTCGCCTTCCCGTCCATGGTGTCCATGATGTCCATTGTCCTTCCGTCCCGTGACACCCAACGATCCACCTACCGCTGCCCCTTCCCCCGTCCCGGGGGAAGGTGGCGCGAAGCGCCGGATGAGGGGTGTCGTGGCTAGCGACGGCGCCGGGCACGCATGCC
>CAIXZC010000099.1 GCA_903923815.1 uncultured Myxococcales bacterium
CACCTCCCAGCCCATGCCAAATGCCTGCATCGTGGACCCCGTCTAGATGTCCCAGGCCAGGGCGTCCGCCACCCGGGCCACATCCTTCATGGCTGCAACATCGTGAACCCTTACCATATGAACCCCCTGGGCGGCAAGCAGCGCCGTCACCGCGGCGGTGGCAAGCAACCGGTCCTCCACGGGCTTGCCCGTAAGGTCCCCCAGGAAGCGCTTGCGCGAGGGGCCCACCAGCACGGGGTAGCCGCAGCCGATGAGGAACTGGATGCTGCGCAGCAGTTCCAGGTTGTGGGCCAGGGTCTTGCCGAAGCCGATGCCCGGGTCAAGCATGATGCGGTCCTCGGGGACACCGAAGGCCCGGGCCAGGCTGGCCGTCTGGGACAGGAACGCCGCCACATCCTCCACCACGTCCACGTACTCGGGGGCGTCCTGCATGGTTTTGGGGGGCCAAAGGGCGTGCATCAGCACCAGGGCCGCTCCGGTCTTGGCCGCAAGCGAAAACATGCGCTGGTCCTGTCGCCCGGCGCTGACGTCGTTGATGATCACGGCCCCCGCGTCCACGGCCTCACGGGCGGTGTCGAAGCGGTAGGTGTCCACGGAGATGGGCACGTCGAAGCGGGACGCCAGGGCCTGGACCACCGGCAGGACGCGGTCAAGCTCCTCCTGGGCAGAGACGGGGTCGGCGCCCGGACGGGTGGACTCGCCCCCCACGTCCAGCACGTCCACGCCCGCGGCCACCATGGCGGCCGCCGCCTCCACCGCGCCGTCCACGCCTTTGAGGCGCCCGCCGTCAAAGAAGGAGTCGGGCGTCACATTCAGAATGCCCATGATCCGGGTGCGCGAGAACTCCAGCACCCGCTCTCCGGCTCTAAGTGTCCTGCACCTGGCCATGCGCCCCCCCGGTCCTGTGAAGTTTTGAAGATGCTGCCGTCGAGCCTAGGCCGCGGGGGTGTCGAACTTGCCAAGCAGCAGCCCGTGGCGGGCCAGCAGCTCTTCCAGATCCTTGCGGTCCAGGGTCTCCTTGCGCATCAACTCGGCGGCCAGCTCGTCCAGCACGGCGCGGCGCTCCTTGAGGATGCCCAGGGCCTTCTGCCAGGCGGCCTCAACGATCCGGCGAATCTCCTTGTCGATGAGCTCCGCCGTGGCCTCGCTGAAGGTCTTATGCTTGGCCAGATCGCGGCCGATGAAGACCTCCTGGGAGCGGGACTCGTAGGACACGGGGCCCAGCTCGCTCATGCCCCAGACGCAGACCATCTTGCGGGCCAGTTCGGTGGCCTGATCGATGTCCTGGCCGGCGCCCGTGGTCTGGTCGTTGAAGACCAGCTCTTCGGCGGCACGCCCGCCCATGGTCACGCAGATGCGGTCCAGGATCCAATCCTTGCTGTAGGAGTGTTTGTCCCGTTCGGGCAGCAACTGGGTGAGGCCCAGGGCCAGGCCGCGGGGGTGTCGAACTTGCCAAGCAGCAGCCCGTGGCGGGCCAGCAGCTCTTCCAGATCCTTGCGGTCCAGGGTCTCCTTGCGCATCAACTCGG
>CAIXZC010000100.1 GCA_903923815.1 uncultured Myxococcales bacterium
ACCTGATGGCCATTTTCTGGTAGCACGGGGGACACTGGGGGGGCGAATGACCGCGGCTTCGAAGGACGGAAAATCCAGGCTTGCAGCCAGCGAGACCTTGGCGCGGCTCTACGCCAGACAGGGTCATCCCCAGCGTGCCCGAGAGGTCCTGGAGGCCATCGGAAAACCCCAGGCCGCCCAGTCCGATCCGGCGCTCGCCACGGCCCTCGAGGTGGGCCGGCGCAGGCGCCGCGTGGAGGTCCTGGAGGCCCTGCTTCGAAGGGTTCGTCGCCGCAGCAGATTGGAGGCCCGGTGAAGAAGGTCCTGGTCATGAACGGCCCCAACATGGAGATCCTCCATCGCCGGGATCCGTCTCTCTACGGTGGCCTCTCCCTCCAGGACATCCAGGACCGGCTGTCCAAGCGGGCCACCGAGGCAGGCCTTCAACTGGAATTCTTCCAAAGCAACCACGAGGGGGCCCTGGTGGACCGCCTCAACAGCCTGGAGGACTACTTCCAGGGCGTGATTCTGAACCCCGCCGCCCTCACCCACACCTCGGTGGCGCTGCGGGACTCAGTGGAGGCCCTCAAGGTGCCCGTGCTTGAGGTGCACCTCTCCAATATCGACAGCCGGGAGGATTTTCGCCGGGTCTCGCTCATCTCTCCAGTGGCCCACGGCCGGATCTCGGGGCTTGGCCCGGAGGCCTATCTGCTGGCACTGGAGTGGTTCATCGGAAGACTGGACTGACCCAAGAAAAGGGGCCGTGAATCGTGGCAAACCAGAAGGAAAAGCTCATCAAGCAGGTGGATCAGGCCCTTCAGGGCAAGAACCTGAAGAAGGCCCGCAACCTGCTGCGGAAGATCGTGGCCGAGGACAGCGCCGATATCCGCTCCAGGCTCCGCCTTGGCGAGGTGCTCTTCCAGTTGGGCGAGAAGACCGAGGCCCTGGAACACCTGTCCTTCGTCGGCGAGTATTACCGGCAGCACGGCTTCCTGCTGAAGTCGGCGGCGGTCTTCAAGAAGATGATCGAGGTGGACCCCAACCGCCTGGACTTCCTGGGCTCCCTGGCCAACTTGTACTTCCAACTGGGCATGTCCCAGGACGCCGTCAAGCAGTTCAAAGTCCAGATCCGGGCCCAGCTCAAGGCCGGCAAGGTGGTGGACTCGCTGCTGACCGTCCGCAACATGCTGGAGATGGAGCCCAGCAACCTGCGGGACCGGGTCAAGCTGGCGGAGGCCTTCGCCCAGCATGGCATGTCAGATGACGCCGCCCGGGAACTGGGCGCCGTGCTCAAGCTGCTGGAGAAGCGCAACGCCCCCCGGGCCGCCTGGGTCACGGTGGCGGAGCGCTGCCTGCATCACAATCCCAAGGACGTCAGCATGGCGCGTGAGTTGGCCCAGCGGCTGGTGGAACTGGCGCGCTTCCCGGCCGCCCTACCCTGGCTTGAGGTCTGCTTCAACGAGAACCCCGAAGACCCCCAGGTGCTGGACCTGCTGGCCCAATGCTTCGAGGCCCTGGGCCAGCCCACCAAGGCCGTCACGGTCCTCAAGGCCATGGTCGCCATGCATCGTAAGAATGGCCTGGACCGCGAGATCGAGGCCACCTACGCCAAGATCCTCCAGATCGATCCCAAGGAAAAATCCGCCCTCAACGGGCTGGCCCACAAGCTGCCCCCCGAGGAGGTCCAGCAGGGCAAGGTCGTGGAACTCAGCTGGGACCTGGACGATGGCCCTGGGGTGCAGGTGCTTACGGATGGCGACGACCTGTTGGAGATCACCACCGAGCCCCCGCCGGTGCCCAACGAGCCCATGGTCATCAAAGTGGGCAAGCCCGAGACCAAGCCCAAGGTCGAGGCCGAGCTGCTGCCCGGAGTGGACCTGATCTGGGACCCCACCGCCGACGCCGAGGTCAGCCCCAACAAGGGGCCCATCACGACCAAGCTCAAGCCCAAGGGAAAGACCACCGACCGCGCCCCCGCGCCCGCTCCGGTGGATCCCCCCAAGGCCCCCGTGGCGCCCCCTTCGCCCCCCCCTGCACCCAAGGCACCGCCCGCCCCAGCCGCCCGCGTGCCCGACTCCATTCGCGAAATGATCACCGCCGAGGCCACCCTGGAGTTGCCAGAGATTCAGGCCAACCTGGAGGACGAAGAGGAATTCGGCTTCGAGGAGTACTTCGGTGGTGCCAGCCCCGAGTCCGGGGCCACCATGGTCCAGACCATGGATGACAAGCTGCTGTCCGAGCTAGGCATCTTCCAGCAGGAGCAGGAAGAGGTCGGCATGGTGGACATCCGGCCCCTCATTGAGAAGCTTGAGGCCGGTCAGCCCCTCTCTTCCGAGGAGCTGCTGAAGGCCGGAGTCAAGATGGAACCCTCCGAGATGGAAGAGCTGGATTTCTTCCTCTCCGCGGGCCTGGTTGACGAGGCCAGGATGATGATTCACGAAATTCTTGGAAGGAAGTAAGCCCTGGGCGACGCCGGTCTGGATACCTATACTCCTGCCCGGTTGAACCCTTTGATGGAGGACACTGTGACCTGGAAGACCCCTCTCTCGACTGTGTGCTTTCTGTTGTTTTCCCTGTCTGCGATGGCCGAGCCGAAGTTTGTTGACGAGCCCGTGACCGGGAAGGTCATGACGCTTCAGATCCTGGACGTGGGCCAGGGAGACGCCATCTACATTGAGTCCCCGGACGGCAAGCGGATGTTGATCGACGCCGGCCCCCAGGGCGCCAAGAATCAGATCGTCGAGTTCCTGGCCAGCAAGTCCATCACCAGGCTGGACGCCATCATGGTCACCCACGGCCACGCCGACCATGTGGGCAAGATGCTGAAGGTTCTCAACGCCGTGGAAGTCGGCCAGGTCATCAGCAGCGGCTTCTTCCACCCCACCGGCATGAACGAGGACATCCTGGCCGCCATGAAGAACAAAAGCATCCCCATGAAGGTCGTGGTTGCGGGGGACAGCTTCAAGCTGGGCGAGTACCTTGACTTCAAAGTCATCTACCCCGAGAAGGACGCGGGTCTGCCCGCCATCAGCGTCAACGACACTTCGCTGGTGGTCAAGCTGACCTACGGCGACGTCAGCTTCATGCTGACGGGGGATGCCGAACACTTCACCGAGGAATTGGTAGTCAAGTACCGCCCCAAGGACCTGGACGCCGACTTCCTGAAGGCCGGTCACCACGGCTCTGAGACGGCCAGCGGCAACCCCTTCCTGGATGCGGTGACGCCCAAGGTGGCCCTGATTTCCTGCGGCGAAAACAACAAGTTCTCCCACCCTCACAAAAGCACCTTGGATCGTTTTTCCGAGCGTGGTATAAAGATGCTCCGAACCGACAGGGACGGCACCCTGACCATCACCACTGATGGCAAAAAGGTTCGGATTGAAACGGAAAAAAAGGTGCCGGTGTCGGCGCTTTTTTTTGTTGTTGGAAAAGCTGCATAAAGGGGGAAACCAATGAAAAAGCTTTTCGCTGCTCTGGCTCTGCTGTCGTTCGCGCTGCTGTCTCCGGTCAAGGCCTTCTCGGCTGAGCCGGGCCTGGTGGAGATCAACAAGGCCACCATGGAAGACCTCGTCAAGGTGAAGGGCCTCGGCAAGAAGAAGGCCCAGAAGATCATCGAGCTGAAGAAGGAACTGGGGACCATCACGTCTCTGGATCAGCTGCGCAAGATCAAGGGC
>CAIXZC010000101.1 GCA_903923815.1 uncultured Myxococcales bacterium
CTTCCAGACCCTGTGCCAGGAGCTGCGCCGCCGCGCCCCCGGGGCCTTCTACGACGAACGCCTGATGAGCGCCGGCGGCCATGCCCACCTGCTGGGCCCCACCCTGGAGCCCGAGACCAACCTGGACCTGGCCATCTGGTTGTTGTCCCGCTGGGGCAGCAAGGGCTAAGAGAAGGTTATTCGGCGCTGGATCACATCAGGCGATGAAAGGGGGAAGCGATGAGACCGAGAGAAGAAATCAAGCGGGCCTTGGAGGCTTCCTTCCGGAAGGAGTTTCCCCAGGACACCGTCGACATTTCCGACGGCTGGGCGGACAACATCCATGTGCTTGTGGTGTCTCGGAAGTTCGACACCATGCAGGAGTCCATCAAGACGGACATGATGTGGACGCTGGTTCGCCGAGCCGGGCTTGACCAGGAGGAGGAGCGGCTGATCAGCCTTGCCTTGGCATTGAGTCCCGCGGATATCAAGTAGCAATTCCTGCCTTCGCCGTTCTTGCCCAATTCCTGGGTGTTGTGCTAAACACAGTCGCCGGGGTTTGATCCGCGGATGGATGGAGGTCTGCCGTGCCTAATGCACTGGTGGTGCTTGAGCCCAGCAGGACTGTCAGGGAGCTGGTGGCCCTTGCGCTGGCGCCGGAGAACCCGGGCGCCGTGAGTCGCTTCGAGAACCTGGCGGGCTTTCTGGCCGCCGAGGGGCTGGCGGGGCGGCTGGTGGTGCTGGACAGCGGTTTTTGCGGGGCCCCGGGGCTGCGCGAGAGGCTGCTGGCCGGAGGCCATCGGGTGCTGGTGATGACGCGGGAAGGGGAGGGCGCCTTGCGGGGTCTGGAGGGCGTGCCCTTTGCGACCCTGGCCAAGCCCGTCTCCCGGCGGGCGCTGCTGGAGGCCCTGGCGAACCTGGGCGGCGCGGTGGAGGGTGGGGCCCCGACGACGGCGACCCCCGCAGCCCCCCCGGCCCCCCCAAGCAAAGAACAACTGGAGGCCTGGCTGGGCGACGAGCTTCGCAAGGTGGTCTGGCGAATGCTGCCCGAGCTGGCTGAAAAGATAATCCGTGAAGAGCTGGCCAAGCTGTTGGCGGAGGAAGAGGAGAAGGACAGGTGAGTGTGAACCTGGACAAGCAATACGAACACGGAAAGATGGAGACCCGCTGGTACGAGACCTGGGAAAAGGCCGGGTACTTCAAGGCCGCTGACAGCAGCGACAAGCCGCCCTTTGCGCTGGTCATCCCGCCTCCCAATGTGACGGGCGTGCTGCACATGGGCCACGCGCTGACCTACACCATCCAGGACACCATCATCCGCTGGAAGCGCATGCAGGGGCACAACACGCTGTGGCTGCCCGGCACGGACCACGCGGGCATTGCGACCCAGATGCTGGTCGAGCGCATGCTGCAAAAAGAGCGCGGCATCGGGCGCCACGACCTGGGGCGCGAGAAGTTCCTGGAGGAGGTCTGGACCTGGACGCGCAAGCACCAGGGCGGCATCACCGGACAAAGCCGCAGCCTGGGCATCAGTGTGGACTGGGAGCGGGAGCGCTTCACGTTGGACGAGGGGTTGTCCAAGTCCGTGCGGGAGGCCTTCGTGCGCCTGCATGAGGATGGGCTGCTGTACCGCGCGCGGCGCATGGTGAACTGGTCCCCGGCGGTGCGCACCGTGCTGTCCGACCTGGAGGTGGTGCACAAGGAAGTGAAGGGCGCCTTCTGGCACCTGGCCTACCCCGTGGAAGGCGAGCCTGACCGCGTGGTGGTGGTGGCCACGACCCGCCCCGAGACCATGCTGGGGGACACGGCCGTGGCGGTGCACCCGGACGACCCGCGCTACACGGACCTCATTGGGAAGATGCTGGTGCTGCCCCTCACCGGGCGGCGCATCCCCGTCATTGCGGACGCGCTGCTGGCGGACATGGAGAAGGGCACGGGCGCCGTCAAGGTGACCCCCGCCCACGACCCCAACGACTTCGAGTGCGGCCTGCGCAACAACCTGCCCATGGTGGACATCTTCAACGATGACGCCAGCCTCAACGAGAACGTGCCCGCGCGCTTCCAGGGCCTGGACCGCTTCGAGGCCCGCAAGGCCGTGGTGGCCGAGTTGGAAGCCGAGGGGCGCCTGCTGAAGACCGAGGAGATGGTCCACAGCGTGGGGCACTGCATGAGAAGCGGCGTCCCCGTGGAGCCTCGCGTGTCCTGGCAGTGGTACGTGAAGATGGGCCCGCCGGAGGATGAGAAGAGCCTGGCCGGCGCCGCGCTGAAGGCCGCCCGGGACGGCGACATCCGCTTCGTCCCCGAGCGCTGGACCGCCGAATACTACCGCTGGCTGGAGGAGATCCGTGACTGGTGCGTCAGTCGGCAGCTCTGGTGGGGGCATCGCATCCCCGCATGGTACTGCGACTGCGGCGAGGTCATCGTCAGCCGCGAAGACCCCACGCGCTGCCCCCTGTGCGGCAGCACCGACCTGCGCCAGGACGAGGACGTGCTGGACACCTGGTTCTCGTCGGCGCTGTGGCCGTTTTCCACGCTGGGCTGGC
>CAIXZC010000102.1 GCA_903923815.1 uncultured Myxococcales bacterium
GAAGGCCGCGGTGCCATCATTGGGGTCGATGATCCAGGACAGGCCGCCGGGCTGGGGTGGGGGGAGGTTCAGCTCCCGGGCCTCCTCGCCGCGCACGCCGTATTGGGGAAAGAGGGCCGCAAGGCGGGTCCGCAGGAGCACCTCCACCTCCCGGTCCGCGGGGCAGTCCTGCTGCGCCCCCCGCGGCCCCCCCGGCCTGTGGAATTCGGCCCGCAGCTTGACGCCAGCCTCCCGGGCCAGGGCCTCGGCGGCCAGACGTTCCTGGTGGAAGGGGCCTTGGCTGTGGCTGGGGACGGGCAGCATCTAGACGGCCGCCCGGAGGCTTTCGCGCTCCTGGGTGATCTCCTGGTAGAGCTGGCGGTGCCAGCGCACGGCGTCCTGAATGTCCATGCCCATGGCCTCCAGGACCGAGCAGGGGCAGTTGTCCAGCAGCACCGGGGGGCAGTAGACGGGGTCGCCCTGGCGGAGGCTGCGGGCGGTGTAGACGAAGGGGTAGAGGCGGCACACCAGGGGGCGCTCCTCCAGGGACAGCAGGCAGCCCTGGGGGCCCAGCATGGAGCAGTCACCGTTCTCGCGGCGCTTGAGGATGCGGCGGGTGCCGTCCTCGCGGAAGACGTTGAGGGTCCAGGTGGGGTCGCCCTCCAGGTCGAAGAGCTGTCGTCGGGGGCCTTGGCGTAGTGGAAGAAGTCCACGCGGCCCAGGCGTGCGGTGATTCGCTGCACGTCCCCCGGCGTCACGTAGACCTCGCAGCGCTGGCAGCAGGTCTTGCCCAGTTGGCTGCATCTGGCGCAAAGGGAAAGGGGCGTATCCATGGCCCAAGCCTCCCGCAATGAAAACCCGGCGCCGAGTATAGCGCGGCCGGGGACGGAGGCCAATTTGTCGTCACCTACTTGACCATCACCAGCAGCATCTTGAAGGGCTGGTCGGCCTTCAGGGCGTGGGGGATGTCGGCGGGCATCAGCAGGGACTGGCCGGCCAAGACCTGGAACTCCTCGCCGCCCACGGTGAAGTGGCCCTGGCCTTCCAGGACCGTCACCAGGGCGTCAAAGGGGGCGCTGTGGGTGGACAGACCCTGGCCCGTGGCGAAGGAGAACACGGTGACCGTGCCCCCCGGGGTCTTCAGCAGTTCGCGGCTGACCACGGAGCCCTCCTGGGGACTGACCAGGGACCCAAGGGCCACCACGTTGGCCACAGGCATACCCCGGAAACGGTCGGTGAGTTTATTGCAGCAACCCATGTCAAACCTCCTGGCGGGGCAAAGTCCTGGTCCGCCACAGCAAGTAAGGGCAGCGGGGGGCAAAAGGTCAATGGGCTGCGCCAAGGAATTACTTTGCACCACAGTCAGGACCGGCTAGAATCAGCCGCATTCCAAGGGCCTGATTCAGCGAGAGGTGCCCCATGTTTCGAGTCCTGTCAGTGCTGTCGTTGTTGGTCGCTTTGGCTGCTTGTGGAGGGGGCGGGGGGAACCAGGGTGCGCCCGACACAACTCCTGACACCAAGGACACCCAGCACGCTGACGCGGTTGATACCCAGCACCCCGACACGCTCGACACCAGTCACCACGACACCCAGGACACCCTCGACACTTCCCACCCCGACACCTTGGACGCCACCGACACCATCCCCGCCTGTCTTCCCGCCTGCACGCCCTACCAGCTTTGCAACGAAGGCACGGGCCTGTGCGAGGACAATCCTCTTTGCGCCACCGACTTCTGCACCGGGGCCCCCGGTGGCATGGAGCGGTTGGTCCGGGACGGTCAGGCCTTCTATGTGGACTGGTACGAATGGCCAAACGTTGAGGGCATGACGCCCGAGGGCAGCATCGCCACCCTGGAGGCCGCCACCCAACGCTGCACGGCCGTGGGCAAGCGCCTTTGCGCCGGGGCCGAGCTTTCCTTCGCCTGTTCGCCCACAGGGCAGGCCTACCCCTACGGTGCCGACTACAACGGCACCGCCTGCAACACTGAACTGCCCTTCGAGGTGGCCAAGACCGGCGCCTTCCCGGGCTGCCACGCGCCCGACCAGGGGGTGCTGGATCTGGTCGGCAACCTTGCCGAATGGAGCGCCGAGGGCAAGTTGTTCGGGGGCACGGTGAAGGACGCCGCCAAGGGCAACTGCCAAAAGCTTGCCGCCCCCGAGGACTACGCCGACACGGCCCTCTTTGGCCTTCGCTGCTGCCTGTCGCCGCTGGACGACGGGGATGACGACGGGGTCCAGGCCAGCCTGGACTGCAACGACCAGGACGGGGCCATCAAGCCCGGCGCCGAAGAGCTGTGCGACGGTCTGGACAACGACTGCGACGGGCAGACGGACAATGCGCCGGACCTGGACAAGGACGGCTTCAACGCCTGCTTGGACTGCAACGATGACGCAGCCTCCATCAAGCCCGGCGCCAAGGACGATGTGGGGGACAGCATTGACGCGGACTGCGATGGCATTGATGGCACGGACGCGGACCGGGACGGCGTGGCCTCCAAGGCCAGCGGCGGGACCGACTGCGACGACACCAACCCGTTGACCTGGCCCGGCGCGCCAGAAAAATGCGACGGCAACGACAACGACTGCGATGACGCGGTGGACGAGGATCTTCTTGAGGACGTCTGTGACGACGGCAACGCTTGCACTCTGGATGGCTGCGACCTGCTGGCCCAGAAGTGCCTGCACAGCGACGTGGTCTGCGATGACGCAAATGACTGCACCGAGGATGCCTGCAAAGCGCAGTCAGGCTGCGTCAATACCCCGCGTCAAGGTCTGTGCGAAGACGGC
>CAIXZC010000103.1 GCA_903923815.1 uncultured Myxococcales bacterium
CAGCAGGTAGGAGCGGACCTCTTCACCCATGAGGGTTTCGAGGCGCTGCTCGTCGGCGCTGGTGCCCAGGGTGATGGCCACCAGGGCCTGGGTCTCGCCACGGGTGAACAGGGCCGAGCCATGCACGCGGGGCAGCACGCCAACCTGGCAGTCGATGGGGCGCACGTCGGTCAGGCCGCGGCCGTCCAGACGCTTGCCGGTGTTGAACACCATGTCACGCACCAGCTTCTTCTGCAGGTGCTTGAAGTGGCGGCCAATCTCTTCGCCCTTGCCGGCGTATTCCTCGGCCAGGTCGTCCTGGACCTTGGTCTTCACTTCGGCCACAGCGGCGTAGCGCTCGTGCTTCTTGACCACAGCCAGGGCCTTCTTCAGGCCGGGGGTGGCAAGCTTGATGACGCGCTTCTCCAGGGCCTTGTCGTCCTCGGGGTGGGGAATCTCGCGCTTGGTGCGACCAAGCTCGCGGGCCCACTTCTCCTGGGCGGCCAGCATGGGCTGGGCTTCCTTCTGGGCGAACATCAGGGCTTCGACCATGACCTCTTCGGACACGAACTGGCCCTGACCTTCAACCATGACGACGCCATCCCGGCCCACCACCACGGTGATGTCCAGGGTGGACTGCTCCATCTGGGAGAACAGGGGGTTGAGGACCAACTTGTCGTCGATCCGGCCCACCCGCACGGCGGCCACGGGGCCGTCCCAGGGGATGTCAGAGATCATCAGGGCAGCGGAGGCACCCAGCACGGCGCACAGACCAGGATCGTTCTCCTTGTCCATGGACACCACCGTGGCCACCACCTGGATCTCAAACCGGCAGTGATCATCGAACAGGGGCCGGATGGGCCGGTCGATGATTCTGGAGGTCAGAATCTCCACTTCGGTGGGGCGGTTCTCCCGCTTGAAGTAGCCCCCGGGGATCCTGCCCGTGGAGTAGGTCTTCTCCTGGTACTCCACGCTGAGGGGCAGAAAGTCGCCGGGTTTGGCCGACTTGGACATGACCGCAGTGACCAGCACCATGGTATCGCCCATTCTGACCATGACAGCGCCATCGGCCTGTCTGGCAAAACGGCCGGTTTCCAGGGACACGGTACCGCTGCCGACGGGGACTTCGATTGTCTTGATGTCAAACACCTTGATTTCTCTCCAGATTGAGATTTGAAAAAAAGGAAGTGTTACTTCCTGAGGCCAAGTTCCTTGATCAGCTTGCGATAGCGCTCGATGTCGGTGGACTTGAGGAAGTCCAGCAGACGGCGGCGCCGACTGACCATCTTGAGCAGGCCGCGGCGGCCGTGGTGATCCTTCACATGGATCTTGAAGTGCTCGGTCAGTTGGGTGATGCGGCCAGTCAGCAGGGCGGCCTGAACTTCCGGGGAGCCGGTGTCAGTCTCGTGGGTCCTGTACTTGCCGATGATGTCAGTCTTCTGTTTGGGGTCCATTGGCATAAGAGCCTCCTTTGCCGTCAAAAAAGGGCGCAGTAAGCCAACCGGCGAACCGCAACCCCCCCCGTGATTTCATGGACTCTTCGGGTAGAAAAATCCAGGGCGCATAATAGGCGCGAAGTAAAAAAAGTCAATCGAGAAAAGCCGTTGGATCACTTCTGGCGGCAGTGGATGCTGTCCGGGTACTTCTCGCAGCAGCGCAGGCTGGTGGCCCGGCCTTCCTGCAAGGGAAAGCGGCCCGGGCGGCAATTGCAGGCGCCGGCCACGGGGGGCAGAGGGTCGGTGGAGCGGAAGCGGATGTCGCACTCGTCGGGCCCGCGGACGGCGTTGTCCCACATGAGGGCGCCGTACAGGCGGCACTCGCCGTCGCGGGTGGCGAAGGCCCAGTAAAGCTTCTCGTCGGGCATCTTCAGAAGGCTGAGTTCCTTCACCACAGGCCCTTCCACTGCGCAGACGTCGACCTTGGCCCAGAGGGGCTGGGGGTCGGCCGCGGTGGCCTCCTTGGTTTCCGTCCCCGAGCAGGCAATGGCGAAGAGCGCCGTGGCCAGCAGGGCCCCGAAAAACGCGGTCTTCATGGCTTACTCCTCGTCGCCGGAGGCGGCGCCTTCTTGGGCGGGCACCTCTTCCACGGCGGGCGCAGCGGCGGGTTCGTCGCCAGTGGCCTCGTCGGGGAGGGGCTTCTTGACCTTGCCATCCTGGTCCGTGGTCACGAAGTTCAGCTTGGTGGCCTCGTCGACCTTGCGGTCCACGCGCTGCTCCAGGGCGCTGCCCATGAGCTGCAGCTTCTCGTCGGTGGTCTTCAGCTTGCCGTCCACCTCGGACTTGTAGGAGTCCAGGTTCTCGGAGACCTGGCCGATTTCGTTCATCAGGTCGCGCTTGAGGAACTTCAGGTAGCTCTTCTCGGCCTTCTTGCCCAGCTCGTCCTTGATGTAGTTGAAGTCATCATCCACCTGGGTGAGCTTCTTGTTCATGCGGCCCTTCTCGGTCTCGCTGGTCTCCTTCAGGTTCCTGAAGTCGTCCTTCACCGAGTTCACGCCCTCGCCCACGGCGGCGATCTCCTTGCGGGCGGTCTGGCGCAGCTCTTCGACCTTGCTGGCCAGTTCTTCCTTGTTGAGGGCCAGGGCCTTCTCCAGGGCGTCCTTGTCCTCGGCAAGCTTCTGGGCGGCGGCGCTGACCAGCTCCAGGCGCTGGCCGAACTCGGAGAACTGCTTCTTCAGGGCCTCTTCGGCGATCTTGCGGTTGGCGGTCTCGTCAGCCAGGGCCTTGGTCAGCCCTTCGCTTCCGCTGCGCTGGACCTGCCACAGAAAGAACAGCCCCACGGCCACAAGCACGGCCAGGATCAGCCCACCGAGGGCCAGATGGTTGGTGCCGGAGTCCTGGGGAACCAGGCTGGGGGTGTCGTTGGAGACTCTCTTCTTCTCGTCGCTCATGGGATTCCTCCTCCAAATATGCGAGCGCCAGTATAGTCCCGTTCCCGGGAAAGGGAAGATTACTTTGGCGCCCGGGGGCTCAATCAATCCACAAAGTCAAAGGCCTTGACGTTGCTGCGGGCGTACTCCTTGGTGATGACCTTCACGTCCCGGCTGCCCAGGAAGCTGCCGGCGTTGAACATGGTGAAGGTGATGGAGGTGTCGGACCACTGAGACACGTACTGCTCGAAGCCCATCACCGTGACCTGTCCCTTCTGGGTCCCGAAGCCCCCGCCCGTGATGGTCACCGCGTAGCCGCCGTCGTTCTTGCCCGTGCTGGGGCTGAGGGTCTGGATGTGGGGGCTGGCCAGCACAAACCCCATGGAGCCCCCGGTGTGGGTGGCGTTGATCATGGTGACCCGGTAACACACCGTCTTGGCGTCGTAGGCCGGCAACAGCAGGTCCGGCGTGCTGGCCCCAAGCTCGCCCACCAGGGCCAGGTTCCCCGGCGCCCCCGCACAGGGCTTGTCATCCGTGTACACATAAAGGTAGCGGGCCGAGTCCAGGCCGCTGGAACGCAGCACCAGGTCCGAGCCGTTCAGCGGGGCCAGGTCCGCCGGCAGAATCCTCACGTCCACGCGGTAGCTGCTGTAAGAGGGGCGCTCGGCGGCGTAGGAGGCCCCGGCCCAGAGGGCGAAGTCCTGGGTCTTCTGGTTCAGGGACATGTTCTTCACGACGCTCAGTTCGTGGCCCCAGTAGGCCTTGCCGAACTGGTGGGCCACCTCCGTCTGGTTCAGCCCCGCCTCCGCCTGGATGCTGCCATAGCTGTCGTACCAATAGGTGGGGTCATAGCTCATCTTTTTGTAGAGGTCGGACCAGAAGGCGGGCACCTGCTGACCAATCCACACGGCCCAGGCGCCTGCGGCGTAGGACTCGTTGGCGGTGTAGCCGCTTTTGAAGCTGGTGGGGAAGGTCTTGGCAATGAAGGACGGCGCCCAGCTTATGTCCTCGGTGATGTCGGCTTCGGAGCCCAGGACAAAGACCGCGATGTAGTTGGCCGAGGCCTCGTCCACCCATTGGGTCAGGATGTTGGTGGTCAACTGACGTTGGAAGGCGTGCCCCATTTCGTGGGCCACGGTGGTCTTCAGGCGCTTGCCGATGGTCAGGTTGCTGTTGATCTTCACCCAGGGCTGCCCGAAGACCCCCTTGGTGGTGCTGCCCTGGGTCCCTTCCGCCGGCCCCATGTCGGTGATGGTGATGGTCAGCCAGCCGCCCGCAAGGCCATCGGGCTCCAGCCAGTCGTTGCCCACCAGCTTGTCCCAGGTGAGGACCGCGGTGTCGAAGACCATCTGGGCGAAGGCGTCGGAGACCTGGCCGTAGGCACCGGGCTCGGAGACCCAGTCGACCTGCAGCTTGCGCTTCTCGTCCTTGAGGGTGCCCTTGGTGGCAATCCAGCTATAAACCCATAGGGACTTGACCAGGGTGTTGAGGGAGGCGGTGTTGACCCAGCCGCTGCCCCAGGTGCCGCTGTCGGAGCCACCAGCCTTGTCGCCGGGGGCCTTGCCCATTCGTTCAGCTTGAGGGCCGTAGTCGGCAGCGGGCAATTCCAAGGTGGCCACCAGCCGGTCCAGGTCGTAGACCGCGTCCACATTGGCGTACAGGCCCACAGCTTCGTCCATGAGGCCCAACTCCGGTGGCGTGGTGCGCCCCTCCATGGAGAAGGGGATCTCCAACGTGATGGGCTTCAATAGCTTGGGGGGCTCGGGGGTGAACTTGAGGCTGGTGCGGTAGCTGCCGCCGCCCAACTGGGGGATGTCGGACTTCAGGTCCACCGCCTGATGGAAACAGGTCACCGAGTATTTGGTCCCCGTCTCCGGGTCCTTGGGCAGGGCCCCCGGCGGCACCGTCACGATTACGCCGCCGCAGCCCAGGCGCAGGCCGTCGTCTGCCACCTGCAGGCCCGGGCCCTCGGGGGGCCAGGTGCCGCTGCCGGGGCAACCTTCGTCGCGGACCTCCGCCTGGATGGTCTTGCCGCCGTTCTTGCTGCGAATGGACAGAGTGCCCGCGGTGGGCAGGGGAATGGCCCGTCCGGCGATGACCTTGACGGGCACGTCGGGCTGCAGGGAGCGGGCCTCCATGAACCTCACCGTCTGGTTCACGACCCCACTGACTTCAATGGTGTCCGCGCTGTTCTCGCTGGCGGCGATGAACAGGGTGCCCCCCTTGGGCAGCAGCACGGGGTTCTCCCAGGCGGGCGCCTCGTAGTCGGGCAGTTCGCTGTGGAAGACGCGGTGATTCCCCGGGACATAGGTGCCGCGCACCGGCAGCACCAGGGGGGCGCTGCGGCGTTCCTTGCTGTTGTACAGCTCCCAGCCCACCAGCGTCAGCGTGATGTCCTCGCCCTCCTGCAGCCCGGCCAGGATCTCCACCGGCGGGGTCACGTGCAGGCGCTCGTCGGTGACCGCCAGCCCCACGGCCCGGGCCTGGCCCAGGCGGGTCGAGACCTCCACCCCGAAGATTCCCTGGTCGTGGCTGGTATAGTCGCCGCCCCGAAGCTGCATCAGGTTCTTCCCGCCCAGCAGCCAGGTGTGGGGCTGGGCCGCGAAGGTCTGGTACACGCCGCCCCGGTCCACCACCACGGCGGGCACGAACAGCCCGGCCGCGTCCAGGCCGCCGTTCAATTCGGGCACAGTGGGCTCTCGAATCTCCAGGTACATGTCCTGGGCCGACCAGGCGTCCACGCCGTCCAGGCGCTTGACCTTCAGGTTCCCAGAGCTGGCACCCTTGGGTACGGTGAAATAGATGGATCCGAAGCCATCACTGGCCCAGAACTCGTCCTCCTCGTAGCGCGAGGCCTTCACCTGCTGCCCGTTCAGATCAATCAGGTTCTGGGAGGCCTCGGGCGAGAAGCCGATGCCGAACAGCGACACCTCGTCCCCCACGCTGGCGACGTTGGGGAAGGGCGTGTAGTACAACGACGGGGCGCAACCCGGCAGGCCATTCAACTGGAAATAGCCGGCGAAGAATTCCTGGCCCTCCCGGTAGCCCGCGATGGTGTAGTCCTGGAAGCCGCGGAAGTGACAAAAGGGACCCTCAGGTGCGTTGGGGGCGAGGGGGAAGTTGAAAGAAAAGGACGTCTCCGAGAGGGACGTGACGGGCATGGTCAGCCAGCCGCCATGGATGCTGAGGGACAGCGCCGAGGGGTCCTTGCCAAAGCCGCTGCCGGTGACCGTGATGGAGGTGCCGGGGGGCCCGGCCTCGGGGCTCAGGGAGCTCACGTTGATGGAGAACCGGGGCTCCAGTTCGGGCAGGGGGACGGCGATGTCGTTGAAGCCAAGGTTGGCGGAGATGAGGCGGGCAACTTCCTCGGACAGGCCGTCACTGACGAAGTATTCCCCGGTGTCGGGGTCGAAGTAGGCTCCTTCGGGGAACAGCCCTGACTTGGAGTCGGCACAGTCCGGCGTGGCGGCGTTCTCGGGAAGCCAGCACTGCCCCAGGCCCGCCAAAGGCTGGGTGTCCAGGTTGGCCGAGGCGGCGTCGGGGAAGGAAAGCGTCAGCAGCGCGCCCTTGGCGTTGGCAGGTTCGGTCAGGCCCGCTGCCACCAGGCGGCGCTTGAGGTCATCAGCGGCGCCGTCACCGCGCAGGACCAGCAGCCTGGGGGCCTCGCCCCCGACGGGCAGGGGAACGGCCTCGCCGCCGAGGGGCAGCGAACGGGCTTCTCCATCGGGGTCTGTGGGTCCCTTCATGCCGGTGAAGATCTGGCCACCGGCCAGCACCGCCAGCAGGTCCGCACCCTCCACCGCGGCGCCGCCCAGGTCGCTGGCGGGTGCCGGCGTGGACACATCGCCAGGGGTCAGCAGCCAGCCCCCTACAACCACCGCGAAGGTCGCCCCCGCGCGGCTTGCAGCCAGGGCTGCGTCCACCAGAGCGTCCTCCCGGGGGTCGGCGGCGGCCTCCATTGGCGTGATGGCTTCGGACATGACCTGGGCCTGGGCCGCAGCGGCCTCGCCCAGTTCCTTGAGGGAGTCCAGCACGGCGGCATCCCTGGTGGACAGCCACAGGGCCGTAAGCTCCGGCGCAGCGTCCCGCAGGTCGGAGGCGGCCTGCAGCGTGTCCCCGGCCAGGGCCGCCAGGGCCGCACCCTTGGCCGCCAACAGGTCGGTGGACTTGCGCACCACGTCGACCCGCTGCTTGTAGAACTCATTTCCCAGGGCGTGGTTGTCCTGGTACAGGGTCCAGTTGGTGGCCACGGCAAGCTGCAGGGCCGCGGACTGGACCTCCTTCCAGGTCTTGCCCAGGACGGTCCAGGTCTCGTCCGGCACCTGGAGGCCACCGTTGGCAATCAGCAGGTCCCCGGCGGGCACCGTGTCAAGGGTGGCGCCGTCGGGCAGATCGGCCTCCAGCAGGTCGCCCCCCTCGCCTCCCCCGCCGCCCCCTCCGCAACCAAAGGAAACCAATGCAAGCAGGGCTGCCGACGCCAGCATTCTGGTCCAGACCATGGGTCTTCTCCTGGCTCAATGAGGGCTGGATTCTACCACGGAAGACCGTCAGATCCAGCGCCCCTTTTGGCAACTTTGCCCTTGAGCCTCGGACGCGGCTGGGCGTATCCTTCGGGGCCATGAAGGCGACAAGGAGTCTGGCCATGAAAAAACTTCTGCTGGTGCTTGCGGCGATGATGATGGTTGGCTGTGGCCAGTCCTCCGGGTCCTCCAAGGACGGGTACTGGTATGGCGTCAAGGTCTCCTTCCAGGTGGAGGCGGACACCATCACCGACCTGACCATCAACAAGATCTGGTGCGAATTGGGAGGCTGCGAAGCGGCCGCTGGGGACGTCAGTGACGTCAACTACGAGCTGACCACCGAGAGCTTCAACCTGACGGCCCAGTCAGGGGACGGCACGTTGGTGCTGACCGGTTCGTTCAACGGCGAGCTGGCCACCGGCACCTACAAGTTCACCAGCGAGTGCTGCACCAAGGAGGGCACCTGGAATGCCCAGCACTACGACGCCGGCCTGGCCCCGGACACCGCCCAGGACACGGCCCAGGACCTGTACTTCGAGGACCCGGCTGGCATCGCCATCGACCAGACCAACGCCCTGCGCGCGCAACTGGGACTTCAGCCCGTGATCCGCGATGCTGCCATTGAGACCGCGGCCCAGGCCCACGCCGAGTACTTCTCCGCGCACTGCGAGCAGTACCAGACCACGGGCCTCTCTCCCCACAAGGAGAACATGGATTGGCAGGAGGGCTTCTACGGCACCAACTTCTGGAACCGGCTGGCCCACGCGGGCTTCGAGGGTGACGCGGCCTCGGAGATCATGGCCTTCAACGGCAACCCCTATCAGGCCGTGGATGACTGGCTGTTCACGCTGTACCACCGGCTGCCCCTGGTCTCCCCCAAGGTGAAGTACGCGGGTTTTGGCATCACCTACGAGTGTTGCCTCCAGTGGTCCCACGGCGTGGACGTCATGGACTTTGGCGCCGCCGAGACCCCCGAGGAGCTGGTCGTCATGTACCCCTGGGACGGCCAGACCGACGTGCCCCTGTCCTGGGACGGCCTGGAGAGCCCCGAGCCCCCCATGCCCGTGGGCTTTGACTACCCCTCCGGCCCCATCGTCACCCTCACCCTTCCCTACAAGGACTTCACCGCCGAGTTGCACGAGCTGCTGGACCCGGACGGCGAGCCCGTGCCCCATCAGTTCGTGACCCCGGCCAACGATCCGGCCCAGGTGCTCAGCGACACCGTGTCCCTCTACTCCCTTGAGCCCCTGGCCAAGGGCCTCACCTACACCGTGCGCATCCAGATTGCCCCCAAGGACAGCGACCCCGAGCTGTTCGAGTGGTCCTTCACCACCGTCCAGTAGCCCGCGTCCTTCCATTAAAGTTTACAAGCGCCCCACCTGTGGTTAGATTCCCGCGCCGCCCTTTGTGAACCCGGCGGCCGTCAAGGAGGCATGAGCCATGAGATCCGCGTTCTTCGCAGTCCTCGCCGCAGGCCTGCTGCTGCTGCCCTTCTCCGCCCAGGCCCAGGCCCCGGAGGAGGAGGTCCCTATAACCGGCTCCTTCGCCGGCGGCCTGGAGGGTGAGCCCGTCACCGTGAACATCGCCCCCAGCGCCCGCATGCTGGACCCCGTGGCCATCCCTGAGGCCATCTGCCGTTGCACGCCGGCCCACTGCAAGGCCGTCTACGACACCCTGAACCGGGACCTCATGCTGTCCGCCTTCTTCACCGTCCTGGACAAGCGCAGCTACCTGGCGGACCCCACCAGCGAGGGTCTGGAGGTCTCCAAGTGGGATGACTGGTTCAATATCGGCGCCAAGTATCTGGTGAAGGCGTCACTGGAGGGCAGCGGCGACACCTGCGCCCTGACCTTCCGCCTCTACGACGTGTCCCTGCGCAAGTACATGGAGGTCAAGGACAGCGACCCCGGCACCGTGCCCTCGGCCAAGCTGGTCCCCGCCACCCACGCCTTCGTGAACGCCCTCATCGAGGCCATCACCGGCGTCCCCGGCATCTTCGGCAACATGCTGGTCTACAGCGCCCGCACGGGCAAGGGCAGCCGCGCCGTCTACCAGATTGGCGTGGATGGCCGTGACAAGGCGGTCCTGGCCGGCGGCGGCACCCTGAACCTCTTCCCCTCCCTGGCCAACGGTGCCCTGGTCTACACGTCCTTCCGCAGTGGCATCCCCGAGGTCTACGTCAACGGCAAGCGCGTCACCCGGGGCGGCAAGCAGTACCGCGGCGCCCGCCTCTCCCCCGACGGCGGCCTCCTGGCGGCCAGCGCCGACAACGGCAGCGGCCAGTCCGAGCTGTACCTGCTGTCCAAGGACGGCAAGCTCATCAAGGAACTCACCGACACCCCCTGGGACGAGGTCTCCCCCGTGTGGTCCTACGACGGCTCCATGCTGGCCTTCGTGTCCAACCGCACCGGCGGCCCCCAGGTCTACGTGATGGACCGGGACGGCGGCTCCGTGCGCCGCGTCACCATGGCCGGCGGCTACAACTCCACGCCCGACTTCGGCCCCGACAACCGCATCGTCTTCGCCGGCATGGATGAGGCCCGCAGCGACATCTTCGTCACCGACCTGGAGGGCAACATCACCCGCATCACCCAGGACCAGGGCAACAACAAGGACCCCGCCTTCTCCCCCGACGGCCGCTACATCGCCTTCGTCTCCAACCGCGACGGCGGCTGGAAGATCTACCTGTCCACCTCCGACGGCCGCTACCAGTTCCCCATCACCGACACCACCGGCGGCTTCAGCACCCTGTTCTGGGTTCGCTAAGGGGCTTCGGGGACCGCTGGAGCAGCGCGCCTAAGGACGAAGGACACCAAGGACGTCAAGGACCAAAAAGGACGAAAAGGACGGGGTGCGGGCGCGCCGTCCTTGATGTCCTTGTTGCGTTGGTTGAAATGAACGCTGCTGCTACTTCTTCTTCTGACCGAAGGCGGAGAAGTCCAACTGCAGGTTGTTGCTGTTGCCGCCGGCCTTGGGGCCTTCCTTGGGATTGGAGGCCACTATGGGCGGGGGTTCGATGTCGTCCAGGGCTCGGGCCAGCTTGCCCCGAAGGCTTTGGGCGTCAACCATCCACAGGCCCTTGGGGGGCGGGGGGACGTTGCCGGGCTTGAGAGACGGGGCGCTGGGTTCGGCCAGGCCCAGGGTGGCAAGCTGATCCAGATCCATGCTGGCCTCCACACCGGTGCCCTGCTCGGGCTCGGCGTAGGTCTTGTCCACCTCGGAGGGGTTGAACATGGTCTTGAAGCCGGGGTTGGTGCCCAGGCGTTCCGCCACGGCCTCAACCTTGGGGCCCTGCCCCGGGACCTGGGGCGGCTGCCAGGGCTTGAAGTAGATTGCGGCCCCCGCAGCCCCCGCCAGCAACACGGCGGAGATGACCACGGTGACGGTGCGCTTCTTCTTGGCGGCGGCGGCGCGGTGGACGGCGCGGATCTTCTCGGCGGCGGCCTCCTCGGCCTCGCGGATTTTCTGCTCTTCGTCCAGCTTCTTGGCGCGCTCGCGGTCTTCCTTGTTGGTCTTCTGCTTGCGGCGTTTCTCGGCCTCTTCTTCCACGGCCCGCCGGTATTCCTCGCGCTTGCGCGCCTCTTCTTGTTCTTCCTTGCGGCGGCGCTCTTCGTCCCGGCGGGACAGTTCGTCCCCCAGACGGGCGCGCTCCTTGTCCGCGTCCTTGCGGACCTCCGACAGCAGGCTTGACAGCAGGTCCCCACCCCCAGCGGGCGCCGGACCAGCGGCGGGGGCCACAGGCTTGGGGGCGCTGCTCGTAGACGCCTGCTTCTTGATCTCTTCCAGGGTCTTGAGAAGCGGATCTACCTGTTTTGAGTCGGCCATGGTCACACCTTCGGCGCCAATCCCGGCGCGGAGAACGAATACTAGAGGCCCACAGGCCCGTTGTCAAAGTATCGAGGACTATTCAGTTCGGGGCCTTGAGGGAGGCCAGCACGGACTCCGGGATGGACCCCAGATACAGCTTGCCGTCCACCACGAAGGCGGGCGTTCCCTGGACCTTCAACGCCAACCCCGCGGCCACGTCGGCGGCCACAGCAGCGGCGGCCTCGGGGCCCGCCAGGCAGCACTCGAAGGCGTCCATGTCCAGCTGTAGGGACTCGGCCAGGGACATGGCGTCCTTGGTGCCCGAGGCCAGATCCTTGGCGTTCTGGAACAGGGCGTCGTTCATCTCCCAGAAGCGGCCCTGCTGGCCCGCGCAGAAGGCGGCAAAGGAAAGCTGGCAGGCGCGCTCG
>CAIXZC010000104.1 GCA_903923815.1 uncultured Myxococcales bacterium
GAGCCGAAGGGCTCCCCGGTGCTGCAGAAACCGCCGCTGCAGTTGGTGGTGAAGGGGCAGTCGCCGGAGCGCAGGCAGGGGAAGCGGCAGCCGCCGTTGGCCTCGGCGGGGGGCAGGCAGAAGGTGGAACTGCCCTCGCCGTTCTTGACCCAGGCCGTGGGCTCGTAGCCCACGCGGCAGGTGCCAGTGTAGTTGCCAACGCTGCAAAGCTGGGACGGTAGGCACTTGCCGGAGCAGCCCTCCAGGGGGGGCTGGACGGAGGGCCAGCAGAAGGGGGCCAGTTCGACGCGGTGGGTCCTCCAGACGGTCTCGGCGCCCAGGTAGTTGGGGGCCCCGTAGGACTGCTGGTAGACGCAGGGCTGGCCCCCCGGGCAGTCGTCGCTTTCGAAGCAGGGCGTGGTGCAGACCTGCAGGCCCAGGGTGCCGGACAGGATGTCGTTCATGGAGCCGTTGCTGGCCATGGCGTAGGCGCCCTCAATGGGGACGCAGGCGCCGTGCAGGCACTCGCTGGAGGACAGGCAGGGGCTGTCGTCCGGGAGGCTGCCGGGGGTCAGGCACACGCGCCCCAGGTTTTGCACCAGGCCGCAGAGTTCGCCGGACAGGGCCTCGCAGTCGCTGTCCCGCAGGCAGGTCCTGGGCTCGCAGTGGCCGGCCGCGTTGCAGGTCATTCCAGCGGGGCAGGGCAGGGCCTCGGTGCAGGCGGGGCCGTGGGCGGCGTAGTCCCGGCTGGGCAGCCCCAGGCACTGGCCCGTGGCGTTGGGGTTGGTGGGGTTCACGGTCTTGCAGGTGAAGTCCTCGTCGCAGGTGGCCCCCGTGAAGCCGCCACAGAAGGGCAGGAAGGGCAGGCGCGGGTTGGCCGTGCAGCGGCCGCTGAAGGAGGTGTCCGTGGCGCCGGCGCACAGGTCCGTCCCGGTGCAGGGGTTGTCCGCGCTGCAAGGTGCACCCTCGGGCACCAGGGCCGCCACCAGGGGCGACAGGTCCACCGTCTCAGGCAGGGCCGCGCCGTTGGGGTCCGCGTAGTGAATCAGCACCAGCTTGTCGGCGTTCCAGAAGATGGCCCGCCCCCGGGTCTGGTCCAGCAGTAGCTGCGTCACGGGCACGCCGGGGCGCACCGCCACTGGCAGGTTGCTGCCGTTCAGGGACAGCAGCCCCACGCTGGCATTGGGCTGCCAGTCGCCGTACCAGAGCTCGTACAGGTGGGCCGGGTCCAGCGCCCGCTGTTGGTTCTGCTGCATGCGCTGGTTGAAGAACTGCCCCGGGGCGATCCCCGTGGGCACCGCCTCGAAGCCACCCTCGGGCAGCAGCTTGAAGGCCGCCGACCCCAGGATGAAATACTGTCCGCTGACATCAAACGAGGGCGCCCCCGCCTTCGGGTCGCTGGCCAGCCCCAGGTAGTCCCTGGCCCGCTGGTCCACGACCACTTCGCCGCTGCCATCCACCACCTTTATGAACGGCACCTGCAGGTCCCCGGAGGACAGCTTGCCCCCCACCATCACGGTCAGCGCCTGCCCGGGCATGGGCGCCACGCCCAGGACGTTCTCGAAGGCCACGACGCCCACCTCCAGCTTGCTGGAGGCATCCACCACCAGCACCTCGGTCCCCCCCAGGCCCACCCCCTGCCCATTGGAGAAGAACAGGTGGTTGGACACCGGGTTGTAGCCGATGACGCGCCCCAGGATGACCCGCCCGATGCTTTGCGTCTGCAGGTCAATGACCGTCACGCCCGAGCTTTGGGTCGAGGCAAACAGGGTCAGCTCGTCCGGCGAAAAATAGGTGCGGCCCTCAAAGTACCAGCCCCCGAACCCCGCCGGCGCGGCCAGCATCTTGAAGCGCACCTTGTCCCCCACGGACAGGCGCGTGGCGGGGTCGTCCAGGTTCAGGATCTCGCTGGCCCCGGCGTCCTGAAAGACGGTCCGGTCCACGCGCACGATGCGGTTGGGGTACAGCAGCCAGATGATGCCCGTGTTGGGGGCCACGGCCAGGACGGCGTTGCCGGGGAAGAAGTTGCGGCTGAACAGCAGGTCCAGGGTGCCCGTGTCGGGGTTCACCAGTCCCAGCCCCAGGGTCGACAGCATGATGACCTCCCCGGTGCCGTGGTCCAGGGTGGCCAGAAGGGGCGGGGGACCGTTTTGGGACTGGCGCAGCCGCGGGTCCGTCAGGCCATGGGTGATGGTCGTCAGCAGGGGCAGCACCAGACTGACGCTCTGGTCGGCGCCCAGGTGGAACTCCGTGGAGTCCACGCTGTAGGCCAGGGCCGCGAACTCGGGCTGGTTCACCCGCAGGGCGTAGTTGCCCTCCGTCAGGCCCTCAAAGGCAAAGGCGCCGTCCTGGTCGGGCAGGGCGTTCTTCTCCACCGTCCAGTTGGCGGGCGGGGTTCCCTGGTCGGCCCGCAGCAGGTCCACGGAGACCAGGCTCAAGGACTTGGGCACCTGAGCCGATGCGCCGGGCCTGTCCCCAAAGGAAAAGTTGCGTTGGTCGGGGGCTGCGGGGGCGGCAAGGCGGCCATGGATGCTGGCGCCCACGGGGCCGCCGTCGGGCTGGCCCTCACCGTCGGGCACCTTGCCATCCACGCCGGGGGTGACATCGCCGGGGGTCCCATCGCCGGGCGTGGTATCCGGGCCGCCGTCCTGGTGGTAGCCATCCAGTTGGGTGACGCCGTCCGCCTGTTCAGCGCCGTCGGCCACCTGTCCGGGGCCGTCCCCGCCAGCGGCGCAGGCACCCAGGCCAAGGGTCACAAAGGTCAGCAGCAGGGACAAAAGCAGGGATTGACGCTTCATGGGGCACCTCCTGAACGCACAGCGTCAGTGGGCCCCAGCGCCGGGGCAAAGTCAAGAGGCGGGCAGCACGCAGACCCCCAGGGTGGCGGGGGCCAGACCCAGGTTGGCGGACTGGTCCTCGCAGGCGGTCTGGCCGCTGCAGGTGCCGCCCTGCCCGGGCTTGCAGTAGCTGGTGCAGGTGCCCTCGTGGCAGACCAGCCCCTTGGCGCAGGGGGCCTTGGGACTGCACTTGGACCCGGCGGCAACGGCGCCCGCGGTGGCACACATCTGGGCCGCCCCTCCCAGGGCGCTGCCGCCGACCGCAAGGCAGGTCTTCCCCTCCGAGCAGCCGTTCTGAGTCAGGGCGTCGCAGGCCGTGTCCTGGCCCACGCAGGTGCCCGCGTGCCAGGGTGGGTCGTTGCGGGGCAGGCAGGTGCCGCCGGCGCAGGAGGCGGGGCTTTGGGCGAAGCAGCCCGGCAGGCACATGCCGCTGCCCTCGGCGGGCGCAGGCAGAGGCACGCAGGCCGTCATGGGGTCCGCGCAGCCCTCCCCCAGGGGGTCGCAGGCCAGGCCGCTGCCGCAGATGCCCGCCGCCTCCGTCCCCGCCAGGTGCAGGCAGGTCTTGCCCTCGGGGCAGTCGCCGTCCTCCAGGCAACCCACGCCGCAGACGCCGTTGCCCTGCTGGAAGGGGGCCGTGAACAGCCGCTGCAAATAGAAGGGCACGCAGACGCGGGCGCCGCCGCAGGTGTCCTTGCCCAGGGTGGGGTCGCAGTCGCCGGCGCAGCCAGGGACGCCAAGGAGCGCGCAGTCCTGGGGGCAGGTGGCGCAGTCCTCGTTGTCGTTGCAGGTGCCGTCGCCGCAGGTCCAGGCGCAGGGGCCGCAGTCGGCCTCGCAGGTCCAGCAGCGCTCGGTGAAACCGCACAGCTTGTCGCCACA
>CAIXZC010000105.1 GCA_903923815.1 uncultured Myxococcales bacterium
ATGTCGTCGTTGCGGGGCAGGCCCGTCAGGCGGGACTCGCCGTCGGCGATGGCGGCCAGCATGAGCACCCGGTGGGCGATGGACTTGTCTCCGGGGACACGGATGGTGCCGCCAAGTCTGGAGCAGGAGCCCTTGAACACCCTTGGGGTGGACTGCATGGAGCCTACCTTCCGTTCTGGATGCGCGCGTCCAGGTACTTCTGGAGGCAACGCATGGCCTGGTCACAGGAGCGGAACACCGGCACCCGGGCGCGCAGCAGGGCGGCGGCCAGGGCATCGTACAGGGGCCCCGCGTCCACCACCGTCACCAGGGGCTTCTCACAGGCGCCGTAGTAGGCGGCCAGTCGGGAGGGCATGGAGGTGGGCAGCTCCACGTCGTCCTCAGCCTTCAGCCCCGGGGGCAGGGTGGCAATCACCGGAGCAAACGGTACCAGTCCCAGCACCACCGCGTCCAGCCCCGGATCGTCCATCATGGTGGTGAGGCTGTCGAAGTAGGCGCCGTCCCCCGCCATGGGGGTGAGGTCCAGGGGGTTCTTGAGGTTCACCAGGGAGGCCAGCCCGTTGGCGTCCAGCAGGGTCTTCAGGGCCTCCGACGAGGGGCCGGAAAGCCGCCCCAAGGAAAAACCCGCGGCGGAGTCCACGCTGTCGGAGATGCCAACTGTCTCGAAGCCCGCGTTGGAGATGACCCCCAGGCGTCTGGCCGAGATCTTCTTGTGGGCCAGCAGGGAGGCCAGCATGACCAGCCCGCCGAAGTCCTCGAAGGTGTCCGCCACGATGGCCCCGGCGCGGCGCATGGCGTCCACGGCGGTCTCGTAGTCCCCGGCCATGGAGGCGGTGTGGGAGCTGGTGGCGCTGCGGCCCTCACGGGTGCGGCCCGCCTTGTAGACCACCACGGTCTTGCCCGCCACGGTGGCCCGCCGGATGGCGTGATAGGCGTCCAGGCCCTCGCCGTCCTTGTAGCCCTCGATGTACAGGCCCAGCACCGCGACCTCGGGGGCGTTGGTGGAGATCCACTGGATGAAGTCGCTGGTGCACAGGTCCATCTGGTTGCCCGTGGAGATGGCGTAGACGCTGTCCAGCAGGGGCAGCTTGGAGAGGCGCGTCAGCAGGAAGGCGCCGCTTTGCAGCACCAGGGCCAGGTTCCGGGGGGAGCCCGCCTCGGGCTGGGGGAACTTGATGCTGGGGATGAACAGGGTGTCGTAGTGGCCCGGGCGGGAGCGGACCCCCAGGCAGTTGGGGCCCACCATCACGGGGGCGGGGCCACCGGAGGCGCGGGCCTCGGCCAGGCGCTTGCGGATGCGGGCGGCCACGTCCTTGCCACCCTCCGTCTCGTCCATGCCGCCGGGGATGAGGATCAGGGAGTGGGCCTTGCCCGAGTCCAGGATCTCCTCCACCACGCCGGGGGCCTGGGTGGCCGAGATGGCCAGCACCAGCAGGTCCGCCACCCAGGGCAGGGCCGCCACGCTGTCCACGCAGTCCACGCCGTCAATCTGGCCGCCCCCGGGGCGGATGATGCGGATGGCCTGGGCGGGGAAGCCGTCGTGCAGCAGGTTGCGCAGGATGGTGCGGCCCACGTTCACGTCCCTTGCGGACACGCCGATGACCGCGGCGGTCTGGGGTTTCAGCAGGTGGCCGATGCCCTGCACGGGGACCTTGGGGCGGCTCTTGAAGCCCTCGCCAAAGCGCGCAAAGCCATCCACCGCGACCAGGTTGCCGCAGCTAAGCAGGAAGGGGTTGATCTCCAGGTCCAGGAAGCTGGGCTCGTCGCTGTCGGGGGCCATGGTGGCCAGGCCCAGCTCGAAGAAGCAGCGGAAGACCTTCAGCAGGGTGGCGTCCTCCAGGCGACGGGTGGCGCCGCGGCCCAGGCCCGCGATCTTGGTGTAGGCGAAGGTGCGCTTGAAGGCCTCCAGGAAGTCCTCCGGGCTGCCGCAGCCCAGGGGCATGGAGGTGAGGGCCCGCCCGTGCTTGAAGTGGGCCGCCAGGGCCTCCGTGTCCACGCCGCCAAAGCCCGCCAGCAGACAGGGCCCGAACTCACGGGTGTTGCGCAGGCCCACGAAGACCTCCGACCCCAGGCCACACTCGGCCTTCACCATCTCGCAGATCAGATACCCCTGGACGCTCTCGGCGATGGCCGGCCCGCCCCGCTGGAGGATCGTGTTCTCCATCTCGGTGAGGCGCGCCATCACGGCGGACGCATTGCGCTGGCACACGGCCACGCCGCCCATCTCGGTCTTGTGGGTGACCTCGGGGGAGATCATCTTGATGATGACCTTCTCGCCGGACAGGCCCTCCACCTGGAAGGGATCCAGGTCCATGGCGCCGGTGACCATCAGCCGCCGCGGGGTCCCCAGGCCCCCAGCCTCAAGCAGC
>CAIXZC010000106.1 GCA_903923815.1 uncultured Myxococcales bacterium
CCAGGCGTACCAGGCGGGGCCGCGCTGGGCCAGTTCCCACCGGGCCTGATAGAAGCGGGCGGTCTGGGCCACCCACTCCATCTGCCACTTGTGGGCGTCCATCTGGTCGTACAGGTCCAGCATGCCCAGGTAGAGGCCGAAGACCTCCGTCTGGATCTTCTTCTTGATGCCCTCGGTCTGGGTCTGCAGGAAGGCGTACTCCTGGCGCCAGGCCTCGCGGCGGGCCTTCAATTCCTGGCGGGCGGCCTCCTGCTTGTCGGCGTCCAGCAGGCGCCCGTAGTCGATGAAGTAGGAGGGGTCCGGGGCGTTGCCGTGGAGCAGGCTGTCCAGGGCCACCACGGAGGCCGCGCGGAAGCGACGCAGTTGCTCTTCCAGGTCCAGCACATACAGGCGGTGCTGCAACAGGTTGAGGCGCAGCATCTGGCGCTTCTTCTGGTCCCAATGTTCGGTGATGCCGGCCTCGTCGGCGGGCAGGGGGTTGGTGCGCAGGCGGCGGATCTCCTTGTTGATCTCGCGCTCGCTGTCCTTGGGACTGTCATCCAGATTGGTCAGGGTGGCGCGGGCCTCCGCCACCTCGGGGTCCGTCACCTGAAGGGCACCCATCAGCCGGTCCCGGGTCAGCTCCAGGTGCCGGATCTGGGCCTCCTGCTGCACGATCTGCAGGCGCAGGAAGTTGAGCTGCAGGGTGTTCTGCCGCTGGATGTGGCCGCGCAACTGGCGGCGCCTGTCCTGGTTCTGCTGCCAGGACTTTTCGTATTCGCTGCGGATGGCCTGCAGATCGGCGCGGCCCTCCGGGGCCAGGGGCAACTGGGTGGGGGTGGCGGCCTGGGCCTTGGACTGCTGCTTGAGCTTCTGGTCCAGCTCTTCCTTGAGGCCCGCCCGCCGGGCCTTGAGCAGGGACAGCGACACGCCCGCAAGGCGCAGCTCCTCCATGTGGCGCACCAGATCGTCCAGGCTGCGACCCAGGGCCACCGGGGCCTCCTTGGACTTGCTCTTGTCCTCCGCCGCCATGAGACTGCGGGCCAGCTTCAGCGCCTCGGCAAGGTCGGATTGCTCCTGCTTGAAGGTCTCCACCATGAGGTTCAGGCTGTCCAGGCGGCTGGAGGTGAGGTTGCCAAGCAGTTCCAGGGCTGCGGCGCGCGCCGGGTCCGCGGCGGCCTCGGTCTTCTCGCGGGTCAAGCGCTTGGCGCGCTGCTCAATGTCCTTGATCTCCTGCTGCCAGCCCAGCACGTCTGCCTGCGCCTGCAGCAGCTCTTTTTCCAGCAGCTCCAGTTCGGTGAGGACCTCCTGGAGTCGCTGCTTGCGGGCCTGGTCCTCGTCCAACAGGATGGAGGAGGCCTTGTCCTCGTCGGGCTGGCCCGCCTGGGCCGGGGAGGGGGCCAGGGGGAGGACCAGGGCCAGGGACAACAGGGCCAGCAGGGCATTTCGCAGCGCGTTCATGGGGACTCCATTTGGGCCAGTCAGACCGCGCCATTGTTGCCTGGAAACCGGGGCGTTGTCGAGGGGGAGGGCGCACCCCCTCCCTGGCGGTCGGGGTTCGGACAGGACAGCCCCCTCCCTGGCGGTCGGGGTTCGGACAGGCGTGGTGCCGTGGTCGTTGACCGTGGCGGCGCTTTGCGGCTATCATGCCTGGGTCGCAAGGGAGGCAGCCATGAGAACAACCAGCAGAGCGGGTTTCACCCTCGTGGAGTTGATGGTCACAGTGACCATCCTGGCCATACTCAGCACCGTGGCGGTGGTCTCCTACTCGCGCTACCTGGCCCGCGGCAAGAACATGGAGGCCATCTACTTCCTGGCCGACATCGGCATGAAGCAGTCCACCTACTTCAGCGTCTACGGGCAGTACGTGGACACCTCCGAGGCGGCCAACTCCTTTGACGATGATGACTTCTATCCCACCGACGTCGCCCACGGCAACAAGCCCTGGGAGATCCTCTGCCCCGACAACAAGGCCACCTACCCGGGCTGGTGCGCCCTTGGGGCCAGGCCCGGCTCGGCCACGGTCAACTATCAGTTCGTCACGGTGGGCTGGGCCCCCGGGGACGCGGACCCGCCCTCCGCCTACATCACCGATCCCCAGCGCCAGTGGTGGTACGCCGTGGCCCGGGGCGATCTGGATGGTGACGGCACCATGTCCACCTTCATCCTCAGCAGCGAGATCTCCGAGGTCTTCTACTTCGACGAAATGGAATAGCCCGCCCTGCCATGACTGACCACAGCCCCAACGTGACCCCATTCCTGAAGCAGTACCTGGAGGCCAAGCGCCAGGTGCCGGAGGCCGTCCTGTTCTTCCGCATGGGGGACTTCTACGAGCTGTTCTTCGAGGACGCGGTGAAGATCTCGGCGGTGCTGGAGATCGCCCTGACCAGCCGGGACAAGAAGGCGGACAACCCCATCCCCATGTGTGGCGTACCTGTCCACTCGGTGAACGGGTATCTGGCGCGCCTGGTGGAGCAGGGCTACAAGGTGGCCATCTGCGAGCAGATGGAGGACCCCGCCAAGGCCAAGGGCATCGTGCGGCGGGAGATCACTCGGGTCATCACGCCGGGGGTCATCCTGGACCCCGAGAACCTGGTGTCGGAGAAGTACAACTATCTGGCCGCCGTGGTCTTCGGGCTGGACGGCATTGCCCTGGCCTGCCTGGATGCGTCCTGCGGGGACTTTCGGGGGACGGTGCTGGAGGACGGGGGGCAGCTTCGCGCCGAACTGCTGCGCCTGGAGCCCGCCGAGGTGCTGTGCCAGGACGGCGTGGACGTGGAGCTGAAGAAACACCTGGGGGTGCTGCCCACGGCGGTGCTGACCCTGCCCGGTGAGGACTGCTTCCTGGCGGAGAGCCGGGAGGAGGAGGACGCGCTGCTGGGCCTGGAGTCGGGGCGTAGCCTGTCGCCACTGCTGGCGCGGGCGGCCCGGGCGCTGCTGCGCTACGTGAAGGGGACCCAGCGGGGGCGCATCCCGTCGTTGGGGGTCTTCAACCACTACCGGGTGCGGGACCACCTGGCCCTGGACGAGACGGCGGTGACGGACCTGGAGATCCACAGGACCATCGTGGGGGGCAAGCGCAAGGGGTCCCTGCTATGGGTGCTGGACCGCACGGCCACCCCCATGGGCAAGCGCCTGCTGAAGACCTGGGTGGCCTGGCCCCTGATGAAGCTGGAGGAGATCCAGCGGCGGCAGGACGCCGTGGCGGAGCTGCTGGCCAAGTCCTTCCAGCGCCGTTCAATGCTGGAACTTCTGGGGCGCGTGGGGGACCTGGAGCGCACCATGGCCCGGGTGGAGTCCGGGGCGGCCTCGGGGCGGGACCTGCGGGCGGTGGCCCTGGCGCTGGAGGCGGTGACGCCCCTGCGGGACACCCTGGCGGTGATGGACAGCGAGCTGCTGCGCTCTCTGGCGGGCCTGATGGACCCCCACGAGGAGCTGCACCGGGGGGTGCTTGAGGCCCTGGTGGACGAGCCCCCGGCGACCATCCGCGAGGGCGGCATGTTCCGGGAGGAGCACCAGCCCCGACTGGCGGACCTGGCGGGCCTGGCCCGTGGTGGCCGCGAATGGATGAGCGCCTACGAGGCGAAGCTGAAGGCCGACAGCGGCATCTCGTCCCTGAAGGTGCGCTTCAACAAGGTCTTCGGGTACTACATTGAGGTCACCAACTCCAACCTGCACCTGGTGCCCGCCACCTTCATCCGCAAGCAGACCACCGCGGGGGCCGAGCGCTTCTACACGCCCGAGCTCAAGGACTACGAGGAGAAGGTGCTGCACGCCGAGGAGCTGCAGTTCGAGCTGGAGCTGGAGCTGTTCAAGGCCCTGCAGGAGCGCGTCCTCCAGCGGCGCCGCACCATCGCCCTGTGCGCCGGGGCCGTGGCGGTGCTGGATGTGCTGCTGTCCCTGGCCACCGTGGCGGAGACCAACGACTACCATCGGCCCGAGGTGGACCACTCG
>CAIXZC010000107.1 GCA_903923815.1 uncultured Myxococcales bacterium
CGTGCTCACGCCGGACGCCTTTGTGCTTGAAGCTGGCTTTGGTTTCTAGGAGGTCTTCCATGGGAAAGTTCACTAGCTGCATTCTGGCCCTGGCCCTGCTCCTGCCGCTGCAGGCCTGTCCCCCGGCGGCGAGCGCCGTCGGCGAGGACACCACCGGCGAGGACACCAACGGGGATATCGCCGAGGACGTGGGTGACCTGGTCTGCGCGGGGGCCCCCTCCTGCCCCAACAAGGGCCTGTGCAAGGGCAAGGTCAAGGCCGTTTGCAAGCAGGGCAAGGACGGCCCCGTCTGGGGCTGCGACTACTCGGCCGTGGAGGGTTACTTCCCTATGGACCGGACCTGCGACGGCAAGGACAACGACTGCGATGACGTCCCGGACGAGGACGAGGACTTCGCCACGCTGGATCCCGCCACCGAATGCGTCGGCACGGCCAAGGGCGTCTGCGTCGGGGGCACCCCCACGGGGCTCCGCTGCGTGAAGCAGGTGGGCGGGGGCTATGCCTTCGCCTGCGCCTATGACAACAAGGCCGACTACGCCCCCGAGGAGTTCTTCGGCGCCGACCCCGAGGACGCCGCGCGCCTCTGCGATGGCCTGGACAACGACTGTGACGGCGAGACGGACGAGCTGTTGGTCTTCGAACCCAGCGGCGACGAAGTGGGCACCTACGGCCCCTGCGTGGACTTCCTGGGCCCCTGCGGGGTCACCGTCATCCTGGGCAGCCTGGGCATCTACGACTCCCAGGTGGCCTTCCGCTGCAACAACGGCCAGCTTGAGTGCGCCTATGGCAACATCCCCTACTTCGAAGCCAAGGAAGCCAGCTGCGACAACAAGGACAACGACTGCGATGACGAGGTGGACGTCATCAAGGACTGGGGCCCCTCCCCCTGCCCCATGAAGGGGATCTGCGCGGACCACCTGGAGGACGGCCTGGTGAAGGCCGCCTGCGTGGACGGCGAGTGGCTGTGCGACACCACGGGCCTTTGGGACGTGGAGGGCTATGAGTTCGTCGAGGGCTCCTGCGACGGCCTGGACAACGACTGTGACGGCGCCACCGACGAGGGCCTCACCTGGATGGACCTGGCCTTCCCGGAGATCTGCGACAACGAGGTGGACGACGACAAGAACGGGCTGGGGGACTGCAAGGAGCCCCTGTGCAAGGCCTTCCACCCCTACTGCAGCGGCAAGACCCCGGTGTTCGAGGACTGCCCGGTCCTGAAGGACGTCACCGTGGGCGGGAAGAAGGGCAAGGTCCCCGTGCTTGATAGCGAGGGCTTCCCCCTGGGCTACGGCGTCTGCGCCAAGGACAGCGTCAGCGGCCGCCGCCCCGTCATCTTCGACTGCGCCGCCAAGGACGTGGACGGCAACGGCACCAACGAGACCGCCTACTTCCGCTGCTCCTATGACGGCATCGCGACCCACGCCGCCGTGGAAAAGTACGCCGAGGGCGAGGGGCAGGACCTGTGCGACGGCCTGGATAACGACTGCGACGGCAAGACAGACGAAGAACTCAAGGTCGAGGACGCGGGCCTGGCCCTCACCTCCTGCCGCAACCTGGGCGCCTGCGCGGGCAACACCACCGCCACCTGCAACGCCGACACCAACAGCGACAACAAGGGCGACAGCCCGGGCCGCTGGACCTGCGCCTACAACACCACCGTCACCACCCCCACCGTGGAGTGGGGCACCTGCCCGGACCCCACGGACCCCCACTGCTTCTGGATCGAGGCCTCCTGCGACGGCCTGGACAACGACTGCGACGGCGCCACCGACGAGGGCCTGGACGGCCTGGGCACCCAGGTGGCCACGGCCTGCGCGGACAAGCTGAACAAGGGCGTGTGCAAGGCCGAGAAGCTGAACACCGCCTGCGGCCATGCGGGGGGCGGCAAGAAGGGCTACGTCTGCGACTTCACGGGCGTCTACGAGGACGGCTTCGCCGCCAAGGAAGAGCAGAACCCCCGCCTCTGCGACGGCCTGGACAATGACTGCGACGGCAGCACGGACGAGGACATCAGCACCCAGGACGCCAAGATCATCGCCGGCAGCGGGTGCCTCTCCAAGGGCGTCTGCTTCGGCAACACCAAGGGCAAATGCAACGCCGATGGCAAGACCCCTGGGGTCTGGGCCTGCGACTACAGCACCGTGCCCGGCTTCCAGGTCTACACGGACCCCCAGTTGGGCCCCCGGGAGTACCTGTGCGACGGCTTCGACAACGACTGCGACGGGTTGGCCGATGAGGACCTGGACAAGGACTTCGGCGTGGCCGCCGGGAACCTCAACCCCAAGCTGGCCAGCAAGTGCAAGACCGTGGGCGTCTGCGAGGGCAAGGTCCGCTGGGGCTGCAAGCCCGGCGCCCTCCCCGCCTGGACCTGCGACTACACCTACGTGACGGGCTTTGAGGCCAACGAGACCAAGTGCGACAAGGCGGACAACGACTGCGACGGCAGCGTCGACGAGAACCTGGCCGACGCCGGCCCCGCGGGGGCTGACTGTGTTGGTTACGGCAAGGGCGTCTGCCTGGGCACCCTGGCCGCCACCTGCGGCCCCAACGGCTGGGAGTGCCTGTACGGACAGGTCACCGGTTACGAGGCCACGGAGAAGGCCTGCGACGGCCTGGACAACGACTGCAACGGCAGCGTGGATGTGGCCCTGAACGCCCTGGACTCCCCGGGCCTCAACGCCTGCAAGACCGCCGGCGTCTGCGCCGAAGGGGGCGTCAGCGGCACCTGTGGTGGCGTCGGCGGCTGGTCCTGCAACTACGCCGCCGTGTCTGACTACCAGGCCACCGAGGCCCTCTGTGACGGCCTGGACAACGACTGCAACGGCAGCGCCGATTACAAGATCTGCAAGCTGTGCCAGCCCTGCACCAGCGCGGACAACTGCGACACCGGGCGCTGCCACACCGATGCCACCGGCCAGATGAAGTTCTGCGCCACCACCGCCAGCGCCTGCGTCTACCTGGACGGCACCGTGGCCGTGGACGGCACCACCACCTACGAGTGCAAGCAGGTGTCCTCCAACACCGCCGCCTGCATGGACGAACTGACCCGCATCACCTGCTCCAGCGGCGCCTGGAACGTCAACCCCACCAAGTGCGCCGGGGACCTGCCCGTGTGCTACAACGGCGTCTGCCAGACCTGCATGCCCGGCCGCATGTACTGCTACCACAACATGCGCATGCGCTGTGACCAGAAGACCTCCACCGCCTCCGACTGGGCCCAGGCGGGTGAATGCACAGCCCCCGAGCTTTGCTTCGGCTCGGGCAAGTGCGTGCCCTCCACCGAGCTCACCGTGTCCACCGTCTCCGCGGGCACCGCGGACTTCCTGCCCCGGCCCAAGGTGGCCATCTCCAAGAACAACTTCACCATGGTGGTCTGGGCCACCAGCGACGCCACCGCGGACGGCTCCGAGGGGGCCATCCTGGGGCGCGTCTACAACGACACCTTCACGCCCCTGTCCGACCCCTTCGTGGTGAACAGCGGCCACACCGGCCTGCAGGAGCGCCCCCAGATCGCCCCCGTCCCCGTGAAGAACGGCGGCTTCGTGGTGGTCTACCAGTCCCGAGGCCTGGCGGACGACGAGGGCGTGGGCGTGGCGGCCCGCTTCTTTGATCAGAAGGGCGCCCCCATCGGCGACGAATACGTCCTCCCCGCCAATCGCGCCGGCGACCAGTTGGAGCCCGTAGTGACCTGCAACAGCAGCGGCACCTGCTTCGCCGCCTGGTACGGCACGGGCACCCTGGACCCCAGCAGCACGGGCATCTACGGCCGCTTCTTCAACGTCTCCCAGGGGGCCGTGGGCAACGAGTTGCTGCTGAACACCACCACCGCCGACGCCCAGCGCACCCCCACCGTGGACTACCTCTCCAATGGCAACCTGGCCGCCGCCTGGTCCTCCAACGGCCAGGACAGCCAGGGCACCGCGGTCATCGGCCAGTTCTTCGACAGCACCGGTGCGAAGGTGGGCGGCGAGATCCTGCTGAACAAGTACGAGTCCCAAAGCCAGAAGGCCCCCACCCTGGCGGCCATGCCCTTTGACCCGGTCCTGGGCGGCTTCGTGGCGGGCTGGGAGTCCACCCTTCAGGATGGCTCCAGCACGGGCGTGTACGGCAACGCCTACAAGAGCACCGGCGCGCGTCACATCGGCACCGCGGATCAGAAGATCCCCATCAAGACCACGGACGCCCAGCAGGCCCCCGCCGTGGCGGTCCTGGAGAACGACGACATGATCTTCGTGTGGGAGAGCCAGGTGGCCGACTCGGCGGGCTACGGCATCGCCGGGCTGGTCTATGCCATCGCCGGCTACGCGGGCTCCACCGAGTACCTGATCAACACCAGCCAGGCGGGCGATCAGCGCACCCCCGACGTGGCCGCCGCCCTGGACTTCGGCGCCTACGTGGTGGTCTGGAGTGACCAGAACACCGGGGCCACCGTGAAGCTGGTTCCCCGCCGCTACTGATCCCCCTTCGCCCCCGAGGCCCCCATGACCCCCAGCGCTGTCTACGGTCCCGTGCAATCCCGTCGCTTTGGCCTGTCCCTGGGCGTGGACCCCATGCCCACCAAGCGCTGCTGCTTCGACTGCGTGTACTGTCAGGCGGGCCGCACCACCGAGCTGTGCGCCACCCCCGCCCCGGGCGTCCCCCCCGAGGTCATCCTCGAGCAGGTGGCCCAGGCCCTCCAGCGGGGCCCCACCCCCGGCGTCATCACCTTCGCAGGCCAGGGCGAGCCCACCTTGCACTCGGGGCTTGCCCACATCGTGCGGGGGCTGCGGGGGCTGACGACCCTGCCCCTGCTGCTGATCACCAACGGCGGGCTGCTGTGGCAGGACCCGGTGCTGGAGGCGGCCCTGCTGTTTGATCTGGTGGCGCCTTCCTTGGATGGCGGCTGTGAGCGCACCCTGGGCCGCGTCAACCGTCCCGAGGGGACCTTGGACTTCCAGCGCGTGGTGGGGGGCCTGCGGCGGCTGGCCCAGGTGCACCCCGGGCAGGTGCTGCTGGAGGTGATGCTGGTGCGGGGGCTGAACGACGATGACGCCTCCCTGGCAGAGCTGGCGGCGCTGCTGGCCACCCTGCCCGTCACCCACATCGACGTGAACACCCCCGTGCGCCCCGGGCCCGGTGGCAGCAACTGGGCCTGTCCTCGGGACACCCTGGTGCGGGCGGCGGCGCTGTTCGGGCCTCGGGCCCATGAGGTCGCCTACGAGCCGGCGCCGGTGCAGGTCCAGGCGGGGGCGGGGCGGGGTGCCCAGGCGGTGCTGGAGACCCTGCAGCGGCGGCCCAGCTCAGTGGCCGAACTGGTTCTGGCGTCAGGCCTGGGGGCCTCCCAGGTGGAGGCGCTGCTGGCGGACGCCCTGGCCCGGGGGCGCATTCTGGCAGGCCCGGGGGGTCGCTACGCAATTGCCGATTGACACAAAGAGCGCCGCAAGTACACTGGTTGCTGCGATTTTTCGCTATTTTTTGAACGACATTGGAGGAGTAGAGATGAAGAAGCTCAGCATTCTGGCAGTCCTCGCCATGGTGTTCGCGCTGTCCGCTTGCGGTAGCAGCAGCACCGACGGAACCAAGGACACCACCGGCGCCGTGGACACCATCGTGGGTGACACCACCGACCTGGGGACCCCCGACACCACCCCCGACACCACCGTGGATGCCCTCAAGGACACCGCCGCTCCCGAGGACACCGTCAACGGCTGTGCCTTCTGTAGCCCCTGGCAGACCTGCGAGAACAACGCCTGCAAGGATCCCGAGGGCGCCCTGGAGTGCCCCTACGGCGGCACCATGCTGTCCGAGGATTGCGGCGACGTGCCCGAGACCCGCTGCTGCAGCGGCTCCGAGCTGTACTACTGCGAAGCCGGCGAAGGCTGCCCCGATGGCAAGGCCTCCTGCCTGTGCAAGCTGGACTGCGGCCCCATGACCACTGACGACGGCACCCCCGTCCCCTTCTGCTCCTTCTTCGCCTACTACGGCGTCATCCTCTGCACGGACGTGCTGGCCTTCCCCCCCGTCGAGTCTGAAATGTCCTTCTGGTGCCCCTGGTACACCTGCACCCCCAGCTGCGAAGGCAAGGTCTGCGGCCCCGACGGTTGCGGCGGCGAGTGCGGCACCTGCGACAGCGGCTTCAAGTGCGACGACGCTGGCGCCTGCCAGGTCTGCACCCCCAGCTGCCTGGACGAAGAAGGCAACACCAAGGTCTGCGGCGATGACGGCTGCGGCGGCTCCTGTGGCGAGTGCGAAGCCGAGACCGACGTCTGCGGCCCCGACGGCCAGTGCTAC
>CAIXZC010000108.1 GCA_903923815.1 uncultured Myxococcales bacterium
GAGAGTTCTCCGGCTGGGGGTCGAAGGGCTGCAACGATCCCGGGCCGGCTTTCTGTTCCTGGCACAGCGAGGCGCAGTCGTCTGCTGGTTCGCAGGACAGGGCGCAGCAGGAGCCTGACGGCTGACAGACGCCCTGGCCGCAGCCGCAGTCCTCAACACAAGTGTTGCAGTCCTCCCCGTCGGCGCAGAGGTTGTCCCCGCAGCCCTTGATGCAGGATCCCCCAAGGCAGCCAAGGGACCCGCAATCATTGACCAGGTCAAAACCACTTCCAACGGCGTTGCACTTGACGGCGTCGGCGGTCTCGGAACAACTGCTGACGCCGGGGGTGCAGACCCAGGGCAGGCACGAGATGGTCTCTGAATCGCAGAACCTTTCCGACTCGGCGCAGACCGTGAGGTCTTCCCGCTGGCCATCAAAGGAGCAGAGCACCAAGGTGTCGCCGTCGCAGCGCCCGGTGCCGGGCATGCAAAAAATATCAATGCAACTCCCAAAGGCGCAGAACTGGCTGCCCTTGATGCAGTCGGTCACCAGATCGTAGCCGGTGCCCTCAGCGTTGCATCGGACGACATCGCCGGCCGGGCTGCATATCGGCAACTCGCTCGGGTCGCACTTTGACCAAAGGTCGGCATCGGCTGAAGCGTCTGCGCCCGCGTCCAAATCCACCAAATCAACCAGCAGACCGCCATCTGGCGACGAGTCCTGGTTCTGAACCTGGTCCGCAGCGATGGAGTCCACGGGCACTTCACCGCCTGCATCAGTCAACTCCGGGCCCACGGAATCCGCCCAGTCCTGGGCGTTCTGGTCGGAAGTCGATTGATCAACCTGCGTGTCCTTGGGTTCTGGTTCTCTCTGAGAGTCCCCGTTCCCGCAAGAAGCCAGGGCCACGGCCAGAAAACACGCCAGGCCCAAGCGCACCCCATTGATCTGCAACTGCCTCATCAAGGAGCCCAGGGACATGGCGGATCTCCGTGTTCGTGACCCGGTGAGGATATCGCCCGCCCTGAGGTGGGTAAAGGGGTTTGTTCTGTAAGCGACCGAGCGCTCCGAAATCGCCGCCCTGCTGGGCACCCACACCACCGCCGTCTATCGCCTGCTGGAACGAGTGCCGGCAACCCAGCGAGAGAACCGCGCCCTCTGCTAATGAATCTGCGAGAGTCCCTGAACAGCTACCTCGCAGCCGAAGAGGACCGAAAGTGAAAGTGACCGGAACCGGTACCTAGCTACATTGCATCGTGCCGCGGTTCATTGTACCCTGCCGCCCATGTCCCCGATGCAGACAGCGCAGACCTCTTTTTTCGAACGCGTGCCACCCAGCCTCAGTCGTCTTGCAATACCCATCGGCAGACTCGCAGCTCTTGTCGGGGTGATCGGCGTCGGGCTCATGCTATGGAGGGCCGGACCTTTTGAAGTGTGGCACTCCGCCGTGGGCATGGGGCCCCTGGTCATCCTGGTCATCCTGGCCCCTGCGGGCGGCCTTTGGCTGCATTCCCAGGGCTGGAGGTTACTGCTTCCAAATGGTGTCCGCCCCGGCAGGGGCCGAAGTTTTGCCCTATACCTGGCTTCCCAGGCCGGCGATGAACTGGGCTTCGGCCTCTTGGGCGAACCAATCAAGGTTCTGACATTTCCAGTCCCGGCGCGTTCAAAGGCGTCCGACGCCATGCTGGCGGACAATGCGGCCCAGCTCCTGGCGCTGGGGATTTGCCTTGGCACCCTGGCCTGCTGGGCGCTGCCGCAGACTGACGGCAGCCTGGGTCTGCAGATCCTGCTTTGCAGTCTCGGGGTCCTGGCAGGGGGGCTTCTGCTGCTGGGTATCGTCTCGTTGCGCCGGGCCTTTGCGCGGCAGTTTGGCGTCCGTTCTTTTCTGGCATCGGTTTTTCTGCACACCCTTGGCAAGGCCTGGCTGTTGCCGGAGCTGGCACTGGCACTGGCTCTGGTCGGTGAGCTGAGCCCCGAGGCAGTGCTTTGGCTGGCGTTGGCGAACTTGGCTGGCTCTGTGGTCGGCGCCCCTGTCCCCGCCCAGGCAGGCGTCCTGGAGGGCAGTGCATTGTTGGTGGCGGGACCGGCAGGGCTGAGCCTGCCGGCAGTCCTGGCCGTGTTGTTGGTGAGAAGACTTAGAGGAGCCGCCTGGGTCACCGCCGGCCTGGTCGTCGCAGAAAGGATCATCCATGCGAATGGCAGAGCTTGAGCAGGGCCTTCGCCTTACCAGAGGAATCTTGAAGGCCAGAATCCGTGGACATTTCACCCCCCTGTTGGTCAATCTGGAGACCACCCATCGCTGCAACCTCCATTGCAGCTTCTGTGACAAGGCAAGCCCCACGGCCCCCCAGATGGAAACCGAGGACGCCCTCAGGCTGATTGGAGACCTGGCCGGGGCCGGTACCATGTCGGTCTGCTTCGATGGCGGAGAACCCCTGGTCCACCCGGGCATGGGCCGAATGGTGAACGCCGCCGCGAAGGCCGGCTTGCGGGTTGCAATGAGCACCAACGGCATCCTGCTGCCCGACCGTCTGGACGAATTGCGTTCCGTTTCGGTGTTGAAGATCAGCCTGGACGGCCCTGAGCAGATCCACAACCAGGGTCGAGGTCCCCAGGCCTTCTCGAAGGCCCTTGCCGGGGCAGAAGCGGCTCGCAGGGCCGGCCTCAAGGTGGCCCTGCGCATGACCCTGGCCTCCCACCACGCTTCCCATTGGCCCTTCGTGCTGGATCTGGCTGAATCCCTTGGCGCAGTGGCTCTGTTTCAGCCGGCCATCGGCAGCCTCATGGA
>CAIXZC010000109.1 GCA_903923815.1 uncultured Myxococcales bacterium
CCCAGCCCCAGGTCCTCCTCGGTGACCGTGCCCCCCGAGCCCAGGGCCACGGCCCGGGCCACCACGTTGGCCAGCTCCCGCACGTTGCCCGGCCAGGGGTGGTTCTGGAGGGCCGCCATGGCCTGGGGCGAGAAGGTCGGCAGGCGGCCGCTGGGGCTTAGGCGCTCCAACAGGTGCTCCAGCAGCAGGGGCAGGTCCTCCAGGCGCTCCCGCAGGGGCGGCATGCGCACGCGCAGCACCTCCAGGCGGAACAGCAGGTCCCTCCGGAAGCGCCCCGCTAGCACCTCGCTGGCCAGGTCCCGGTTGGTGGCCGCCACCACCCGCAGATCCACGGGACGTGGACTGGAGGCCCCCACGGGTCGCAGTTCCCGTGCCTCCAGCACCCGCAGCAGCTTGGGCTGCATGTCCAAAGGCAACTCGCCGATCTCGTCCAGGAAGACGGTGCCGCCGTCGGCCAGCTCCAGCAGACCGATGCGCCCCTCCAGGGCCCCTGTGAAGCTGCCCTTGCGGTGGCCGAACAGCTCGCTCTCCAGCAGGCTGGGGGCGATGCACGAGCAGTCCACCGTGACGAAGGGTCCCCGGGCCCGGCCCGACAGCTTGTGCAGGGCCCGGGCCGCCAGTTCCTTGCCGCTGCCTGTCTCGCCTTGGATCAGCACCGGGGCGTCACAGGCGGCCAGCTTGCGCAGCAGGGAGTACAGCCGGCCCATGACGGGTGCGGCCCCCACGAGCCCTTCAAGCTGACATTCCCCCGAGGCCCCCGGAGCAAACTTTTCAATGCTGGGAGCGTAGGCCAGGCGCTGGTCCCCCACCAGGAACTCGCAGGGCCCCGTAAGCTGGGCCTCCTTCACGCGCAGGTTGCCCACCCAGGTGCCGTTGGTGGAGTCCAGGTCCCGCAGGACCACGCTGTGGCCGTCGCACAGCAACTGGCAATGGCGCCGGGAGACCGTGTCGGCCTTGAGCACCAGATCGCAGTCGGGGCTGGAGCCCACGGTGACGGGGGAGCCCCAGAAGGTCCGCGGCTCTTCGCCGGGGCGACCCAGGGTGACGACGGGGATGTGCAGCTCTTCGGCGGGCAGCAGCCTGGTCTCCAAGGGGTCGCTCAAGGCAGCCTCCGTTTCAGTTGGCGTCTGCGAAGACTTCGGTGTTCTCCAGGTGCAGTTCCTTCTTGGGGACCAGCATGATTTCGCGGCCCGTGCGGCGCTCCAGCTCTTCGAGGGACTTGCGGTAGCGCAGCATCATGGCCTCCAGCACCCGGGGGTTGGCGTGGACGTGGAGGCACTTGAGGGAGGGCATGGCCATCTTGTCCTTGATCTGCTCGAGCAGGCCAATGCAGACGGTCTCGGGGGTGCGCAGGTAGCCCTTGCCCTTGCAGCAGTAGCAGGGCTCGGTGAGGGCGGACAGCAGGCTCTCCCGGGTGCGCTTGCGGGTCATCTGCACCAGGCCCAGCTCGCTCATGCCAACCACGCGAATCTTCACTTTGTCCTTGCGCAGCTCCTGGATGAGGGCGTCGAAGACCTTCTGGCGGTGGTCCTGGGACAGCATGTCGATGAAGTCCAGCACGATGATGCCGCCGATGTTGCGCAGGCGGATCTGGTGGGGGATCTCCCGGGCGGCCTCCAGGTTGATGCGGTAGATGGTGTCCTCCAGGTCCGTCTTGCCCACGAAGCGGCCGCTGTTCACATCCACGGCGGTGAGGGCCTCGGTGCGCTCGATGACGATGGTGCCACCGCTTTTCAGCCAGACCTTGGGCTCCAGGGCCTTGGCCAGCTCGGCCTCCACGCCATATTCGTCGAACAGCGAGCGGGTGCCGGTGTGCAGCAGGAAGTGCCGGGCGGGGTCCTCCATGAAGGAGGAGGCGAAGGAGGTGACCAGCTTGTAGGCCCGGGGGGAGTCCAGGATGAAGGCCTCGTAGCGCTGGGAGATGAAGTCCCGGGCGGCCCGCAGCAGCAAGGACAGGTCCTCGTGCACCAGGCAGGGCGGGTCCACGGAGGCGGCAGCGCTCTTGATGCGCTCCCAGAGGGGCAGCAGGAAGGCCAGGTCCGCGGCCATGTCGGCGCGGCTGCAACCCTCCGCGGCGGTGCGGATGATGAGGCCCATGTCGTGGGGGCGCAGCTCGTCGCCCAGGGCCTTGAGGCGCTCCCGCTCGGCGGGGTCTTCGATGCTCTTGGAGACGCCCGTCTTGCGCCCCTGGGGGATGAGCACGATGAAGCGGCCGGGCAACGAGATCTGGGCGCTGAGGCGGGCACCCTTGCTGCCAATGGGTTCCTTGCGCACCTGGACCAGGACCTCCTGGCCTTCCCTCAGGTGGTCCTCGATGCGGGCCTCCTGGTGGCGGCGCTGCTGGAAGTCGTCCTCGGACTCTTCCTGGGTGGTGGCGGGGGCCTCGTCCTCGGCGCCGTCGAAGGGACCCTCGTCGTCCTCGGACTCCCGCTCCAGGGCCAGGTCGGCGGCGTGCAGGAAGGCGGTGCGGGCCAGCCCCGCGTCCACGAAGGCGGAGTTGATGCCGGGCAGGACCCGGACCACCCGGCCCTTGTAGATGTTGCCCACCAGGGTGCGGGCGTCGCGGTGTTCAATGCGAAACTGCTCGGTGACGCCATCTTCTACGATGGCCACGCGAGTCACCTCTTCGGTGGAGCTTGCGAGGACGAAGTTCTTGGGGGGGGTGGGGCGCTCCGGGGTCACTGGTTATTCCTTTCTGGGAACGGCGAAGTATCCGTTGCTGAGCTCGATTGCGGGGCCGCCGGTCAGGTCCTCCATGACGCAGGTGAAGGTGCCCGCGACCCAGCCGTTCTTGCCGCCGAACTCCTGCAGGACCACGAGGTAGGTCTTGGCCTCGTATTTCCACTGGAGCTCGCCGGGCAGGCTGGTGCCGTCGTTGAAGCGGATCTTCACGCGCACGGCGGAGGGGACGGAGGAGGTGAAGGAGCCGGGTTTGCCGTCGGCGATGTTTTCGAACATCACCACCACCTGATAGATGCCCTTGGTGAGGTTCACCTGGAGGGTCTTCTTGGCGGGGTAGTAGTTGGCGGCGGAGTTGCTTTCGAAGGCGACCTCTTCGTTGACGAAGTCGCCGCCGTTGATGGTCATGTTGCCCTCGGGGAACTCGTGCTGGTCGGGCAGGTCGGCGCCGCTGCCGAAGTCCAGGTTGATGGCGTCCATGGACAGGTCGGGGTTGAAGACGTCCTTGGGGTCCGTGCCCGTGTCGTCACCGCCGCCGGTAGTGTCCGGGTAGTAGGGCACGCCGCAGATGCGCTGCTGGCATAAGCCCTCCACACAGACCTCGTCGCCGGCGCAGTCCTCGTAGGTGGCGAAGGCGCCGGGGGCGCAGACCAGGGCGGTGCTGGGGCTGTCGCAGCGGCGGCCCAGGGGGTTCTCGCGGCAGAAGGGGTGGGCCTGAAGGCAGGTCTTGGTCTTGGGGTCGCAGGGGCCACCGCCGGCGCAGGCGGCGCTGCTCCAGGAGCCGCTGCCCACGCACTCCAACAGGGTTGCCCAGCCACAGGCGACGTCGCCGGCCTGACAGTTGTCATCCACGCAGGCGCCGCCCACACACTTGGTGTCGGCGGGGCAGGCCTCGGTGGTCAAGGTGGAGAGGTCCTCAGCACAGACCTGGACGTTGTAGGTGTCCTTGCAGGCGCGCTTGCCGGGGTCCATGCAGGCGGGGTTGGCGCAGGCCCCCGAGCGGCACACGGCGCCAAAGCAGTAGTCGTATTCGAAGGCCAGGCC
>CAIXZC010000110.1 GCA_903923815.1 uncultured Myxococcales bacterium
GAGCCGAACTGCCCGGCGCCCGCCTCTTCCAGCTTCTTCTTGAGGTCATCCAGGGTGCCGAAGTCAGCCTTCACGGCGATGGCCAGGGGCCCGTCGGGGGCTGCGACGGCCTTGCCCACGGGGGCGAACTGGTCGAAGAACAACTGGTGGTTGTAGTGCTGACCCAGGTTCTTCTTCACGAAGGCCCGCTGCTCTGCCGGCACCACCGTGTTCATGGTGCGCAGGGCCGTCTCGGCGTCCTTGCCGCACAGGGCGGAGGCGTGCTTGGAGAGGACCTCATCGGCCTTCTTGGCGTAGCCCAGGTGGTGGGCGCCGTGGTGCAGGTAGATGGTCTGGGAGTCCATCACCGGCAGCAGCCCGTCCGCGGGGTAGGGCAGGTCCTTGAAGGGCACGCACTTGAGGCCAGCATCAGGACCGGCGCCAAACAGCACGGCCAGCAGCAGGGTAGGGATGAACGCAGACATGGCTTCCTCCGGAGGTGCAAAAAACGGTAGCCGTAAAGATAGACGGCATTGGGGCCGTTTGTCAAAGCTCAGGCGCGCCCGCGCGAAGCATTTCCTGTCGATCAGGCGCCAAGTTCGGGTGGAAGGTAGCGGGCGAAGGGGCTGCGGGTGGAGCGCTTGCGGAAGCGAATGTCGCCTTCCGCCCGGCCGGCCGTGAGACGCACCGTGATCCGGCTCTGGGAGGCCTCCACCACGGTCCAGTGGCGTCCCGCCAGGAAGACCGTTTCGCCGGTGTTGGCGTTCATGGAGAGGCTGGCCAGGGGATGCCCCGAGTCGGCGTCCACCACCTGCCGTTCCCGGGTGTCGGGGATGTTGGAATGGATGAGGCCCCGCTCGCCCAGGTCCAGCATCTCGGTGGACGGGAAGTAGCGCCCCCGGGTGTGCTTCACCAGCCCAAGGGACGTCAGGTGCAGCAGGATCAGCTCCAGCCGCGAAGCGGTCACCAGGGGCAGCAGCAGTTCCGTCAGCTCATCCAGGGCCAGGCCCTCCCGCCGCCCGTAGAACAGCGAGAAGAGCTGTTGCACCGCCACGCTGGGGTCGGGCTCGGGCTGCAGGCAAGGTTGGTCGTTGGCCTCCAGGGCCCCCATCAACAGGTGGAAGGCCGCCTCGTCACTCTCCGAGGCAATGCGCACCACCACCTCCATCGTGTCCCGCCGCCGGCTGCCCCGGGCAACCCGCTGGGAGAAGGCCGCCACCGTCGTGGGCAGGTCCACCAGCAGCACCGCGTCCACGTCCCCGATGTCGATGCCCACCTCCAACGTGGAGGTCGCCACGCAGATGCCGCTCTTCCATTCCCGCAGCGCCGCCTCCGCCTCCAGCCGCTCCGCCCGGTCGATGCTGCCGTGGTGTACGCAGATGCGCTGCCCCGGCCAGATGACCCGCAGGTCCCGGGCCGTCTGCTCGGTGGCCGCCCGGGTGTTGGCGAAGACCAAAAGCTTCCTCCACCCAAAGGAGTTCATCAGGTCAGGTATGTCCAGCAGCTCCTTGACGCGATGCAGCCGCATGCCCCGCTGGCTCTCCTGGATGACCACAGACTCCACGGGGAAGTACCGGCCCGCCACCGCCGCCGGGTCGCTGAAGGTGGCCGACATAGCCGCAAAACGCAGGGCCGGCGCCCCTTCCGCCAGGGCCAGCCGCCGCAGCAGCACCCGCAGTTGATCCCCCCGGGGGCTGCCGTCCACCATGTGCAGCTCGTCCAGGATGACCCCCAGCCGGGGGCCCCACAGGTCCCGCTTGCGTGACAGCAGCGAGTCCAGCGATTCGGGTGTGGTCAGCAGCACCCCGGAGGGCTCGCTTCCCACCCGGTCCTTGCGGTCCCCGGTGCGTCTGGCCAGCTCGATTCCCAGGCGCGGCAGCTTGTCCCGCAGGCGCTCGTAGATGTCGTTCACCAGTGCCCGCGTGGGGGCCACGTAGACCAGCCCATAGCCCGGCTGGTCGAAGACCTTGAAGTGCAGCATGCGCTCCAGCATGGGCGCAAAGACGGCCTCCGTCTTGCCACTTGCCGCCGGCGCCGACACCACCGTGTTGCGGCCCGCCAGCAGCGGCTGCAGGGTTTGCTTTTGCACCTCAGTCAGGCTGCCGAAGCCCGAGAAGAACACGGGCCAGGTGCGCTTGAGCAGGCGAGTCGGAGCTACCATCGTTCACCGAAGGTGGTGTCGGGGTTGAGGTCCAGGCCCAGCAGCGCGTCCAGGCCCCGCTCCCTGTGGAAGCGCAGGTAGTCCATGGCCTCCACCATGCCCTTGATGAACCGCCGCTGGGTCCCGTGCACCGCCAGATCCCCGAACAGCGCCCGCTTGATGCGGTCCATCTCGCGCCTCCCCACGGGCACCCCCAGCACTTCCCGGTAGTGCCGTGTGAAGCGGTCGAACAGGGTCTCCAGGGCCGCCCGCGGCAGGGGCTCCAGGTCCATGGCGTCGAAGTCGTGACGCTCCACCAGGTCCCGCATGAGGTCCGTGGGCGTCACCGCAAAGATGACCTTCAAGGTCCGCTGGTCCCGCGCCAGGGGGTGCAGGTAGGGCAGGGCCTTCAAGTGCCCCGAGTACACCAGCCCCGTGTTCAGGCCCCGGTAGATGTGCAGGCCCTCCTCCTTCACCACTGGTTCTTCACTCAGCCGGGGGTCCAGGTTGGCCGCCAAGGACAGCCCCGTGATGAAGTCCAGGCCCCGCTGGATCTGCTGGTGCCACCGCACCGCCGTCACCATCTCCGCCTCGTCCAGCAGCAGCAGCAGCCCCTTGGCCCCGCACCAGGTCTTGGCGGCGTACCCAAAGAAGCTCAGCAGGTTGCAGTACAGGTTGGAGGCCGTGGTGTGGTCGTGCATGGTGGGCAGGTCCGTGAGGATGCCCTCCTCCTCGCCCATCAGCCAGGCCCACAGGCGTTCGGGGTTGCGGCAGCGGTTCAGGCGCTCCAGAAATTCCGTCAGGTAGGGGTGGTCCGTGGCGCTGGAGTCCAGGCCCCCGTCGATGCAGCGTTGAATCAGATCCCGGGCGTCGCAGGCCGAGCCGTCGGGGCCCCTCCAGCGCAGGTTCTGCATCAGGCGGTTGTAGACGCGGCGGGGTGCGCTGGGGGGGGAGTCCAGGGGGTCCAGGGGGACGAGGGCCACCACCCAGCCCTCCCGCTCGGCGTGCAGCGCCGCGGCGTTCAGGAAGTGGGTCTTGCCGCTGCCATAGTCCCCGAACAGGTAGAACACGGACTCGTCCGGGTCCGCCAGCCACTCGGACAGGTAGGACAGCTCGCCGTCCCGGCCGAAGGTCCACTCCTGGACGGCGGACTCGGGGACGATGCCCAGCCGGAAGCTCTCCACGATCTTGCGGTCCCCCCCGGCCCCCCCCAACAACGGCAGGTTAAGGTCCGAGCGCAGCTTCACGCCACGGCCCAGGGGCCCCTCGTCCATCACCGTGGTGAGCTCGCTGACCCAGACCGCCAGGGTGGGGCCGCGGTCGAAGTAGACCACTGCCCGGCGTCCCCGGAACATCAGGGATTGCAGCGTGCCACGGCCAAAATGGCGGTGGAAGACCCGCAGGGAACCTTCAGTCTTCAAGCGGCGCCCCCCTGAAGCAGGAGCTCGGCCAGTTCCTCGGCGGTGGCGTTCAGCAGCTTGCCGGCGCGGGCCCCGTGGAAGAGGCGCACGGCGGACTTGACGAACAGGCGCTTGTAGCCGATCTCACCGCCGCGGCGGCGGAAGGCCTCCTTGGCCAGTTGCTGGATCTGGGGCTCCATGTCGGCGGGGGCTTTCCATTCGTAGGCCGTCTCGTAGATGGTCAGGAGGCGCTTGCCGATGAGGCGCAGGGCCGTCTCCGGGTCACCCAGGGTGCGCTCGAGCTCAATGGCGACGCCGGTGGGGTTGTCGAAGTCGAAGACGGAGCCGAGGCGCTGCTTGAGGGCCTCGTACACGTTGAGCTTGCCGTCGAAGAAGCTGTAGTCGGGGACGGCGTAGAAGAACATGACGTTCTGGAACTGGTTGTTGCCGCAGGAGTCCACCAACTCGCGCAGGTTGGCCAGCAGGTTCTGCTTCTCGCGGCTGGACAGGGAGGGCAGCAGTTCAGCCTCGTCGAAGAGGACCACCAGGCCGCGGTAGTCGAAGGCGCGCAGGAACTGGACCAGGGAGCGCAGCATGGAGAAGGCGTTGGAGCGGTCGATGCCGCGGGAGAGGCCCAGGTTGCGCAGGAACTTGCGGTCAAAGTCCTGGCCCATGAGGAAGCCCAGGACCTTCTCCAGGTTGCGGCTGTCCCCCGTGGCGGCGTAGTTCAGGGCCTTGCGCATGGCCTGGAGGAAGCCCAGGTTTTCAATGGTGGAGAGGCGGCCTTCGATCTCGGCGTCGAGGGCCTCGGGCTTGAGGTCTTTGAGCTTGACGGCAAGCTGTTCGATGACGGCGCCCAGGCCCCGGCGGCCACCCTCGGCCAGGACCTCGGGGCCCTGGGGGGGGGCGATGGTGCGGGCCACGGCGGCGTAGACCAGTTCCATGCGGTGGAACGGGGTCTCGTCCTTGGAGAGGGGCACGTAGGCCACGACGAAGC
>CAIXZC010000111.1 GCA_903923815.1 uncultured Myxococcales bacterium
ATTCCACCACCTGCCGTCAGCCAGCACCGGGATGGAGCACGTCTTCGCCGGGACGGCGAAGAGGCGCTGCGTCCCGAAACCACTTTCGTTGGCCAACACAGCCCGTTCCGTGACGCCGTTTCGTACCACATCGCCGGCCGGATCCGCTTACTTCGTGCGCGGCTTGGACGGGAATGGCCCGTGGCAAATGCTTGGTTCGCGGTGCTTGACAGGTTCCAATCTATGGCGATAGTTTCAGCCCCGACATACCAAGATCTGCTGACAGGACTCACCATGGCCGAGGAACTTCAGGGACTACTCAATCGCATCAAGGAAGAGGGCATCTCCAAGGCGGAGACCGAAGGGGCTGCGCTGCTGGCCAAGGCCCGGACCGAGGCGGCGGCCATCGTGGCCCAGGCCAAGGCCGAGGCTGCGGGCCTGCGGGCTGCTGCTTTGAAGGACTCGGCGCTGGCCAAGGAGAAGGGCGAGGCGGCCCTGCGGCAGGCGGCTCGGGACGTGCTTATCGGGCTGCGCAAGAGCATCGACGGCGAGCTGACCCGCACCGTGGGCCTGGCCGTGGACGCGGCCCTGTCGCCGGACGTGCTGGTGGGCATCCTGGATCATCTGGTCGCGGCCTTCGCCCAGCGGGGCGGTCGCGTGGAGGGCCTGGACGTGCTGCTGGGCGCCGAGGACCAGAAGAAGCTGGAGGCCCTGGTGCTGGCCCGCTTCAAGGATCGCTTGAAGGCCGGCGTGACGCTGAAGGCCGTGCCCGAGATCACTGGTGGCATCAAGGTGGCCGCCAAGGGCGACAGCCTGTACTTCGACTTCACCGCGGGGGCCATCACCGAGAGCCTGTGTGCCTTTGTGAATCCCCGCATCGCGGCGCTCATCCGCGAGGGTGGGGAGAAGTAGGCGCATGGGGCCCATCTTCCACTATCTGGTGGCCACCCTGCCGTCCCTGCGGCTGGGTGAGGCCCTGCCCATTCGCAGCGAGGATTTCCTGGAGGTCTGCGGCCGCTACCTGGAGCCGGAGCAACAGGAGACCCTGGTGGGCGCGGCGCTGCTGCCGGCCCCCCAAGCCCCCCACGAAGCCCTGCAAAGCTGGTACGACTTTGAGACGGACCTTCGCAACCACCTGGCCCGGGCCCGCGCGGCGCGGCGCAAGGTGGACGCCGAGCCCTTCCTGCGCCCCGAGGGGGATCTGTCTGCGGACATGGAGCGGGCCGTGGGCGAGGCCCTGGACCAGGCCAACCCGGAGGACGGCGAACGCCGCCTGGACGAGCTGCGCTGGAGATTTCTGGAAAACCTGACGGTGGGGCACCCCGCCGACATGACGAACCTGCTGGCCTACCGGCTGCAATTGCTGCTGGCCGAGAAGTGGGTGGACCTGGACGCCGACCAGGGCCTCGCCCGACTGGAGCAGCAGGCCAATGTGCTGAGGTCGGCCCTGAAGCTGGAGTGACACAGGATGGAGACCGAGAAGACTGGCAAGGTGGTGGGGGTCAACGGGAACATGGTGACCGTGGCCTTTGAGCACCAGGTGACCCAGAACGAAGTGGCCTATGTGCGGGTGGGCGAGCAGCGCCTCAAGTCGGAGGTCATCCGCGTGCGCGGGCGCAAGGCCGACATGCAGGTCTTCGAGGACACCAAGGGCATCCGCGTGGGTGACCAGGTGGAGTTCTCGGGGGACCTGCTCTCGGTGGAGCTGGGCCCGGGCCTGCTGACGGCGGTGTACGACGGCCTGCAGAACCCCCTGAACGAGCTGGCCGAGAAGGCGGGCTTCTTCCTGAAGCGGGGTCTGTACCTGAAGGCCCTGGACCGGGCGCGCAAGTGGAAGTTCACGCCCACGGCGAAGGTCGGCCAGACGGTGGAGGCGGGGGTGGCCCTGGGCTGGGTGCCGGAGGGCATCTTCCAGCACCAGATCATGGTGCCCTTCACCTTCCGTGGCGCCTGGGAGGTCCAGTGGGTCCTGGAGGGCGGCGAGCACACGGTGGACACCGTGGTGGCGCGGCTGGTCCAGGGGCGGGAGGTGCGTGAGGTAAGCATGGTCCAGGTCTGGCCCGTGAAGATCCCCATCACGGCCTACGCCGAGCGCCTGCTGCCCACCGAACCCCTGGTGACCCAGCAGCGCATCATTGACAGCTTCTTCCCCGTGGCCCGGGGCGGCACCTTCTGCGTGCCCGGACCCTTTGGCGCCGGCAAGACGGTGCTGCAGCACGCCCTGGCCCAGTACAGCGAGACCGACGTGGTGGTGGTGGCGGCCTGCGGCGAGCGCGCCGGCGAAGTGGTGGAGGTGCTGCGCGAGTTCCCCCACCTGAAGGACCCCCGCACGGGCGGCACCCTGGCGGACCGCACCATCATCATCTGCAATACCAGCTCCATGCCCGTGGCGGCCCGCGAGGCCAGCGTCTACACGGCCGTGACCCTGGCCGAGTACTACCGTCAGATGGGCCTCCACGTGATGCTCCTGGCGGACAGCACCAGCCGTTGGGCCCAGGCCGCCCGCGAGATGTCCGGGCGCCTTGAGGAGATCCCCGGCGAGGAGGCCTTCCCCGCCTACCTGGAAAGCCTCATCGCCCAGTTCTACGAGCGCGCTGGCGTGGTGCGCCTGAAGGACGGCCGCGGCGGGTCCGTGACCATTGGTGGCACCGTCAGCCCCGCCGGTGGCAACTTCGAAGAGCCCGTGACCCAGGGCACGCTGAAGGTGGTGGGCTGCTTCCTGGGCCTGTCCCGCGAACGCAGCGACGCCCGGCGCTACCCGGCCATCCATCCTCTGGACTCCTGGAGCAAATACGGCGGCATCATCGACGCGGGCCTCATGCGCGAGGCCAAGCGCGTGCTGCGGGCCGGCAACGAGGTGGCCCAGATGATGAAGGTGGTGGGCGAGGAGGGCGTCTCCACGGACGACTTCGTGGTCTACATGAAGGCCGAGTTTGTGGACGCCGTGTACCTGCAGCAGAACACCTTCGACGAGGTGGACGGCGCCAGCGGCAAGGACCGCCAGGTGCACGCCTTCCAGCAGGTGGGCCAGGTGCTGGCCGCCAACCTGCGCTTCAGAAACAAGGAAGACACGCGGACCTTCTTCCAGGGGCTGCGGCAGAAGTTCATCGACTGGAACTACGCCCGCCAGGGCAGCGACGAGTTCGTCCGCCTGGAGGGTGCCATCAACAACGACTTGCGGGAACGGACTGTGCAGCCATGAGGAAGGTCTACCAGAGAATCACCCGCATTGCGGGCAACGTCATCACCGTGGAAGCCGAGGACGTGTTCAGCGGCGAGCTGGCCGAAGTGACCAGCCAGCGCGGCGTGTCCCTGGCCCAGGTCATCCGCATCGACGGCCTGAACGTGTCGTTGCAGGTCTTCGCGGGCAGCCGCGGCGTATCCACCGGCGACCAGGTGCGCTTCCTGGGGCGGCAGATGCAGGTGTCCACGTCGGAGAACCTGTTGGGCCGCATCTTCAACGGCAGCGCCCAGCCCCGGGACAACGGCCCCGAGCTGTCGGAGGCCCTGGTGGATGTGGGCGGCCCCTCGGTGAACCCCGCCAAGCGCATCATCCCGCGCCACATGGTGCGCACGGGCATCCCCATGATTGACGTGTTCAACACGTTGGTGGAGTCCCAGAAGCTGCCCATCTTCTCCATCGCCGGCGAGCCCTACAACCTGCTGCTGGCGCGCATCGCCATGCAGGCCGAGGTGGACGTCATCATCCTGGGTGGCATGGGCCTGAAGTACGACGACTACCTGTTCTTCCGCAACACGCTGGACGAGCACGGGGCCCTCAGCCGCAGCGTGCTGTTCATCCACACCGCCTCGGACCCCACGGTGGAGTGCCTGATGGTGCCGGACATGGCCCTGGCCGTGGCCGAATCCTACGCCGTGGCGGGCAAGAAGGTGCTGGTGCTGCTGACGGACATGACCAACTTCGCGGACGCCCTCAAGGAGGTGGCCATCACGATGGAGCAGATTCCGTCGAATCGTGGCTACCCGGGGGACCTGTACAGCCAGCTTGCGGCCCGCTACGAGAAGGCCGTGGACTTCGAGGGCGCGGGCTCCATCACCATCCTGGCGGTGACCACCATGCCCGGCGACGACGTCACCCACCCGGTGCCGGACAACACGGGCTACATCACCGAGGGTCAGTTCTACCTGAAGAACGGGCGCATCGAGCCCTTTGGTTCGCTGTCGCGGCTGAAGCAGTTGGTGAACGGCAAGACCCGGGCGGACCACCGCGCCATCATGGACACCATGATCCGGCTGTACGCGGACTACAAGTCCTCCCTGGAGAAGCAGTCCATGGGCTTCCGCATGAGCCCCTGGGACCAGAAGCTGCTGAAGTACGGCACGCTGTTCGAGCAGCGCATGATGGACCTGTCCGTGAACATTCCCCTGGAGGAGGCGCTGGACCTTGGGTGGAAGACCCTGGCCGAGTGCCTGGAGCCCCAGGACACGGGCATCAAGACGGACCTGGTGAAGCAGTTCTGGCCGACGGGGAAGTAGGGGCATGGCGACCATCAAACTGACCAAGACGGAGCTGAAAAAGCAACGGGACGCGTTGAAGCAGTTCCGGCGCTACCTGCCCACCTTGCAGCTCAAGAAGCAGCAGCTGCAGATGGAGGTCCAGCACGCCCGCGATGCCCGCGCCCAACTGGAGCAGGAGCGCACAGAGTTCACGGGGCGGCTGGGGCGCTGGTCCAGGCTGCTGGGACGGCCCGAGTTCGCGTCCCTGGAGCACAGCCTTCGGCCCGGGCGCCTGGAGACCTCCGTGCGCAACGTGGCGGGCGTGGACGTGCCCGTGTTCGTCAGCCTGTCGTTTGACGAGGACCTGCCCGACCTGTTCACCACGCCTCTGTGGCTGGACGCCGCCTCGGACGCCCTGCGCAAGCTGCTGGAGCTGCGCCTTCGGGACGAGATCCTGCAGCAGCAGCAGCAGCGCCTGGAGGACGAGCTTCGCACCACGACCCAGCGCGTGAACCTGTTCGAGAAGGTGAAGATTCCCCAGTGCCGCGAGCACATCCGCGTCATCGGCATCTACCTGGGCGACCAGCAGACCGCGGCGGTGGGCCGCAGCAAGATCGCCAAGCGCAAGTTCGAGGGCACCGAGCCCCAGCAGGGGGTGGCCTGATGATTGAGAAGATGAAGACCCTGTCCCTGGTGTGCCTGCAACAGGACCGTGAGGCCACCTTGCAGGCCCTGCGGGACCTGGAGATCGTCCAGGTGAAGCCCGGGGACTTTGCGGCCTCCGAGACCCTGGCCGAGGTGCAACGGCGCGGCGAGAACGTCCAGCGCCTGCTGAACCTGCTGGCGGGGGTGACCAGGGCCAAGGCGGAGACGGGGCTGTTCAATGGGCTGGAGGGTGAGGCGCTGTTCGAGCGCGTCCAGGAGCTGTCCACCCAGACCACGCGCTGCAGCGACGAGCAGGACACCCTGGCCCGGGAAGAGGAACAACTGGCCCCCTGGGGCGACTTCGACCAGCAGGATCTGGCGGCGCTGAAGGCCAAGGGGCTGGACGTGCGCCTGTGCATGACCCTGGGTGGTCGCCTGCCCGAGTTGCCCGCCCATGCGGCCCTGCAGGAGGTACGCCGGGAGAAGGACCAGGTCTGGTATCTGGTGCTGTCCTCCCAGCCCCTGGAGCTGCCCCTCCCCGAGGTGGTCCTGCCCCAGGGAAAGACCCTGGAGGGGGTGCGGCTGGCCCGTGCGGAGGGGCGCAAACGCCTGGACCTGTTGCAAGCCCAGCTTGCCGAGGCCGCCCTGGTGGTGGACCGCCTGACGGACCACCGGCTGGGCCTTTCCGAGCGCGAAGAGTTCCTGACCAACCTGGAGGGTATGGGGGCTGCGGGGGAGCTGGCCTGGCTGCAGGGTTACTGCCCCGCCAAGGCCGTGGACGCCCTGAAGCTTGCGGCCCTGAGCCGGGGCTGGGCGCTGCTGCTGGAGGACCCCGCGGAGGATGACGGGGGCGTGCCCACCCTGATCACGGTGCCCAAGTGGCTGCAACTGTCCAAGCCCCTCTTTGACTTCATCGGCATCGCCCCCGGCTACCGGGAGTTCGACATCAGCGCCTGGTTCCTGATCTTCTTCGCCATCTTCTTCTCCATCATCGTGGGGGACGCGGGCTACGGCACCATCATGACGGGGCTGGTCCTGTGGTTCCGCCGCAAGGCCGAGGGCAAGGCCCGGGTTGCCTACAACCTCATGCTGCTGCTGAGCGTCTGCACCATCGGCTGGGGCTTCATCACGGGCAACTACTTCGGCACCCCCAGGGAGACCTGGCCCACGCTCATGCAGGGCATCCCCTGGTTCTGGGAAGACCGCAACATCCAATACCTGTGCTTTGGCATCGGCGCGGTGCACCTGACCATCGCCCACGCCATCAAGGTGTCCTCCATCATCAACAGCCGGGTGGCCCTGGCGGAGCTTGGCTGGACGGTCATCATCTGGGGCAACTTCTTCCTGGGCAGCTCCCTGGTCACCAACCGCCCCATGCCCTCCTGGATCGCCTGGCAGTACGGCGTGGGCATGGTGCTGGTGGCGCTGTTCACCTCCGGGGCTCGCAATCCTCTGAAGGTCTTCGGATTGGGCCTGGGCGCGCTGGCGGGTGGCCTGGTCAACAGCTTCGTGGACGTGCTGTCCTACATCCGCCTCTTCGCCGTGGGCATGTCCGGGTACTACATGGCCAAGAGCTTCAACGACATGTGCTACAACATGTTCTCCGGGGCCGAGGGCATCGCCTGGGTGGCCCTGTTCTTGTTGGCCGCGGTCATCATCGTCATGGGGCACATGCTGAACCTTGCGCTCAGCGGTTTGGGGGTGCTGGTCCACGGCATCCGATTGAATACCTTGGAGTTCTCTGGTCATGTCGGTCTGGAGTGGGCGGGGACGCCCTTCCGGGCCTTTGCGCGGCGGCTCAAGCCGGGTCAGCCGAACTGATTTTTTCCGGATCTAGGCTGGTATTTGGAGGTAAGGAACCATGATTGAACAAGCTGTTGTGTTGGGCCCCGTTCTTGCCAAGATCGGCGCTGTGGCGTGCATGACCCTGTCGGCTTTGGGCAGCTCCCTGGGTGCCGGCGCGGGTGGTTCGGGGGCCGTGGGGGCCTGGAAGAAGTGCCTGGTCCAGAAGAAGCCGGCGCCCTTCCAGTTGCTGGTCTTCGCGGGGGCCCCCCTGTCCCAGACCATCTACGGCATGATCCTCATGTTCCTCATCTACGGGAAGGCCGAGACCGCCGGCGCCAACGGCCTGCTGTACCTGTGGGCGGGGCTCTTCGGGGGCCTGGCCATGGGCGTGTCCGCCTGGATGCAGGGCAAGGCCGCCGCGGTGGCCTGCGACTCCTTCGCCGAGACGGGCAAGGGCTTCACCAACGACCTCATGATCCTGGGCATCATCGAGACCTGCGCCCTGTTCATCATGGCCTTCCTGATCTCCGTGCTGTAGGACTGACGTCGAACCTCGGGCCCGCTCCTTCACAGTCGCGGTTCGGACATGATCCACAATGGGACCTTGTCGCGGAACCCCAGGGCCGGGCGCTTGGGGCCCTCCTGCACGAAGATCCTGGCGGTGGTGGCCCGGCGCAGCATGGGCCGATCGCCCAGGGAGTTGCCCGCGGCCAACAACACCTCCGCCCCTTCCAGGCCCTGCTGCCGAAGATACCAGTCAATCCAGGCGTTTTTGCCCTCGCCGTAGGGGATGCAGGGGTTGGGCGCGTCGCCCCCCGGGTGGGCCAGGGTGCCGTCGGGGTTGCAGCGCAGGCCCAGCACCGCGTCCGCCTGGAGGCCGAACCAGTTCAGCCCCTCCTCCACCAGGGCCTGGGGTGAGGCGCTGACCACGATGACCTTGAGCTTCAGCAGGCGCGCCACCAGGAACATCTCGGCCAGGGGCTTCACCAGGGCGATGTGCAGCCCCAGCCGCTGGCCCCCGGGCATGGGCTGGTGCCCCCTGGCCAGGATTCCTTCCCGCAGCATGGTGCGCAGCTCTCGGCGCAGTTGGGAAGGTGCCGCCGAGGCCAGCAGGGGCCCAAGAATGGCGTAGGAGGGCTGGAAGTGGTTGGTCTGCCAGGGCAGGAAGGCGCTCTGCCCTTCCGGGGTAACGCCGTCGCCGTAGTAGGCCGTCAGTTGTTCCATCCACAGGTCCTGGTCGCCGTGTTGGGAGCCATCCACCAGCCGCTCCAACAGGGTCGCGCCGGCCGGCGTCAGCCAGGGCAGACACTGGGCCAGGGGCGCCTGGGGCATGGCCAGAAGGCCCGCCCTGGCGGCGTGGAAGAACAGAAGATCGCCGGTGTCCGTGCCCACCAGGGTTCCGTCCCAGTCGAACAGCGCCAGGGGATGGCGCGGCCTGCTGGGCGCCTTCAAGCGGGCCGTCAGGGCCTCCAATATCGCCACCCGGTTGAAGGGAAGGGGCGCCATCGGCACCTCCTGGATGCAATTCCGTCAGGGGACGAAGGATTGCACCACAGGCAGGGTTTGACAAGGGGCGCAGCCCGGGACTAGAGTCCGGCCATTCAATGAGCGGTGCCACGCATCCGTCGCCCCCGTGGGGCTGGCGGGGAAGGGGTTCGCATGATCCGGACAAGGACAATCCTTGCCCTGTTGCTATTGCTTGCTGCCGTGTATGCAGTGCTGCTGCCGGTGCTGACGGCGCGCCAGACCGACGAGCTGGCGGAGGGGCAGCTGCGGAACCTTGCCTATGCCAAGGCCGCGGCGCTTGAAGTGGGCTTTCTGCGGGCGGTGGAGGACTGTCAGGCCTTGGACCGGGCAGCGGGCCCGGCGCGCGGGGTCGCTGTGGTCCTTTCGAAGACGGCCCCGGAGGGTCTGTCAGCCAGTTACCTGGGTTGCGGGCAGGGCGATGTCCCGACGACGCCCGCCACTGATCAGGTGTCCTTTCGGTTTCGGCGCGGCGAGACCCTGTTCGTGGTCCAGTTGGCCCTGGGCGGGGACTGCCGGCTGGAGTGTGTGCGCCCCCTGGCCCAGTTGTCCGTGAAGCCCCTCACCGGCACCCCCAATGTGGCCAGTGTCCTGATCCATGAACGAGGCCAGGTGCTGGCCCACCCCAAGACATTCCTGATCGGTACCCTGGCGGACAAGACCTTCGCGGTGGAGGATGTGGCCGCGCTGATTGACCTGCGGGCCAAGGGAATGGCCCAGGTCTGGGCCACCGATACCCTGGTGCCGCAGCCCGCGATGGCCGCCGTGGCCGTGGTGCGATTGCCGTTGGATTCGGGGTTTTTGGGGCAGATCGTGGTAGTCCCTGTGGCCGAGTTCCACGCTGGGCGTAACCTGGTGCTGCTGGGGCTTGGGGTGTTGGCGCTGCTGGCCCTGCTGGGGGCCCTGGCCTTTCGTTTCCACAGGGTTGAAGGCACCAGGATGCTGGCCGGCAGCCCTGGGGCGCTGCATCACACGTCGTTGGTAGAGGATGGTCCTGGGCTGATGTTGGTTCTGGAGAACGACGGCCGAATCATCTACGCCAACCGCGAGGCCCGCATGGTGTTGGGCCTGCCGGACGACCAACAACCCCCCTGGCCACCCGTGCAGCAGGTGGCCATCCCGGAGGACCGGGGCAGGTTCCAGCAGCAGCTCAGGCAGGCGGTTCCCGGCAACAGTCAAGCTCCGGTGGTGTTTCGGGTCCTTTGTGCCGATGGGCGGATTCGGCAGGCCCGAGCGCAACTGCGCCAGATTCCCCTTGGGGTGGGCACCCACGGTGTCCAGGCGACGATTCTGGTGGAGGACGAGGTCACGGGCGGTTCCATGGACGCCTTCACCGCGGGTTTTTCGAAGGCCCGGGTTGGGTTGGTCCTGGTGGACGAGCACTTCCGGGTGCGCATGGCCAACCAGGAGATGGCTCGAATCCTTGGCGTCGCCAGTCCCGAGGAATTGACTGGCACGCCGTTCTACTCGGGTCAGGGCTCGGGGCGGGTCGAGCCTGATGGTGGGGCTTCCATGGCGGCGGTGGACTCCGCCCAGCCCCGGTTCTTCGGCCCCATAAGGTGCACGGATGGCCAGCGCTACGCGGGCTGGGCCGTGCCCCTCTCCTGCCGCGAGGGCATCCCCGAGTGCATCATCACCAGCTTCATGAATGTGGAGGAGTTGGCAGCCAATCTGGACCGCGCTGATCAGCGCATGGCGCTGCTGTCGGCGGGTTTGATGGCGGCCGGCGCGGAGGCCTGGCACTTCGACCGCGAGGCGGATTCGTTGACCGTCTGCCGACCCTTCATTCTGGGCCAGCAGCACAGCTTGGACTGTCGTCCCGTGGCGTCCTGGCGTCAGGGGGCGGAGGCCTTGCCCCCGGAGCTCGTCCAAGCCCTTGATGCCGTGGGTCCTGATTCCAAACGCTTGGAGGTCCTGGTCCCTCGGTCCGGCAAGGACGGCGCAGAGGGGAGGCAGTTGATGCGTGGGGCCCTGCTGGGGAATGGCCGGGTGGCGGGGATTTCGCTGGGCCTGGAGTCCCAGTTGGCCGAGCTGGATCACCTGCGGCGGGATCTGCTGGTGCGGGATCTGGTCATCACCCAGGCGGCGGTGCCGTACTTTCTGTCGGACTTCGAGCTGGGCCATCTGCACCTGTCCGCTGCGGCAGCCCGGGTCTTCGGTCTGGACAGTGGCGAGGAGGAGCTGCAAATGACTAGCCCCGCGCCGTTGTTGGCGCGAATGGACGCTGCCAGCCAGGAGCGCCTGGAGCGCGACTTCCGTGAGGGGCGCCAGAAGGGCTCCATGTTGGAAAGCTGGTTCTCCATGGCCCCCGAGTTCGGTGGGTCCAGCTACTCAATTCGCGCCCTGTTGACGCACACTCCCGGCGCCTCCCGGCCCGTCATGGTCGGGGTCCTGTTGGACCGAAATCTGCTTTGATTGCGCGGGATTTCAAAAAATAAATTCTGGCTTTTTGCCTGGCAGGGATTTAATATCGCGGTCACCTTCTTGAGGGGAGAGGCGCCACATCCGACCGGTCGAACCGGGAAGGCAGCGTGCTTCAACCTTCGGTGGGTGCGCGGGGAGGTCCCGCAAAGGGCGGTCTAGCGGCCGCCTTGTCAGAAACTGTGTTTGGTTGCGAGGGTCTGAGCAATGGCGAAAAAACTCTTCATTGGTGGGTTGTCCTGGAGCACGACTGACGAGACCTTGGGGGCTGCCTTTGGCGCCTTCGGCGAAGTGATCGAGGCCCGAGTGGTCACCGAAAGGGGCACGGGCCGGTCCAGGGGGTTTGGTTTTGTCACCTTCGGTGCCGAAGAGGCCGCCAAGGCGGCCGTGGCCGAGATGAACGGCCGCGAGCTTGACGGCCGGCAGATCCGCGTGGACGAGGCCAAGGAGAACGACCGGGAGCCCCGCGGCGAGCGCCGCCCTCCTCGCTACAACCGCGACGAGCAGTGACCTGACAATCAGTCTTGAGCCCTTGAGGCCGCCTTCGGGCGGCCTTTTTTTTAGCGTCGCACTCTTGCTGCGCGGCGGGACACGAGAGCGGCCCCCAGCAGAAGCAGCAACAGCCAACCCCCGAAGCCCCCACCGGAACCAGCGCCCAGGCTGCAGCCGACGCCCTGCTTTTCGCCTCCGTCCCCGTTGCCGGCGGCCTCGGTGGTGTCGGGCCAGGTGTCCGCGGGGAAGGTGTCTGGTTCGGCCGTAGTCTCATCTTCGGTGACGTCTTTGTCGGCGCTGAGGTCCACCGCGTCGGAGGGGTCTTCGTCCACGGGCGGGTTGGGGTCCAGGTCAAGCTGGACCTCCAGCACCTGCAGACGGCCCGTCTGGGTGAAGTCCAGGGTGGCGGGCAGGTAGCCGGGGGCGCTGATCTCAAGCTGGCCGGGGCCCTGGTCGGCGTCCAGGGCGACCAGACCGACGCTTAGGGTGGTGCCGCAGCGTTGGCCCAGGCAGACGCGGGCGCCGGAGAGGTCGCTGCCGTCGGCCAGGGCCTTGACGTGGACCAGGACGCGGCCGTCGGCCTCGGGGCGGCCCACCAGCGCCAGGGAAGGGGGCCACTTGCCGTAGGTGTCGAAGTTGCCGTGGAAGAGGGGGCGGTGGAAGGGCAGCAGGCCCGAGCCCACCAGGGGGTCCAGGCAGGTGGTGAAGGCGGGCAGGTCGCTGGGGGGGAGCAGCAGTTCGGCGCAGAAGCCCACGGCGTTGTCGGGCTGGGGGTGGAAGGTCAGTTCGATGACGGGGCGCTCGTGGAGGACCAGGTGTTCGGGGTCCACGGTGAGCTGGAAGTCCTGCTGGGCCAGGACCTCGTTGGCGGCGTCGGCAAGGCCGGGGCTGTCCTTCACGACGCGCAGGGTGAGGGGCGCGTCAATGGGCAGGGTGGAGTAGAGGCGAAGCTCGACGCGCATGGTGTCGGGGGGGGCGTCGGGGGAGAGGCTGGCGACCTCGTTGCCCTCGGTGTCCAGCCAGCGCAGGCGGTCCACCACCAGGCCCTGCTGGACGGTGTAGAGGGCGGGCAGGTGGCGCAGCAGGCTGACCAGATTCCCGCTGATGATGGCGCGGCCCGTGTAGATGGGCCAGTGGCTGTCGTCGGGACGGGCAGTCAGTTCGTCCTGCAGGAAGGAGGGCCCCAGGGTCGCCACCTTGTTGTAGGTCTCGTTCCAGTAGGTGCGGCTGCCCAGGGGGCCGGCCAGGAGGCGCTCTTTTTCCGCCTTCTGCTCTGGCGTGGGGATGTACTCCTCGCCCAGCAGTTTGTGCAGCAGGCCCCCGAAGGCCAGCTCGGCGGCGGGTTTCAGGTTGGTGCCCCCGAGGGTCAGCTTGACCATGGCCTTGGCGGCGGCCTTGTCCATGTCCCCAAGGTAGCCCGCGGCCATGTCGCCAAGCTGCTGGAGGTCTGCGGCGACGGCGTCGCAGTTCAGGCTCATGGCGTAGTAGGTCTCGCACTGGGCGCAGTACCACGCGGTCAGGTCCAGCATGCGCTGCCGGGCCTCGGGGCCGTCCAGCCAGAAGTACCAGCCCAGGTCCACCACGGCGTTCCAGTCACCCACCACCAGATCCCCGAAGATGTCCAGGATGCCCTGGCTTTCACCCTCTGCGTGGTCGTCCCCGGGCATGAGGTCGAAGGGCCCGAGGGGCGCGCCGGAGAAGAGGGTGGGCACCACGAAGGGGTCCGCTGAATCATCCGAGCAGTTGTGGGCCAGGTGCCCCAGGGCGAAGAGGCGGTGCTGGGCATCCAGGGGCATGGCCGCCTCCAGCAGGTGGTAGCCAAGCTGCCGGGAGTGGCCGAAGGTCACCGAGTTCAGGACGTTCTCCAGGTCCGGGCCCTGGGCACCCATGTGCAGGTACAGCAGGGCGTCGGGGGCCTCGGCGTCGGCAGCCCAGGCGGGGTCCGCGGCGGCCTTCATGGAGAGGGCCAGATCGGCCTCCCGGATGTGGACGCCGGGGCCAAAGGAGGAGAGGGCGGCAAGCAGGACAAGGATCTGGGTCATGGAGAGGTGCTCCTGTGCTTGGAGGACGGAAATACTAAAACAGGAAATCGGAAAAGTCATACGGAACAGCACGCGCGCCAGGGGGGGGTGGGGGCGAGTGTAATGTGTAAGGTCCTGACCCCAGGGGCTCCCCGCCGTTTACGTTGACTTAATAGGTATTGGGCTGTAATAAGGGGCGCGCATTTTTCCGGGCGGCGCTGTCGCCGCGAATTCCTATTGGAAGGCTTCCCGAAATGAGGAAAGAACATATCCGTAACGTCGCCATCATCGCCCATGTGGACCACGGCAAGACCAGCCTTGTGGACCAGTTGCTGCGCCAGAGTGGCCAGTTTGGGCGTGGTGAGCTGGAGGGTGACTGCATCCTGGACTCCAACCCCCTGGAGCGGGAGCGGGGCATCACCATCCTGGCCAAGAACTGCGCCCTTGATTACAAGGACAACGCCGGCATCGATTACCACATCAACATCGTGGACACCCCGGGTCACGCGGACTTCAGCGGCGAGGTGGAGCGCGTGCTGCGCATGGCCGACGGCGTCATGCTGCTGGTGGACGCCTTCGAGGGCGTCATGCCACAGACCCGCTACGTGCTGTCCAAGGCCCTCGAACTGGGCCTGCAGCCCCTGGCCGTGGTCAACAAGATGGACAAGCCCAACGTGCGCCCCGAGGAGGTCCTGAACGAGATCTTCGATCTCATGGTGGATCTGGGCGCCGACGAGGAGAAGGCGCTGTCCTTCCCCGTGGTCTACGCGTCCGCCCGGCAGGGCTGGGCGGTGGCTGACTTCAAGGACGTCCCCACGGACGGCAAGGGCGACATCCGGGCCATCTTCGAGGCCATCATCAAGCACATCCCCGCCCCCGAGATTCCCGACGGCCAGCCCCTGGCGGCCCTGGTGACCAACATCGACTACAACGACTACGTGGGCCGAATCGGCGTGGGCCGCGTGCTCTCGGGCGACCTGGAGCTGGGCAAGGATGTGGTGGTGCATGGCCGGGGCCGCAGTTCGGCCTCCGTGCGTCCCACCAAGTACTACACGTTCTCGGGCCTGGGCAAGAAGGAGACCAAGCGGGTGGAGGCCGGTGACCTGTTCTCCGTCGAGGGGATCGGGGACATCGACATCGGGGACGGCCTGTGCCTGCCCGATCAGCCGGTGGCGTTCCCCACCCTGCCCGTGGAGCAGCCCACCTTGCACATGAGCTTTCGCATCAACGACGGCCCCTTCAGCGGGCGGGACGGCAAGTTCATGACCAGCCGTCAGATCTGGGACCGCCTGTCCCGGGAGCTGAAGCGCAACGTGTCCCTGCGGGTGGAGAAGCGGGAGGACGACTTCTTCGTTTCCGGCCGCGGCCTGCTGCACCTGGGCGTGCTGCTGGAGAACATGCGCCGGGAGGGCTACGAGCTGACCGTGGGCAAGCCCCGGGTGCTGTTCAAGGAAGAGAACGGCGTGAAGCTGGAGCCCATGGAGCAGGTGGTCATCGACATCCCGTCCGAGATGCAGGGCGTGGCCATGGAACTGATGGGGGACCGCAAGGCCGAGTTGACCGTCTGCCGCATGAAGGACGCCACCGCGCACCTGGAGTTCGTGGCCCCCACCCGGGGCCTCATCGGGCTGACCAGGAAGCTGCTGTTCGCCACCCACGGCGAGGCCATCATCAACCACCGCTTCCTGGAGTACGGCCCCCACCGCGGGCCCATCAGCGGCCGCCCCAATGGGGTCATGGTGGCTACGGAGACGGGCAAGGTCACGGCCTATGCGCTGGACGGCCTGTCGGACCGCGGCATCATGTTCGTGGAGCCCGGCGACGACGTCTACGAGGGCCAGATCGTGGGCGAGCACAACAAGCCCAATGACATCGACGTGAACGTGGTGCGGCTCAAGAAGCTGACCAACGTGCGCTCCGCCACCAAGGAGATGACGGTCATCCTGAAGGTGGCCCGCAAGTTGACCCTGGAGACCGCGCTGGAGTACATCGAGAGGGACGAGGCCGCCGAGATCACTCCCGGCGCCATCCGCATCCGCAAGCTGTTCCTCAAGGAGTGCGACCGCCGCCGTTTCAGCCGCCAGGAGGCTGAAGATCAGGGTCAGTGAGGCTCAGGCCCCCGGGGCCGGGTCCAGCAGCGCCCTGATGGTGGCGGCCAGATCCTTCATGCTGAAGGGCTTGGCCAGGTACTCGTCAACGCCCGCCATTCTTGCCGCATTCTTCGACAGATTGTCCGTGAACCCCGAGAACATGATGGTCGGCAGGTTGGGGCGCAGGCGCCGCACCAGGCCTATCAACTCCACCCCTGTCATCCGCGGCATGTGGTAGTCGCTCAGCAGGATGTCGAAGGCCTCAGGCGCCTTCTGGAACTCCTCCAGCGCCGCCGTGGGCGACCGGAAGGCCGAGACGCTGTAACCCAACCGCGTCAGGTAGCGGGTGATGCCATCCACCACCGCGGCCTCGTCCTCCGCCAGCAGGATGCGCTCCCGGCCTTGCAGATGACTGTTGTCTGCGCTGGCGGTGCTCTCCTGGGTATCCGCAGCGGCCATGGCCGGCAGGTAGACCTTGAAGCAACTACCCTCGCCCAGTTGACTGTCCAGCTCCACCGCCCCCCCGTGGGAGGCCGCGACGGAGTGAACGATGGCCAGCCCCAGGCCCGTCCCCTTGCCCTTGGGCTTGGTGGTGAAGTAGGGGTCGAAGACCTTGTCCCTGATGCTCTCCTCGATGCCCGGCCCGGAGTCCGACACCGACAGCAGGACGAAGCGCCCCTCCGCCAGCCCCAGACGCCCCGCCTTGGAGCCCTCCAGCACCACGTCGTCCAGGCCTATGTCCAGCACGGACGCCCGGCGCCCGTGGGCCTCCCGGTTCATGTCATCCAGCATGGCCTGGTAGGCATTGGTGCACAGGTTCATGACGATCTGGTGCAGCTGCCCCGGATCCGCGTTCACCATGGAGCAGTCCTGGTTGACGTGGGTGCGGATCTCAATGGAGGACGGGATGGAGCCCCGCAGCAGCTTCACCGTCTCCTTGACGATGCTCTGGGGGCGCAGGACCCGGCGCTCGGTCTGGGTCTGGCGGCTGAAGGCCAGGATCTGGCCGGTGAGGTCCCGGGCCCGCTTGGCCGCGCCGATGATCTGGTCCAGACTCTGGTGGGCAGGGGAGTCGTCGGGCAGGTCCATGCGGGCCAGCTCGCCATACCCCAGCACCGCGCTGAGCAGGTTGTTGAAGTCGTGGGCGATGCCCCCCGCCAGGGTGCCGATGGCCTCCATCTTCTGGGTCTGGATGAGCTTGTTCTCCAGCGAGGCCTTCTCCTGGCGGAAGGCCTCCTCGGTGGTCCGAGCCGCCAGCACGGGGGCCATCTTGTCGCAGATCCGCACCAGCAGGTCGGACAGCTCGGAGCGTCCAAGGTTACGGCTGGGACCCACTGCCAGGAAGCCCAGCACCGCGCCCTTGCTGCGGATTGGGACCACCAGCGCATCCTTGATGACGGGAGCCCCCTGTCCAAGGTTGAACTCGGCCACCGAGGTGGCTCCCAGACTGTCCACAAGCTCACTCCGGGCGGGGCAGCTCTCCCAGCCCTGGGGGTCCAGCGACAGGTTGAAGTGCCCACCCTCCGCTCGGACGTGGATGGCCGCCACGCCCAGATGGTCCACCCGGCCGATGGCCCCAATGGAGGCGCTGGCAGCCTCCGTCAGGTACTGCAGGATGTCCCCCAGGACCGTGTCCTCTTGGCCTGTCAGGAAGATGTCCGCCACCCGGTTGTGAATGGCCAGCTCCTTGCGCGATTGCAGCAGGGCGTCCTGGCGTCGGGCCCGCGCGACGGCCACGCCGATGCTGGCCCCAAGGCTCTCCAACAGCTCGATGGTCTCGTCGTTGAAGGCCTCCGGGGTCCCCGCGCACAGGTGCAGCAGCCCCACGATCTCGCCTTCAGACCGGAGGGGAATGAAGGCCACGGACTTGAAGGCCGGGTTGGTGCAGCGGGACCTCATGACGATGCCGCACAGCTCTGCGGCCCGGGCCACGCTGGAGGTCCAGAAGCTGCCGCCAGGGCTGCGGTGCCCGCCCTTCTGGGGTGGCCTGCCCTCCAGCACTCGCCGGCACACGCAGGGCTCCCCGGAGAACGAGTCGTCCTGCCCCGCCAACTCGGAGTGTCCGGCGTCCATCCCGATGGAGTCGAAGTAGGGGTAGCCGCCGCTCTCAGCAAGCCGGATGCCCACCGCCAGGAAGTCCCCGAACTCGGCAATCAGCCCCAGGATCTCGTGGATGGCGCCGCTGTGAGACAGGGGGCTGTTCAGGACGTCCAGCACCCGGTTGTGCAGTCGCAGTTGCCGGGTCATGGTGCGGGTCTCGCTAAGGTCCCGCAGGACGATCTGATACAGGCTCTCGCCCCCAATCTGCACGCTGCCGGCGCTGATCTCGGCGAACAGGCTGCTGCCGTCTACGCGCTGGAGGCGCAGCTCGGGGATGCGGCCGTGGGGCATGTTGGTCCAGGCCTCCGGGTCCAGGCCCGGGACCAGAGTGGTCAGGTCCAGCCCTTGAAGCTGGGCCAGTTGGTTGGCCCCCATGAGCGCCAGAGCTGCCCGATTGGCGAACACCACCTCCCGCCCACGCAGCAGCATGGTGCCGTCCGGGGCCGCCTCCAAGAGGGTGCGGTAGCGGACCTCCGACTCTTCAAGGCGGGCAATGGTCTGTTCCAGGTCCAGCAGCCCGTCGAGGATTCTCTCCAGTTCAATCTCGGAGCGCTTCTGGGAGGTCATCTCCAGGGGCTTGAGGTTGTAGGGGTTGCGGCACCAGATCCCCCGGTACACCACCGTAGGGTGCAGCAGCACGGCGGTGCGCAGGGCCTCCGGGGGCAGCACCTCCGAGTTGTACATGCACAACAGTGATAGCCCCGGTACAGCCCTGGCCATCAGGGCGGTTTCGAAGGCCAGGATGGTTTCGGCGGCACCCTCCCGGGGCACCCAGCTCATGTCCAGGCAGACGTACGCGCCCCCCGGCATCCCCCCGAGGACAGCCACCACCTGGTCCACGGCTTCCTCCAGGGAGGGCGCTGAGGTCCAGGGTCGCAGCACCTCCACATCCGCCAGCAGATCCTCCGCCTTCAGGCACAGGGTCGCCGACCGCAGCCCCTGGTGCGCCTCCTCCGCGCCATGTTGGAAGGTCACATACAGCAACCTGCTCCCACCCCGGCGACCACTGCACAGGAAGTCCGACGGCGGGCCGAACCAGTTCTTCCCTGGCTTGCAGACCATGCAGGCATGTTGACTCGAGGGGAACTGTCCAGGCTGGGTCATGGAGGCCTCCGAACGCACGCGACGCGCGGGGATTCTACGCCCGCCCAGGGAAACGGCAAAGTTGTTGCCCGCGGGCAAGTCTGTTAGCATCGTTGACCTGCGGTTCCTGGGGAGGACAAGCATGCTGGATCCAACTGTCCGTTCTGCGCTGTCAGCCCTGATCAGCGCCTCAGAGGACTACCTCATGGGACGAATCCTGGCCTATGCCAGGGAGCGGGGCTACTCACGCTTCACGTCTACTCTCAAGGAGGCCTGGCGCCTGTCCATCCAGGGTCTGAGCGCCTCCGTGGTGGGGGCCCTCGGGGAGGAGGGGCTACAACTGGAGTTGTCGCCGGAGGACACCTTCGTGGGCGATCACATCTGCAACTTCGCCGTGGCCGAGGCCATCTCCCATCGCACCCGGGGCGTCACGCTGCCCATGTTCCTGGGCCTGTTCAAGTACTACCGGCAGGTCTACCTTGACCTGGTCCTGGAGCAGGGCGCGGTGTCCACCGCAGACAAGATGGCCATGCTGCACTTCCTGGACCGGGCCTTCGACCGAATGGAGATCGCCTACTGCCAGGAATGGAGCTCCCATGGCGAGGGGGCCCTGCTGGAGGAACTCCAGGTCAAGAACCGCGAAGTCACCAACGAGAAGAACGCCTACCTGACCGTGTTCGAGAGTCTCTCCGACCCCGTCATACTGATCGATGGCGCACGTCGCATAGTGAACCTGAACCTGGCCGCCGCACGGCTGCTGGACCCCCTGGCCCAGCCCGGCCAGATCTACTACGGCATGGTGCAGCCGCCATCTCGCTCCGGCAGTGGGCCTGTGGCCGGGACTCTCCCCAGGCGGGGCCCCGGGCTGCCGCTCAAGGAGGCCTTCCCCTGGCTGGAGTCCCACCTGGACGATGGCTTCCTGGAGGAGGGGGTGGAGCTGAACCTCGAAGTAGGCGGCACCACGCGGCACTTCGGCCTGAAGGTCTCCAACATGCTGGATGTCAGCGGCAAGTTCAGCGCCACAGTGCTGTTGCTGCACGACGTTGGTCTGTTGAAGGAGGCCCAGGAGCTTCGCCGCAGCGTCGAGGTGCGCATGCTGGAGCTGCGGCGCCAGGAGGGCCTGGCCTCCATGGCGGGGGGCATCGCCCACGATTTCAACAACATGCTGGCCACCATCGTCGGGAACGTGGCGCTCATCCGCGAGCAACTGCCTTGGGACGCCCCTGTGACCGAACAGGTCGTCCAGATCCAGCGGACGGCGGTATCAGCTTCCGAGCTGGCCTCCCAGATGCTGGCCTACTCGGGCAAGGGGCATTTCCGACTTGGGGCCCTGGACTTGAACGATGAGGTGGAGAAGACGGCGCGGCTGATCCAGAGCACCGTCACGGCGCGCTATCCTGTGGACCTGCGTCTGGAGCACGACCTGCCCCTGGCCCAGGCGGAGGGTCGCCAGATCCGGCAACTCCTGATGGAGCTGTGCCTCAATGCCCAGGAGGCCTACCGGGGGGCTGAGGGGCGGATTCTGGTGAGGACCTTCCTGGCGGATTTGCGGCAGGCCGACCTTGACGGCATGCGGATCGGCACGGAGCGACACCCAGGCACCTATCTTGCGTTGGAGGTGGGGGACCAGGGGGAGGGGATGACGCCGGAGGTCCTGGCGCGGGCCTTTGACCCCTTCTTCACCACCAGGATGGTTGGCCGCGGGCTTGGGCTGGCGGCGGTCTATGGCATAGTCCGAGGGCATGGTGGGGCTCTCCAGGTCCAGTCCAGCCCTGGGGGTGGCAGCTCCGTCACCGTTTATCTGCAGGTGGCACCGGCCCCGGAGCCCGCCGATCCGGTAGTGGCCCAATCCCAAGGCCCGGCTCAGGACGCCAGGTCCCACCGAATGCTGCTGGTTGACGATGAGGCCTCAGTGGCCTACGTGTTCTCCAGACTGCTGGCCCTCAAGGGCTTTTCGGTGGTGGTGGCCAAGGATGGGGAGGACGCCCTGGCCAAGGCTCAGAGCCAGGGGCCCTTTGACCTGGTGCTGACGGACTGGACCATGCCCGGGCTGTCAGGCAAGGCGCTGCTAGAGGCACTTGGGAGCCAGTTGCCCGGAGTGCCCCTGGTGGTCATGAGCGGATTCGCGGAGGATGCCCTGGATTCCCTGGGCGGAGAAGTGCCCTTCATCCACAAGCCCTTCTCCCTTGGAGACCTTCTGAGCTTCCTTGAACGACTTGGCTTCTACCGCAAAGGCTAGACCGGCGAGCCCGAATGGCGGGGCGCCCTGCAGAACCGCGCGCGTCGGCAAGCGTGCGCCAAGGCCCCCAGCGCTGCAACCCCCTCCCTTGCGGTCGGGGTTCGGACGAACGGTCCGCTCCAAAAAAACTTCTTTGAGCAACGTACTTGGCACAGTAAAGTCGGGACCGCGATTTTTGCGTCAGGCTTTGGCCCATCCGCAGCAGGAGTTTGAATGTTCGAGCACAGTATTGGCAGCCCCCTTCTGTGGGCCGGCTTCCTGGTCTTTGTTTTGGTCATGCTGGCCCTGGACCTGGGCGTGTTCAACCGCAAGGTCCACGTCATCAGCTTCAAGGAGTCCCTGGTCTGGTCCGTGGTCTGGGTCATCGTGGCCGGCATCTTTGCTGGCGGGGTGCACTGGTTCTTCGGGGGCCAGGCGGCCCTGGAGTTTGTCACGGGCTATGTCATCGAGCGGGCCCTGTCAGTGGACAACCTGTTTGTGTTCCTGGTCATCTTCCAGTACTTCGCGGTGCGGGCCGAGTTGCAGCATCGGGTGCTGTTCTGGGGCATCATCGGGGCCCTGGTCATGCGGGCCATCTTCATCCTGGCGGGGGGGGCCATTCTGGCTGCCTTCTCCTGGGCCATGTACGTGTTCGGCGGCATCCTGGTGGTGACAGGCATCAAGCTGTTCATCCAGCGGGACGAGGAGACCCACCCCGAGCGCAACCCGGTGGTGCGGCTCATCGCCAAGGTCCTGCCCATGGACCCCAAACACCAGGGCAAGGAGTTCCTCAAGCGCCTGGATGGCCGCTGGGTGTTCACTCCCCTCTTTCTGGCCTTGGTGACCGTGGAGATCTCCGACGTCGTCTTCGCCGTGGACAGCATCCCGGCGGTCTTCGCGGTGACCCGCGACCCGTTCATTGTGTTCACGTCCAACATCTTCGCCATCCTGGGCCTGCGGGCCATGTACTTCATGCTGGCAGGCATCATGGACAGCTTCCGCTTCCTGCGCATTGGCCTTGCGGCCGTGCTGGTCTTCGTGGGCGTGAAGATGCTGGTGGCCGAGTTCCTGCACATTCCCATCGGCCTGTCCCTGGGCCTGGTGGCGGGCCTGATTGCCCTGTCCATCCTGGCGTCGGTGGTGATTCCGAAGAGGTGAACCCATGAAGCGGGCCGGCATCATTACCTTCCACTGTGCGGACAACCTGGGGGCGGTGCTGCAGGCCTACGCGCTGGCCCGGGTGGTGGATTCTCTGGGCGTGAAGGCAGAGTTGATTGACTACATTCCGGCGAAGCTGGTGGCCCCCTACGGCCCCTTCTCCAATGCCCTGGAGGTCCTGGGCGGCCGCGGGCCACTGGCCGGTGCCCGGGCGCTGCTGTCGGGCCTGAAGAACCTGCGCTTCTTTGCCCGTCGCCGGGCTGCCTTCGCCGCCTTTCGGACGGCCCATCTGCCCATCTCCAGGGTTCGATATCGCTCCTCCAAGGCCCTCCTTCGAGGGGCACCCCATTACGACTTCTACATCACCGGCAGCGATCAAGTCTGGAATCCGGACTTCTTCGTGGACCTGGGCGGTGCCTATTTTCTGGACTTCGCGCCCGCCACGTCGAAGAAGCTGTCCTACGCAGCCAGCATCGCGAACAAGCACGTCGAGGACTTCGCCGCCTTCTTCAAGGAGCACCTGCCCAGGTTCGACGCCGTGTCGGTGCGTGAGCGCTCCTCCGTGGAGTTCGTCAGTCGCTTCACCGAGAAGCCGGTCCAGGTGACGCTGGATCCGTCCCTGCTGTTGAGCAGGCAGCAGTGGCTGGACATCGCCGTGGCTCCAGGCCCGCTGCCGAGGTTCATCCTGGTCTATGACTTGGTCAAGGAGCCGCGCCTCGTGGACCTGGTCAACAAGCTTGCCCTGGCCAACGACTGCAAGGTCATCAGCTTCAGCAGCCGGAAGGGCTACCTGAACTGGCACGGGTCCTTTGCCACCGCCAACCCCACCGAGTTCCTGGGGCTGCTGGAGGCCTCCCAGTTCGTGGTCACCAGTTCCTTCCACGGCACGGCCTTCTCGGTGCTGTTCAACAAGCCCTTCTATACCCTGCTCCATCCGGAGCGGGGCCAGCGGATGCTGGACCTCCTGACGGGGCTGGGTCTGGACGACCGGGTTGTGACCGACCCAGGCCAGGTCCCAGAGACCCTGGTCCCGCTGGACTTCGGCCGGGCCAACGGACTGCTGGACCAGCAACGTCAGGCATCCTTGGAATACCTGAAGACAGCCCTCGTCAGCGGGATTCCCGATGCGGACTAAGCGTTTCATCGTGAACTCGGCGGCCACCGCGCTGGCCCAGATCATGGTGTTGATCACGGGCTTCATCACGCCCAGGATCATGCTTAAGTACTATGGTTCGGAAATCAATGGCCTTGTAACGTCAATCAATCAGTTCATTGTGTATATAAGCCTGGTTGAGGCTGGGTTATCGGCTGCAGCCGTATATGCGCTTTACAAGCCGCTGGCCAGTAATGATTTTGGCAAAGTAAATGCTGTGGTGTCGGCAGCAAAACAGTTCTACACCAAGTCTGGGTACATATTCATCTCCATCACGATTGGGCTTGCGGCCTTTGCCCCGGTGTTCCTGAAGCCGGGGTCCATCTCCCCCCTGTACGTGGGGCTGCTGGTGTTGATTCTGGGCGTGAACGGCGCCCTGGAGTTCTTCACCTTGGCGAAGTACAGGGTGCTGCTGACCGCCGACCAGAAGACCCACGTCATCTCCCTGGCGACCATCGTCTACCTGCTGGTCAACACCGGCGTCATCGTGGTGCTGGGTTCCCTCAAGACCGACATCGTGGTGCTGCGACTGGTGGCGCTGGCCTCCATCTTCTTGCGCTCCTTCATCCTGATGGGTTACGTCAAGCTGCACTACAAGTTCTTGAACTACAAGGCCCAGCCTGACCTGGCGGCCCTGAAGACCCGCTGGGATGCCTTCTACCTGCAGATCCTTGGGGCGGTCCAGAGCGGCGCCCCGGTGATCATCCTGACGGTGGTCACGGCGGACCTCAAGCTGGTCAGCGTGTTCGTGGTCTTCAACATGGTCATCGCGGGCATCTCCGGGGTGCTGTCCATCTTCATGACTGGGCTGGCGGCCTCCTTTGGCGAGGTCATCGCCAAGCGCGAGACCGCGGTGCTGCGGCGGGCCTATGGGGAGTTTGAGTTCGCCTACTATGGCCTGATTGCAGTGTCCTACGCCGTGGCTTTGGTGCTGCTGATGCCCTTTGTCCGGCTCTACACGGCTGGCGTCACGGACGCGGTCTACGACGTCCCGCTGCTTGGGGCCCTGACGGTTGCCAACGGGCTGTTGTACAACCTCAAGACGCCCCAGGGAATGCTGGTCCAGTCCGCCGGCCTCTTCAAGGAGACCCGGGTCCAGACCACCATCCAATGTCTGATTGCGCTGACCCTGGGGGTGGTGCTGACGCCCTTCCTGGGAATCGCCGGCGTGTTGTTGGGGATGATCGCTTCCAACCTCTATCGGACGATTGATCTGAACTGGTTCGTGCACCGCCACATCACGTCACTTGGCATGGGGCCATCCTTCTGGCGCATGGGCCGGGTGCTCTTGATGATGGCCCTGGCCGCCGGCCCCTTCGCCTGGATTCAGGTCGCCCCCTCGGGCTACCTGGGCTTGGTGGGCTGGGGAGTGGCGGCCTCCGTCTGGGCGGTGATCATGGCGGCCTTGGTGGGGGTGCTGTTTGACCGCCCCACCTTCGGAGGAGTGCTCCAGCGCTTGGGGAGGCTGAGGCGAACATGAACGCAGTATTCGACCGACCCGGCGATTGTTGTGGCTGCACCGCGTGCCGCCATGTCTGTCCCGTCCAGGCCATCACCATGAAGGTCGACGACGAGGGCTTCCAGTACCCCGACATCGATCAGGGGCTGTGCATAGACTGCCGGGCCTGCAAAGAGGTCTGCGCCTTCCAACGGCCCCGCCCCTCCGCCCCTCCGTCCCCCCAGCCGTCGGTCTTTGCGGTGCAGCACGGGGACGAGGCCGTTCGGGCAGCCAGCACCTCTGGCGGCATGTTCACGGCCCTGTCCGACCTGGTGTTGGGCCGGGGCGGAGTGGTCTTCGGGGCGGCCTTTGATCAGCACCTCAACGTGGTGCACCTGGAGGCGGCCACTCCGGCGGAGCGGGACCGGCTGAGGGGCTCCAAGTACGTGCAAAGTGATCTTTCGGACAGCTTCCCCCGCATCGCCGCCCTGCTGAAGTCGGGGCGGGAGGTGCTGTTCAGCGGGACCCCCTGTCAGACCGCCGGGTTGGCGGCCTTCCTGGAGGGTCAGGACCGGGCGGGTCTGCTGCTTTGCGATATCGTCTGCCACGGCACCCCCAGCCCCCTCATCTGGCGAGAGCACCTCACCAACCTGGAGCGAAGCCACCGCAGCCGTGCCGTCGCCTACCAGTGCCGGGCCAAGGACCGGGGCTGGCACGGCCACCTGGAGAAGGTCACCTTCGAGGACGGGCGCAGCGACTGCCGCTCCCGGGCCTCCCAATCCTACAAGGACCTGTTCTACGCCCACCTCATGCTGCGGCCAGCCTGTCACGAGTGCCGGTACACGTCCTTCCAGCGGACCTCCGATCTGACCATTGCGGACTTCTGGGGCATTGAACGCACTTTGGCCGACTTTGACGACAACCGGGGCACCTCCCTGGTGCTGGTCAACACGCCCAAGGGGCAGGCTGCCTTCGAGGCAGTCCAGGGGCAGCTTCGGACCAGGGTCAGCACCACCAAGGATTGCCTGCAGCCCCAGCTTCAGCACCCCTCCCGACCCGCGCCCCTGCGGGCCCGGTTCTGGCAGGACTACCACGCCCGGGGCTACCGGTTCGTGCTGGACCACTATGCGGGCCTGAGCCCGATGCGGCGGCTACGGCGGGCGGCGGGCCTGGGTCTTCAAAGCCTTGGATTATTGAAGCTGGTCAAGAAGCTGTTGGGACGGGGCTGAGGCGTCTTCTACCTGTTCACCATACGACGGCGGGAGTGGCGGCCGCGGTCCTTCCACTGGAAGGCGCGGGCCAGGGGGGCGGGGACCGTCTCGGCGGGGGCCTCTCCGGGGAGGGTGCCGGCGGTGATGCGCTGCTGGCCGTTGCCGTCTTCGCTGCCCTCCACCACCAGGCGCAGGTGCTCGTCGGGCTTGCGGTCGGGGTAGTAGAACTGCTCGCCGCGGAAGTTCTGCAGCATGATGCCGTTCTCGCTGCGGCAGCTGTACTCTTCCGGAAGCAGGGGGATCTTGCCGCCGCCGCCGGGGGCGTCGATGACGAACTGGGGGACGGCCATGCCGGAGGTGTGCCCCCGAAGCCCCCTCACCACATTGAGGCCATCGTCGATGCTGCAGCGGAAGTGGCCCGTGCCCTCGACCAGGTCGGCCTGGTAGATGTAGTAGGGGCGCACGCGGTTGGCCAGCAGCTTGCGGTTCAGTTCCTTGAAGACCTCGGGCTTCTCGTTCACGCCGCGCAGCATGACGGACTGGTTGCCCAGGGGGATGCCGGCGTCGGCCAGGCGGGACAGGGCCTCGGCGGCGTCGTCGGTGAGCTCGCTGGGGTGCTCGAAGTGGGTGTTCAGGTACAGCGGGTGGTACTTCTTCAGCATGTTCACCAGCTTGCGGGTGATGCGCTGGGGAAGGACGCAGGGCATGCGGCTGCCGATGCGGATCATCTCCACATGGGGGATGGCGCGCAGGCGGGCCAGCAGGTCCTCCAGGATGGTGTCGGTCAGCATGAGGGGGTCGCCGCCGGACATGACGACGTCGCGGATCTCGGGGTGGGCGGCGATGTATTCGATGGCGCGGGTGTGGTCGGCCCCGGTGACGGCGCCGCACTGGTCCTTGCCGACCTTGCGCTTGCGGGTGCAGAAGCGGCAGTACATGGCGCAGGACGTGGTGACCTGGAACAGGACGCGGTCAGGGTAGCGGTGCACCAGATAGGGCACGGGGCTCATGCTCTCTTCGGAGAGGGGATCTTCGTAGAGGCCCGGTTCCATCTCGGCCCGGTCTGGGATGCACTGACGCCAGATGGGGTCGCCCTCGTACTGAACCAGGTTCAGGTAGTAGGGGTTGATGGACATGGGGTAGACGTCGGCCACCTTCTCGATCTCCGAGGTGTCGAGGCCCGGGAAGAAGCGGGACAGATCGGCGCCGGTGCGGATGGAGGCGGCCAGGATCTTTTGCCAGAGTTCCATTTTGGGGGGTTCTCCTTGCGCCATGGCGTCACAGCTTCTTGGTGAAGATGACTTTGCCTTCACCTTCACGGTAGAAATCCTTGATCGTGGCAGCCTCAATGTAGCCGCTGGACAGGTACAGGGTCCGGGCGGCGGCGTAGGGTTCGTTGTCGGCGGTCTCGATGATGACCAGCTTGCCCCCGCGGGCGGCGATGTGGGCTTCCAGGTGCGCCATGAGGGCCCGGGCGACGCCGGTGCGCCGGGCGCGGACGTGGGTGCCCATCCAGTAGAAGTCCCAGGTGTGCTCGGTGCAGGGGTTGAGGCCCCAGCAGGAGAAGGCGATGGGGCCCTCTTCGTCGCGGGCCACCTCAAAGAAATAGCCGGAGGCCTCTTCGCCCTCGGCGATGGCCTTGTCCATCAACTCGGCGGCGACCTCAAGCTCGCCCGGGCGGAAGGTGGGGGTGGAGGTGAGGACCTCAATCAGCTTGGGGGTGTCACCGGCCATGATAGGCGTGAAGGTTATTTTCCGTTCCATGCTTGCTCCACCAGGGTATGAATGAAATCTTCGTAGGACGTGCCCGAAGCCCGGACAGCCCTGGCCAGCCCGGCAGACGCACTGATGTCCGGGTTGGGGTTGAGGTCGATGACCATGGGAGTGCCGGCGGCGTCCAGGCGCATGTCCACGCGGGCGTAGTGCCGGCAGCCAAGGGCCCGAAAGGCGGCCTCGGCGGTGTGGGCCAAGGCGTCGCGCAGGTGCTCGTCCACTTCCGCGGGGCAGTGGGGGACGCTTTGGCCGTACTCGGGGGCGTCGGTGATCCACTTGGCCCGATGGGTCAGGATCAGGGGCTTGCCCGGGGCGTAGGTGTAGACCAGCTCGGCGGCGGGGAGGGCCCGGGGGCCGTCGGGGGTCTCAAGGACGCCGACGTTGAATTCGCGGCCGGGCAGGTAGGCCTCGGCAATGGCGGGTCCGAAGTTCTCCAGGACGCGGCCCACGGCACCCAGCAGGGCGGCGGGATAGGCCACCACGGAGTCGTCGTCGATGCCCAGGCTGCCGTCTTCGCGGGCGGGCTTGACGATCATGGGGTAGGGCAGGTCGGCCACGGCCTCGACGTCGGGCAGGGCCTTGAAGACGCGGTAGGCCGGGGTGGGTACGCCGGCGTTGGCCAGGACGCTTTTGCACAGGCCCTTGTCCAGGCACAGGCGCATGGCGTCATGGCGGTTGCCCGTGAAGGGGACGCCCAGCAGTTCCAGGAAGGCGGCGTAGAGGGGTTCCTTGCAGGAGTCCCCGTCCAGGCCCTCGCAGAGGTTGAAGACGGCCAGATTGCGACCCGTCTGCCCAAGGCGGACGCCCAGCCGGGGCAGGTCCGAGCTGTCCACCGCCAGGGTCTCCACGGCGAAGCCCTTGGAGCTGAGCGCGAGCGCCACGTCGCGGGCCTCTTCCACGACGGAGTCCTCGGAGACCTCGCCGCGACCGGAGGAGCGATTGTAGGTGACCAGGACTGCATGCTTCATGTTCACAGTCCCAGCCTTTCTCGGGCGGCGTCGGCCACCGCCAGAATGAGGTCCTGGTACTGCATGCCCGTGGCACGGGCGGCCTTGGGGAAGCAGGAGTTCATCTCGGGCCGGGGCAGGATACCCGGCAGGGGGTTGATCTCGATGACATTGGGAACGCCATTGGCGTCCATGCGAAGGTCGACGCGGGCCCAGTCACGGATGCGCAGGACTCGCACGGTGTCGGCGCAGACCTTCTGGATGGCGGCCAGGTCCGAGGGGTTGAGGTCCGCGGGGCACTTGAAGATCTCCAGGGGGTTCTCCGGGCGGTCCCAGATCCACTTGGCTTCCCAGGAGTAGATGGGGTTGGCGCCCTCGGGGAAGACGCCGAAGAGGATCTCCACGGGGGGCAGGATGCGCAGCTTGGCGCCGTTGCCCAGCACCGCCACGGTGAACTCGCGGCCGGGGAGGAAGCTTTCCACGATGACGCCCTGGTGGTAGTCCCGGGCCACGCGGCGGATGCGGTCCTCCATTTCGGCGCGGGTGCGCACCAACTGGTCGTCCTTCACGCCCTTGCTGGAGCCCTCATGGACGGGCTTGACCAGGGCGGGCAGGGGGAAGTTCTCGGGAATGTGGGGCTGGGCGCCTTCCTCAACCAGGAAGAAGGGCGCGTTGGGCACGCCATGGTGGGTCAGCATGACCTTGGTCCAGGCCTTGTCCAGGCACAGCGCCAGGGTCAGGGGGTCGGAGCCCGTGTAGGGCACGCCCAGCAACTCCAGGATGGCGGGCACCAGGGCCTCGCGGCTGACGCCCTCAAGACCCTCGGACATGTTGAAGACCAGGTCCGGGCGAGCGGCCAGAATTCCCTGGGCAAAGCGCGGGCCGGCCTCCACAAGGCGCACCTCGTACTTAGATGCCAGGGCATCTGCGACGGCTATGATGGTTTCGTGGTCGTCCCATTCGGCGTAGCGGTCATCATCTTCCGCCGCGCCCGGGACAGTGGGCGGAGGCTCCGCTTCTTCCTCGACGACAAATTGGGGCCTCTCAGATCTGATATTGGATCTGGCGGAGGGTTTGGCGTTGTAAGCCAGCACTACACGCATCGTTGAGATGCCTCCCTAACCGTTACGACTCGAAAACTAACACCTATCGTCCGGTCGTCAATGGAGAATCTCGGCGCCAAAAAAAAAATTACCGGTTGGACGGGAACAGGCCAAAAAAATCGCTCGGGGCGAAGCGGGTCCGGAAGGGGGTGCCTGTTGATATCCTGTGGAAAAAAACGCTTGATTCCCATAGGGATGTGCGCGGATTTCAACGCTGTTTCGCCAGTTTTTCCGGCCCCAAAATGGTGCCCGTTTCGGGCCCTTTCCTGGGGACGAAAAGTTGCAACGGCCAAGGGTGGCTTACCCCCCGGTGGGGCCCAAAACTGATCTGGCTTCCCCGAGGGGCCACCCCGCAAAGCCAGCGGTCATGCGGGGAAAAGGCTTGTAATGCCAGCCAGTTGGCTTGCCTGGGGGGGTGGAAAAAATGGGGGCTGCGGGGGCTGCAAGAGTTCTGGCGGTGACGTCGAATTGGACTATATTGGCGCCATCGCGGCCTGAATGCTGGGCCTGACGACGGTTGAACGGGGTGAAAGATGCTGGAGGCAATTGGCAGCCTGACGCCTGCGGTACAGGCCCTGGTGGGGACCGGCTTCACCTATGGGCTGACGGCCCTGGGGGCCGGCATGGTGTTCTTCTTCAAGAACATGAACCGGCGCCTGCTGGACGCCATGCTGGGCTTCGCGGCGGGGGTCATGATGGCGGCCAGCTTCTGGTCCCTGCTGCAGCCCGCCATCGCCATGGCGGAGCACGGCAGCCTGCCCGCGTGGGTGCCGGCGGCGGGGGGCTTCCTTGGTGGGGCCCTGACGCTGCGCCTGATGGACCGGCTGCTGCCCCACCTGCACTTCTTTGCGCGGGGCGAGGTGCAGGAGGGCGTCAAGACCTCCTGGAAGTCCAGCATCCTGCTGGTGCTGGCCATCACCCTGCACAACATCCCCGAGGGGCTGGCCGTGGGCGTGGCCTTCGGGGCGGCGGCGGCGGGCATGCCGGAGGCGTCCCTGGCGGGGGCCATGGCGCTGGCGCTGGGCATTGGCATCCAGAACTTCCCCGAGGGGGCGGCGGTGTCCGTGCCCCTGCGGCGCGAAGGCTTCACGCGGCGCAAGGCCTTCTTCTACGGGCAGCTCTCCGGGCTGGTGGAGCCCGTCGCCGGTGTCCTGGGGGCGGTGGCCGTCACCCAGCTCACGTCGATCCTTCCTTGGGCCCTGTCCTACGCTGCCGGCGCCATGGTCTACGTGGTGGTGGAGGAGGTCATCCCCGAGGCCCAGCGGGAGGGCAACAACGACCTGGCCACCATGGGCGCCATCCTGGGCTTCATGGTGATGATGATCCTTGATGTGGGCCTGGGGTAGCCGCCATGACTGAGACCAAGAACAGGGCCCACTATCTGGGCCGGGTGGTGGGACGCTTCTACAAGCCGGCGTTTTCTTTGGCCGCTGTGGCTGCGGTGCTGTGGGCCCTGCAGGTGATTGGCTGGGACAAGGTGGGGCTGGCCTTTGCCAGCGTGGGGGTGGCGGGGGCGGCGCTGCTGCTGCTGACGGGCCTCCTGGAGAACCTGTTCGATGCGGCGGCCCTGGCCGTGGGGCTGCGCGCCCGGGTGGGCTTCCTGCGGGTGCTGGCCATAAGCTGCACCGGGGCCCTGGTGAACATGCTGGCCCTGAGCGAAATGGGCGAGGTCACCAAGGGCGCCATGCTGCGCAAGCACACCGACACGGCGGACGCCGTCACCGCCACGGTGGTGTGGAACTACGCCTTCAAGATCACCCGACCCGGGGCGGCCCTGCTGGCGGTGGCCCTGGGCTTCGTGCTGCCCACGGTCATCCAGCGCCAGGAGCTGTGGCTGGCCCTGCTGGCCTGCGTGCTGGCCTTCCTGCCCTTCGTCATCCTGTGGGTGCTGCTGCGCCGGGGCATGATGGAGCTGGGGGCGCGGTTCATCAAGCTCATCCGGCTGGCGGGGCAGTCTCCGGAGGCCCTGCTGGAGAAGGCCAAGGGCATGGACCATCAGATCCAGGTCTACTGGCGGGAGCGGCCAGGGGCCTTCGCGGCGGTGTTCGGCTATCAGTTCCTGGCCCGGCTGGCAAGCTGGGCGGGGGTCTGGGCGGCCTGCGTCCTGGTGGGCCTGCCTTACAGCTTCGCCACCTGCGCGGTGGTGTACGGCGCCACCAGCGTGGCGGCCATCGCCGTGATGATCTTCCCCACCCGCATCGGCGTCACCGAGGGCGCCGGCGCGCTGGTCTTCTCGCTGCTGGGCCTGGACGGCGGCATGGGGCTGGTGGTGAACATCCTGCTGCGCCTCAAGGCCGTGGCCAGCAACGCCCTGGCCCTGGTGTTCCGGACCTGACCCTGGAGCAAATCATGGAACGCTTTCTTCCCGTCGTGCTGCTGCTGTTCTCCAACGTCTTCATGACCTACGCCTGGTATGGGCACTTGAAGGACCTGAAGAACAAGCCCCTCATCATCGCCATCGCCCTGTCCTGGCTGGTCGCCTTCTTCGAGTACTGCCTGCAGGTGCCCGCCAACCGCATCGGTTTTCGCTACTTCTCGCTGGGGCAGCTCAAGGTCATCCAGGAGGTCATCACCATGGTGGTCTTCGTGCTGTTCAGCACCTTCTACATGAAGGAGAAGCCCACCATGGATTACCTGTGGGCGTCCCTCTGTCTGGTGGCGGCGGCCTACTTCATGTTCAGGAATCTGCCCGCCCCCGGATGAGCAGGCGCTCGGCCAGGACCAGCGCGTCCGTGGGCCGCAGGTGCCGAGGTCGGGGCCAGGGCGTGCCCGGCAGGGCGCGGCAGGCCAGCACCGCCAGGGTCCAATGGCGCGGCAGGTCCAGCAGCCCCCGGGCGGCGCCCATCAGGGCCAGGGCCGAGGCCCCCAGCAGAGACGTTTGGCCACCCAGCCCACAGGTGCCCTCCAGGGCCTGGACGGGGCCCCCACTGTGCAGCAATTGGAAAAACGCATTTTGCAGCGCGTCCAGGGCCGGCAGGTCGGCCCCGGGGTGTGAGGTCAGGGGGGCCTGGGGGGCGGCCTTGAGGGCCCCCAGGACGGCGGCCGCCAGGCCCGCGCTGCGGGCAAAGTCCAGCGTGTTGTAGTGGATGGCCTGGGGCGTGGTCTCGCCCTGAAGGGCACAGGCCAACCCCACCGCCAGGGCGGCGCAGGCGTCGGCCGCCAGGGGATCGGCGCCGCCGGCCAAAGCCTGCGCCCGGGCAGCCGCAGCCACCGCCGGCAGGCCCCGGGGGGCCAGGTACAAAGCCAACGGCACAGCCAGCAGAAGGCCCTGTCCGTCCAAGCCACCCTGTCCGTCCAAGCCGCCCTGTCCGTCCAAGCCGCGCACGAAGTAAGCGGATCCGGCCAGCCTTCGCCCCAGCAGCAGCGCCGCCTCGCCCAGTTCCGTGGGCTGGCCCGGCAGCAGCCGCCGGTGGCCCGGCAGGGTGGCCCCCAGGTTGTCTCCCGTCAGCATCCCCACCAGGCAACCGCAGGCCCGGGCCAGGGACGGAGGGTCGTCCAGGGCCAGGCCCGGCGCGGGCAGGATGGGGTCCAGGGGCTGGCGGTGCTCGGGCAGTCCGCAGCGCAGCCAGGTCCAGTCCAGGGTCGCCAGGTGCAGTGACGGCTGGTTCTCCCCCGCCGCGCAGTCCCCGAAGCGCGGGGCCACCTCGTCGTAGACGGGCAGCCCTCCGGCCATCAGGTGAAGGCTGCGGCCCGCCCCCGTCAGCAGGGCGTGACCGGCAGCCAGGTCCCACTCCTTGGGGTTGGAGCAGGTGACCGCCGTGCGGGCGTCACCGGCGGCGGCCAGGGCCAGGCGCCAGGCCGTCCCGGGGGTGCACACGAAGGGGTGGGGAAGGGGGGCCAGCAGGGCATCGGGCAGGACGTCCGCCACGGGGCTGATGACCAGGGGTGCGGGGGCCTGGGGGGGCGTCAGGGGTTGGCCGTTGCGCAGCAGCGCCTCGCCCTGGGCCCAGGACAGCAGGTCGCCCTGACCGCAGCGCTCCAAATACGAGTAGATGACCCCCAGCACGGGCCCCTGGCGGCCCGCCAGCCCGATGCAGACGGTGGGGCCGCGCCAGCCCTGGATGAAGGCCGCGGTGCCATCATTGGGGTCGATGATCCAGGACAGGCCGCCGGGCTGGGGTGGGGGGAGGTTCAGCTCCCGGGCCTCCTCGCCGCGCACGCCGTATTGGGGAAAGAGGGCCGCAAGGCGGGTCCGCAGGAGCAGCTCCACCTCCCGGTCCGCGGGGCAGTCCTGCTGCGCCCCCCGGGGCCCCCCCGGCCTGTGGAATTCGGCCCGCAGCTTGACGCCGGCCTCCCGGGCCAGGGCCTCGGCGGCCAGACGTTCCTGGTGGAAGGGGCCTTGGCTGTGGCTGGGGACGGGCAGCATCTAGACGGCCGCCCGGAGGCTTTCGCGCTCCTGGGTGATCTCCTGGTAGAGCTGGCG